>NZ_CP017641.1:6567000-6867500 GCF_001983935.1 Fuerstiella marisgermanici | reverse complement strand
CTGAGAATCTCTGCCAAGCGTTGAACCGCTGGCCGTTCGCTGGAATAATGCCCCAGCAGCACAAGGTTGACGTTCGCACCGCGTGCTTGCAAAGCGGAATGAAAGCGAGCTTCCCCCGTGACAAAGGTGTCGCAACCAAGCCGGATCGCATCTTCCAGGAACTCCGCGGCTGAACCGCATGCGACGGCGACGCGTTCTACTGAGTTTTCAAGGTTCCCGCTGAATTCAACATAGTCGGCCGCAACCACCGTCCGGAGCATCGTCAAAAATGCTTTGAGGTCAATCGCTGACGCCAATCGCCCCACTCGGCCGCTGCCCAATTCGGCTCCGCCATCACCGGAGTCCCCTTCCTCCCGCGGACGCAATGGTACGATTTCAAGAAGCCCAAACGACTCCGCCAACTGCTGGTTGATTCCCAGTTCGGCGCTGTCGAAGCTGGTGTGAGGGCTGTAGACGGCGACTTCGTTTTCGATCAAATCCAACAACATGCGGCCTTCACTTGTCGCATCCGTGATCTGTTTTGCCCCGCGAAAAAGCACGGGGTGATGAGAGACGACTAACTGCACGTCTTTCTCAAGGGCTTCTGCCGCGACGTCGGGCGTCAGCGTCAGGCATGTCATAATTTTCTCGACGTGGCTATCCCGCCGCCCGACCAGCAGGCCCACGTTGTCCCAGGTTTCCGCCAAATCGGGAGGCGCAAACTTCTCAAGGAATGCGATTGCATCGCTAACTGTCGTCATCTACCTAATTCCGCGTTATGATCGCGGCAGCAAAACCATTAGTCCGAATTCAGAAACCGCAGATCATGTCACTTCGACTGGCCGTTGCAACCGAAGACCTCAACGCATCCCTGAAGAAAGCCATCAGCCTGGCCGCCGCCAGCGAAGTTCAGGGCGTGCGGCTGAATTCGCGATCAGAAGTCTCGGCCGCCGAGGCCACGGAATCCTCAATCCGCCAGATTTTGCTGTACGTCAAAGAACGTCAGATGAACGTGGCCGGGCTTATGTGCCCGACGCGGCATTCTCTTTATGACCCGGAATACCTCGAACCGCGGCTGGACATCATCCGCAAGTCGATGACACTGGCCCGCAAGCTGGAAACCGCCGATTTGCTCGTGCGCTGCGGTCGCATTCCCGATCCCACAGCTACTCCGGCCCCGGCTGAGGCCGCTCCCAGCATTGACGACCAGGCCAACCCGTTCGCATTCGCCACCGCGCCGGAATCTTCCGGCCCCACGCCGGCGACTCAGTTCACTCAGCTTTGTGAAATCCTGAACGACCTCACACGCCACGGCAACCACGTGGGTTGCACGCTGAACCTGCAACTGTCGAGCTACAACCAACCGCTGATTAAGCGGCTATTCGCAGAAGTGAAAGCCGGCCCGCTAGGCATCGTATTCGACACGGCCACGGCGGTCATGACCGGAGCCCCCGTCGTGGGCACATTCCGAGACCTCTACCAGCACGTCGGCTACATTAGAGCTCGCGACGCCCTCAGCGACGTCGATGGAGCGGGCGTTGAAGTGGCTCATGGCGACGGCGTGGTTGACTGGATTCAGTTTCTGCCTACTCTGGAAGAAGCAGACTACACCAACTGGGTGTGTGTCGAACGCGGGGGCGGTGACCAGCGAGCTGAAGACGTGCGCCACGGCGTTTCTGAGCTGAAAGCGTTGATTCCTGATCCCGGCAATTGACGAAAGCGCAAAATCAATGAAACACTTCCTCCCCGCCATCGCCGTGCTGCTCGTCGCTGCCGCTGGATTTACCGGAGTGCTGTTCTATTCGAACACCACGGCCGACCGCCCTGCCCCGGAAGTTGCTCGTGCAGAACCCGCTGACACCCCCGCAGCTACAGCAGAAGCGGACGAATCCGCAACGTCAGAAGACTCGGCCGCCGCAACGATTGATCCGGCCATAGCCTGCAATGCGTTGGGCGTTCCCATTCCCGTCGTTCGCGATACGTCTGCGTTGCATGACCCGGCTGTCGTCAAAAAGATCAAGAACAAAGTTCCTGGCGACGTGCATAGAAAACTTGTGAAGGAGCAACCAACTGACCTTCCCGCCGACTTGAAGCAGCGCACTGAAGGCATGGTCTGGATTCCCGGCGGAGTTGCCGTTATGGGCGGCGACACCGGCCCGCCCGACGAAGAACCGCCTCATCCCATCGCCATCGACGGCTTCTGGATGGACGTCACCGAAGTCACAAACCGTCAGTTCAAAGAATTCGTCGACGCCACCGGCTACGTCACTCTGCCGGAACGTAAACCGGAACTCCGCAGCATTCAGCCAGGCTCCGGTCTCGACAACATTGCGATTCAGGAAGAGTTCAACGTGCCGGGTTCTATTTGCAGCCTGCAACTGAACAGCCGCGAAGATATCGATCCGTCCAAAGGAGCTTACAGTTGGTGGCAATACATGCCCGGAGCTGACTGGAAGCATCCCGAAGGCCCGGACAGCAGCATTGATGATCGGATGGACCACCCCGTGGTTCACGTGAGCTGGCCGGACGCGAAGGCTTACTGCGAATGGGCGGGCAAACAACTTCCGACGGAAGCTCAATGGGAATACGCAGCTCGAGGCGGCATGGACGGCAACTTCTATCCGTGGGGCAACATTCGCACGCCCGACGGAGAATGGAAGCAGAACATCTGGCAGGGCACGTTCCCTATCGAAGATACAGCCGAAGACGGCTTCAAGACAACGGCTCCCGTGGCCACGTTTCCACCAAACGCCTTCGGTCTGCACGACATGAGCGGCAACGTATGGGAATGGTGTGCCGACTATTACCAGCCCGACTATTACGTCACGAGTCCCATTCACAACCCGCCCGGCCCGGACAGCAGCTTCGACCCTCAGGAACCCGGCATCATCAAGCGAGTCCAGCGCGGAGGCAGCTTCATGTGCAGCGATCAATACTGCATCGGTTACCGAGTCAGCGCCAGAATGAAAGGCGAAGAAGACACCGGCGCATTTCATACGGGGTTTCGGTGTGTCGTTGAGCCACCAAAGTAGGTGCCGACTTCCGTGCGGCACTTCGCCGCAGGCGACCTCGAACCTTGTCACTGCGACAACAGTTTCGATGCAAGGCTTACGGAGCCAAGCCAGTAGATCGTTTAACACGTAGCCGGAGGCGCAGGCGTTGCTGCTCGGCGCCCGTGAGTGTTTCGCTTCCGCTGCGACACAGCCGTCCCCAGCAGCGCCTGCGCCTCCGGCTACGGGTTAAACGACTCGCATCAATCCGGCTGGCATAAACTCGACATCCTGAACCGAAAGCTCTTTCCGACAGAAAAGATCTTCTGTAGTCACGCCGTCTTCTGAACACTCCGTACTTGGCGATCGAATGAACGATCCTCAAAGCAATCCCTACCAAGTTCCGAGCAGTTCGGTCGATGAAGCAGCCGCAACTCAGCGGCGAACACGTTGGCGCATCATTCCAGTGACGCTGATGGCAATCTGGGGAAGTCTCTATCTGCTGCTTTTCCTATCGCCCTTGTTCCTGGCAAACAGGATTCCGTTGGAACGCGGCGGAGGAATCACATTCACGCGAGTACTCGGTTCTCTGCTAATAGCGCTTGCCGCTCTGGGAATACTGTATTCCTCATCTTGCTGTTGGCGCGGTCGGTGGCTTCGTTTCGGAATCGTTTTGGCGGCGTCAATCGCGGCAGTTCTTCTTTCTCAGCACCTGCTTTCCGACCTTCCCGGCTGGTGATATGGACGCAATTATTGTCACTGCACGCAGAAGCCCGGCTATTGGTGAAAGTCGGGCTTCTGCGTGCAATAACTTCAGTCCACACGGCCAGAATCGTATCGCTCACGACTCTGCTCCACAGGCCGGTTTCGCCTTTGGTATTCAACCAGCGGAACATGCAATGAGCCGCACTGCCCGGACGAGAACCTTACGGTCTCCGGTGGTCGAGTCCACACGCCTTCGAATTCATACGCGACGGGATCGGTCTATACACGTCCTAACGCCAAGGTTAAGCTGACGGACGCTTGAACTAGTCGCCGCCGGGCCTGCCCCGATCGGAGCAAGTAAGATGGCCACTGCCCAGCTCTACAGGCGGCGGAGAACTTATCAACCAGAAATCGGTGGGTAATACCCACCGTACTTCACTATTCAGCGTTGGCTGGCGTACTCCAAAGCAATACCTGATCGTGAAACAGTCGAAAACTCGGTGAAGCTTTGCAAACCTCACCGAGATCCAGCGACTCCACGACCGACACGCACAAGTCTCCGATGGCTATGTTGTTGTTGCTCGCCCGATAGTTGTCTCGCAGGTCTTTCAGTTGATCGGGGGGCTTGCCATTGTGGTAGGCCTTCGCCAGTGACGAGGTCTTCGTAGAGAACATGGGCAAAGTGCCCCGTTCCGGATCAAGACCCAGCAGGAGCCAGGATTCCAGCATCTGCACCGGAACAGCGATGGCACCCTGAACGGGCCATTGCCGGAAATCGTGCCCCCACTCTTTTTGAATCATCCCCATGATTTCACAGTGGCGACATTGCTTACCATGATCCCGCCTGCCCAGGTTTGGCAACGACTTGTGATCGGGGTGCGCAGGTGCCCGATCGTTATCGATCGCGATCACGAAGAACGCCGGTTGAAAAGCCGCCTTCTTCAGGTCATTCAGAAAGTGGGGCATTGCCTTTCGCGCAGCGCCAATGCCACCATTCTTCCGGAGTCGACGCGGATCCATCTGCTGAAATGACAATCCACTGATGCGTTCCGCGCACCTTTCAAAGAACAGATCGTCGTTGTCGTCTTCCGTAAGCAGATACAGAAGCGGCTTGATGTCTGTTGCGGTCATCGCGGCTTTGGCACTCCTCCGACAAAGCCACCGTACCACAATTCTCCTAGCGCCTGTTCCATGCTGTCCGTCGAATCAAGGCGGCTTGCGAGTGACGTGATCGTAGACCCGCCATCTTCTTTCTCAACGATCAGGACTTCGTCTTCGTGGTCAACAAACTGATCGAGCATGTACGGATTATGAGTCGTCGCAATAATCTGACTGTCGGTACTCGCCGTTGTAGTACGCAGCATTTCGACCACTCCCTGGAATAGTCGAGGATGAAGTCCTCGGTCGATGTCTTCGAGAAGGATTACCTTCGGAGCGTTCTCCTGAAAGACAATACAAAGGATGATCAAGACCAGCCGCGTTCCTTCTGATAGTTCAGAGACGGGAAACGGGGCATTGATGTGGTGCTCTCGTACTTGGAGGATTTTGCCACGCTCGCTCGTTGCACGAGTGCTGATTTTTGCGATAGTGGGCACATATTCCCGGAGATGCCTCTCAATCGTCTCAAATAAGTCTTCTCGATCACCGGTCTTGAGGCTATCGAGTACGGCAACCGCACCTTTACCCGTTGTCCGAACCACAGCATCCGGTCCAATCGGTTCTTCCAAACCGACTGTTCTGGGATCGATCGAGTACCAGCCAAGATCGTTGGGGTTGATTAACCCGTCCGGTGGTCGGAGATTTTCGTCAATGACCACTTGAGTGCCTGACGCAAGGTATAATTGAACCTCGCAGGGCGTACTGGCCAGATTCAAGTGTCGCTGTTTTGCCAGTGGCAGTATTGGGGTTTTGCCCCAGAGGCCGCGGCGATTGGGGGTGTTCTGCCAAAACACATCTCTCAAACATCGCAACAGATTAGACTTGCCAGCACCATTGGGGCCAATCACCAGCGTAAACGGCGACAGCTTCGCTTCGGCATTGATGAACGACCGATAATTTTTGATCTTGATTGCCGAAATCACGTTTGAGTCCTGATGAAAAGGGCCGCCTTGTCTCCCTTAATCTTAGCCCCTCACGAAGGGATGAACAATCGTTGCAGTGCACGAACCTACCTGCCCGGTTTCCGATCCGCCATATGCCGCAGGTAGTCGCCGTATTCGTTGTTATAGGCATCGGCGAGACTCAGGATGCCTGAGCGGTCGATGAAACCCTGGTAGTAGGCGATCTCTTCCGGGCAGGAAATTTTGAGGCCCATTCGCTTTTCGATCGCGGCCACAAAGTTGCCCGCGTCCAGCAGCGATTCGTGAGTTCCCGTGTCTAGCCAGGCAAAGCCGCGAGACAGAATTTCCACCTGCAGACGGCCCTGCTCAAGATAGATGCGGTTCACGTCGGTAATTTCCAATTCACCGCGCGGAGATGGCTTGAGATTGCGGGAGATTTCCACGACGTCGTTGTCGTAGAAATAGAGTCCTGGCACGGCGTAGTTTGACTTCGGTTTGGCAGGCTTTTCTTCCAGCGAAACGGCCTTCTGATTTTCATCAAAATCCACCACCCCGTAGCGTTCCGGGTCGCGGACTTCGTAGCCAAAGATGGTGGCTCCGGTCTCCAGCGATGCGGCGTTGCTGAGAATTTCGCGAAAGCCGCGGCCGTAGAAGATGTTGTCGCCCAGCACGAGTGCCACGTGGTCGTCGCCCACAAAGTCGGCCCCCAGAATGAAAGCCTGAGCCAGCCCTTCCGGCTCGGCCTGTTCCATGTACGAAAACTTCATGCCCCACTGAGCACCGTCACCCAGCAGTTTCTGAAACCCGCCCAGGTCGCGTGGCGATGAGATAACCAGCACGTCTCGAATGCCGGCCAACATCAGTGTCGACAGCGGATAGTAGATCATCGGCTTGTCGTACACGGGCGCCATCTGCTTGCTGATGCCGTGCGTGATCGGAAACAGTCGAGACCCCGTGCCACCGGCAAGGACGATCCCCTTTTTGAAGTAGTTCATTCGTAGCCTTTGTTCTCATGGTTCGAGAAAGATTGTTTAACCCGCAGCCGAAGGCGGCGCTCACACGGTCACAACGACACAGTCAGCTTTCGCGAACCAGGACCGAGTTGTTGTGAGTTGTGAGTTGTGAGTTGTGAGTTGTGGGCTACGGGCTACGGGCTACGGTTCATTCAGTGGGAATCGCGAGAGTTACCGCAGAAGCACCGCCTACGCCTTCGGCTGCGGGTTAAACGATGATGAATCAACCACCCAGACCGAGACGTTCACCTCGATATTCGCCACTTTGAACGCGTTGAACCCAGTCTGAATTTTCCATGTACCACTTCACCGTGGCTTCGATACCGTCCTGAAAGTTCTGTTTCGGCTCCCAACCTAACTCATCGCGAATTTTGGAAGCGTCAATCGCATAGCGGCGGTCGTGACCTGGGCGGTCGGTGACGTAGGTGATGAGTGATTCGCACGGGCGGTGGGTCAGGTCCGGCTTTAGGCGGTCAATGGTTTGGCAGATCGTGCGGACGATGTTGATGTTCGCCTGTTCGTTGTTGCCGCCCACGTTGTAACACTCACCGATCACTCCTTTATCCAGAACGGTTTCGATAGCTTCGCAGTGATCGTCGACGTACAGCCAGTCTCGCACGTTCAACCCGTCGCCATAAATCGGTAGCGGCTTGCCTTCTAATGCGTTCAGGATTACCAGCGGGATGAGTTTCTCAGGAAACTGATAGGGGCCATAATTGTTGCTGCAATTGGTCATCAACGTCGGCACGCCATACGTGTGCAGGTACGCTCGCACAAAGTGATCCGACGCAGCTTTCGATGCTGAATACGGGCTGTTTGGCGAATAGGGCGTGGTTTCGGTAAACAGGCCGGTGTCGCCCAGTGAACCGTAAACTTCGTCGGTCGACACATGCAGGAAGCGGAAGTCTTCCTTCGCTGGTTGCAACAGGTTTGCGTGATACTGGCGAACTTCTTCCAGCAGCCGACACGTGCCTACGACATTCGTCTGCACAAATTCCATGGGCCCATCGATGGACCGGTCAACGTGCGATTCGGCCGCGAAGTTGACAATGGCATCGGGCTGGTGTTCCGCCAGAAGGCTTCGCACCAGTGAAGAATCACCGATGTCACCGACGACCAACGTGTGCTTGGTCGCAATGTCTTGAGGAAGTGAATCCGGATTGCCGGCGTAAGTCAGCTTGTCCAGATTCACGATCCGCGCTGTTCCTCGCGCGATGGCTCGACGAACAAAGCAGCTTCCGATGAACCCGGCGCCGCCGGTGACAAGGATGGTCGACATGTTGGGAATGTTTCCGGTGTTTGAATGTGTTACTGCAGGAATCCCACCTCTCCCCGGCGAAGCCGAGGGGAGGTCGGACCAGCGAAGCAATGTCCGGGACGGGGCATGCGCGGCACTAACTGATGAGTCTCACAAATCAGTTGCACGGTCGGCCCTCCCCCGATCTTGCTTCGCTCGATCGACCCCTCCCGCAATGAATTGCGGGAGGGGTACGTTATTTCCAGTTCTTCATAGCCATCTGCAAAGCGTCTTCTACGGGACTTAACGGCAGCCCGGCTGCAATGGCCTTGCTGCTGTCCAAGACGCAATTGGACCGAGGCGTGGCGGCCGCGAGCTTCATGAATTCTTCTTCTGTTTCAAAGAAGGAGAACTGCTTATCGCTAAGACCCTGTTGCTGAATCATGTTGACGACTTCGCGAGTCGTCACTGCCCCCGGGTTGGTCAGGTTGTAGATTCCGAAGTCGACTTTCTGAGTCCAGCAGGCCACGCACGCCGCCGCAAATTCGCCAAGATGCGACAGGCTATTGGTCGCGTCCAGCAACCGATCGTAATTGATCATCTTGCTAATGTAGTTGCGAGGTGAATTGAATTCGTTGAACGGAATGCGGAGCCGCCACACATAGCATTGAGTTGCCCCGTCCAGGACCTCTTCGCCCAGCGCTTTCGTGCCGGAATAGAAGCTGCAGTTGTCCTGGCGGAAGGAAAAGTTGGGCGGGTCGGCTTCTGTGAACCCGCTGCCATCAGGCTTCGCTCCGGTGTAGATACAGCCGGACGAAACGTGCCCCCAGGGCAGCTTCAGGTTTTCACAAACGTCACGGATGACTCCGGGCAACACAGCGTTACCATCCAGACAGTCGGCCTTCTGCAATTCACAGGCATCGACATTAGGGCGGCCCGTGAACCCAGCTGCGTTAATCAGAAACTCAGGGCGCGTTTCCCCCAGGAAAGTCCTCAGCGCATCTCGACTGGAATAGTCAACGTCGCTGCGAGAGACGACCTGAAAAGGCAGTTGCTGTTGTGCGAGAAATCGCTGAATAGCGGTGCCCACGTATCCGTGGCCGCCGAGGAGAACATACATGGAGCAAGATTTCTGATGTGGTTGGAGTGTTGCGTGCGATCTTCTGGAATGGTGTGGTCAAATGCTAGTTTTTTCGCTGATTTTCAGAACATTCGCTAGCTCAACCTGCCTACGCAGTTTCACTACCGGATGTTGGAATCAATGGATCAAACCGGATATCGCGTTTCCCGCCCTTGTCCGGTCGCAGTCGAATCAACAAACTTCGCCTGCGATTCACGCACGCCGCAGATTTCCGTAGAATTAGCAATCGGGGAGAGCTCGGTCTCTCAGTTTATCGGGCCAGTATTCGAGTTAGATTTCAGATCCCATGCCAATTCTTGACCAGGAACCGGACCTGTATCCGGACAACCTGCTTTCCTCACCCGAGATCATTGTGCCGGACGGCAACTGGTTCGCCATCTACACGCTGTCTCGGCGCGAAAAAGATCTCATGCGGCGTCTGCGCACGCAAAAGATCGCTCACTACGGACCGATGGTCGCTAAACGTACGCGATCACCGGCTGGCCGCATGCGCACCAGTTATGCGCCGCTGTTCACCGGCTACGTATTTGTATGTGCATCGGAAGAAGACCGCTACAACACTGTGGCGACCGGATGCGTATCCAAGTGTATTCCTGTGGTCGATCCTGAAATTCTGGTCAAAGACCTGCAGCAGATCCGAACGCTGGAAGAACATGGCGAAGACCTGCAGGCGGAAGTTCGGCCAACGGTGGGCCAGATGGCAAGAATCGTACGCGGCCCCCTGAAGGACAGAGAACTGGTCGGCACGATCACTCAGGTTAAGAACCAGCACAGGCTGACAGTTTTGGTGAACTTCCTGCAGCAGGGCGCATCGATCACGGTGGATGAAGCCGACATCGAACTGATTTAGCGATCTCTAAAAAAGTCGCTTGCTCCCCACGACCACATCAATCTGGCTGCCGATCGGAATTTCGGGCCACAGTCGTCCGACAGGTTCAACTCGAACCGTCACTAAACTCGTGCCGCCGGGCGGTGAAGATTCTGCGAGCATCGGCAGGTTAGAAACCTTGCCGCGATAATGACCATCGCCCGGGAAGACGAGCTCAACAACAGTTCCCGGCTGAATTTCGTTGACTCGCCGCGTTGGCACATGAAGCAGCACGTAGCGTCGATCCGTGTGCAAAATCTTCAGCATGATTTCACCGGTCGACATGTTGTCACCGGGCTGATACCGCACCTGGCCGACCTTACCATGCGATGGACACAGCACGGCGACTTCGCGGCTAAGAGTATTCATTTCTGTCAGCCGCTGATTCGCTTCTTCGTACTGCAGCCGAACACTTTCCACGCCAGCGGCCGTGCGAACCTGTTTGGGCAACAGGCTGCGGAGTTCTTCCAATCGCTGAAGGCGTTGTTCAACGTTCTTCGCTTCGACGCTCAACATCGCGTCCGGCTTCGGTTCAGACGCCAGGACGACCTTCTGAGGTTTGGGTTGAGGTGCCACTGGTGCAATCTGTAGCGGTGCAGCGGGACGAGCGACGTCGATCGACGATTTCCCTGACGCCCCGCTGATAAATACCATGCTGTTGGGAGTCTGCGATGTTTCGGGTTCTTCATAGAACTGAGACTGCGAAACCGTCTGAGCGGCGATTCCTTTGCTCGGTTCTGATGGGCTTTCACTGGACACAGACGCCGAACCGTGCGAATCCTCTGCCGCCGTCCGCTTGACTTCCTGAATCAGGTGAGCTCGAGTGCGGACGTCGGACAACTCACGATCGAGTTCCCGGCTACGCCATGCGAGATCCAGAGCAGCCTGAGCTTCGGCCTGACGTAGTTGACGTTCCAGTTCGCGAACTCGTTCTTCCTGCAGACGGATCATGGCGACGTGTTCAGTTTTCTCCAGGGTGATCAGTTTGTCACCGGAAAAAATTTCGTCACCCGCCTCAACAAATGACTCCAGCAGACGGGATTCAGCAGGAACACGCAGCGAAGTAATGTCAGCCGACAGGACGCCGCGTAGCGAAGGATTCGTTCGCAGACTCATCCAGTAAACGGCCATGCAACCCACCAGCAGGGCGCAACCGAGCAGCGATACCGTGCGTATCACCGACGCCGGCAGATGGCGTGAATTACTTGACGGCTCAACAGGCTGCGGGCGACAAATACGATGTGCTTGTTCAATCCACTGCTCTTCCAGCAAGGTGGAAAGACTCATGCCGAGCTCATCAGCAAATGCTGCTGCTTCTCGCCGCTGCCATAGCGCAACCTGAGCCAGAAAGTAGACGCCAAGACGATTCAGGATAACGGCTTCGCGCGTATCGACCCCGCAAATCATTGTCAGATCATCAGCACCAGACGGAGCGCGGTCGTACGTCGTGCCGAATCGCACGTCGATGCGGTAGCCGTGAGGCAATTGGTCAAACAGGTTCGATGACGATGTGCGATTCATGAATCCCGGTGTCTCCCGCCCTGCCGCCACGTGGATAACGCGATGCACAGGACTAAGATCGATCACGAGTAATTTCTGTCGCCGTGCAGCGTGCAGGGAAGGTACTTCCAGCAGAATTTGCCGGTACTCCTTCCGGCAATTCGGGCGCGCATGGCGGTGTGGTTCACCAATAATTGTCATCGGCGACAGGATTGCCCCGGGTTCACAATTTCCCGAAATCGGCGGGCGAGGCCCTTCGCACGTAAGGGCCAAAAACGTGCATCCCCACTGAATGAGGGAATGGTTTTCAGGTTCGCCTGCGGGAAAAAACCAGCAACATCCAGATTGCCTTCACGCGGTTGTCTGCGAGAATTCGCAAACGGTAGTAAAAACCCGCCACAGCACAGCGCAACCGTGATTCAGGAAAGAGTTTACGCGAAACGAAGTGTGAGCAAGCACACCGAAAATTACCGACTTTCAGTCGCAGGGGAGCGAGGCTGGGCTAGGTACAGAACGCGGCATCGTTAGAATGCGGGGTGTTTGGCTGGGTGTTATCAGAAGGCCATGGATTCATCTGTGGCTTGCTGGCGAGGACTGCAGATGGGGATCTGCGGCCGTCGCCGAATCTTCAGCATGGAATATAGTCTGATGAGTCAAACTGGTTTTGCCGCCTTCCTTAAGGTTGGCGTCGCCGTGATTTCTTTGTTGCCAAATGCCATCGCCGAGGAATCGCCGGCTCACGCGAAGGATCAGCCTGCAAATCGGCTGGCGCAGGAATCAAGCCCATACCTGCTGCTGCATGCCCACAACCCGGTGGACTGGTATCCATGGGGACCGGAAGCGTTCGAAAAAGCGAAACGCGAAGAAAAGCCGATCTTCCTGTCCGTTGGCTATAGCAGTTGCTACTGGTGCCACGTGATGGAACGCAAGGTTTTCTCCGACGGCCCCATTGCAGAATTTCTGAACGAGCACTTCGTTAACATCAAAGTCGACCGGGAAGAACGCCCGGATATCGACGACATCTACATGACCAGTCTGCTGGTGTACCAGCAACTTGTGGGCGGTCGAGGCGGCGGAGGCTGGCCGCTATCGATGTTCCTCACGCCTGAAGGCAACCCGATTGCCGGCGCAACCTACCTGCCTCCAAATGACAGCCCTGAACGTGGTCCTGGATTTTTGACGGCCGCCACGAAGATCTCCACCCTGTGGAACAACAACCGTGAGGCCTTAGAACGATCCGGAGAGCTGATGGCGGCTCAGGTGCAGCGAATGACGCGGCCCGGTGTTGACCTGGAAGCGACAGCACTGAACGCCGACCTCGTGACCGCTGCCGTGGATGAGGTCCAGGAAATGTACGACCCGGTCTGGGGCGGCGTCGACTTTAAAGCAACCAATCCGGATGGGCCACGTTTTCCTAACGTGCCGCGGATGGAACTGGTGCTGGATGCCTTCGAAGCGTCTGGTGACAAAGACCTGCTGGACATCGTCGAACAGTCGTTGCTAAAGATGGCTCGTGGAGGAATTCGCGATCACCTTGCTGGCGGCTTTCATCGTTACAGCACCGACCGAAAGTGGCTCGTCCCGCACTTCGAAAAAATGCTGTACGACCAGGCCATGCTGCTGGGCGTTTATACGCGGACAGCCAGGCTAAGTAACAATAACCTGCTGGCCGAAGTGGCAGCTGAGATCGCCGACTTTGTGCTTCGCGACATGACAACGCCCGAAGGCGGTTTCTGTTCCGCTCTGGATGCAGAAACCAACGCCATCGAAGGCGAATACTATGTCTGGTCGAAGCAGGAAATCCAGGACACGTTGGGAGCTAAAGACAGCTCGCTGTTCGAACAAGTGTATGGACTGAATGCAGAAAACTCATTCGAACATGGCTTCGTATTGCACCTGCCAAGTCCACTGGCTGCCGTCGCAGCGGAACAGAAGCAGGAACTATCCAGCCTGGAAGAAAAACTGCAGCAGCATCGCTCGAAGCTGCTGGAAGTTCGGTCGAAGCGTGAACGCCCACTTCTTGATGACAAGGTTCTGACTGCGTGGAATGCCCTCATGATTCGAGCCCTGGCGTACAGCGGACGCGAACTACAGAGGCCCCAGGACACAGACGCTGCAGCACGGGCGACCAATTTCCTGCTGACAAACCTGCGTTCAGCAGACGGCAATCTTCTCCGGACGTGGCGCAACGGGGCACCAAAGCATAACGGCTATCTGGACGACTATGCATTCCTGGTCGACGCTCTGTTGGAACTGCACACCACAACAAACGATCAAAAATGGCTGGAAGAAGCGACGAAGTTGGCAAGCCAACAGGTGGAATCGTTCTACGACGAAACGCTGCAGGCGTTCTACTTCACATCCAGCAACCACGAACAGCTCATCGCACGCACCAGCTCTGTCTACGATTCCGTGTTCGCGTCTGCCAACAGCGTGTCGGTTCGCAATCTGATTCGCCTCGACCAACACAACAAGTCCTCACAGTTTCGCAGCATCGCAGCCGACACCTTGCAGCGATTCGCACCAGTGCTGGAAAAATCGCCGGCCTCCTGCTGCGGGCTAGCACGGTCGCTCGATCTTTGGCTGACAACGGCCAAAGATCGCGAGGCAGACGCTGAGAGCGTTAGCCACGTCAAAACAATCGGTGCAACCTTGACGGCGGCTTCCGAGCAGCGGATGCAAAGCCCTAATTCGAACTACATTTTGACCGGCTCTGACAACGACAAGACACCGGCCACCGTTGGCACGCCTGACGATGCCAATCCAAACGCCAGCACTGCAGCCGTAATTGAGCAGACGGCATTCAAGCCTTTCGTGCCGGGTCCGGACGATACTGCCGCCAAGGATGAGAAGCCGAAGTTGGTGAAGGTAAAAATCTACCCGCTGTACAACAAGCTTCCGCGCGGAGGAAAGTGTTATGTGGCGATTGAGCTCGACATCAAAGATGGCTGGCACATCAATGCGAACCCTTCGAACCCCGACTACATGAAGCCGACGAAAGTCGAAATCAACACGAAGCAAAAAGTGAAGCTCACCAAGCTCAAATATCCCAAGCACCACACCCTGCAACTGTTTGAAACAGCGACACACGTCTACGACGGTAAGATCATGGTGTACGGCATATTGGAAATTGACGAAAAGGAAACAGCCAAGGTTGCGGAACTTGAGTTCCACGTCCACTTCCAGGCCTGCAATTCCAGCGAATGTCTGCTTCCGGACGAAGTGGTCATGAAAGGCAAACTGCAACTCGCCAAGCCGGGTGAGACACTGAAGAAGATCAACGAAGAGAAGTTCCGCAAGCTGCTGGAAAGCCTGAAAAAGGCGAAGCAGTCTTAGCGTCCATTCAGCCTCAAGAACACATCGGCGGAGCTCAGCAGCATTGGCGTTAATTGCTGGTGAGCTGCCTTACCGGTGCGGGCGACGCGTCTTTAGTGACGCTTAGTTTCACCCAGTTCTTCCCTACAATCGTGTCGATCGACAACCTGTCGGAGATTGGCAAGTCGGCCGTTTGCTGCCTGATCATGGCTTCCACCAGGCTCAGCAAAGCAGCCAGTTCCTGCTTGGTTTGTTTGTCTTCGTAGAAGATGATTTCAACCAGGCTTCCTCGTTCAGCAGCGGGAAGCTGTTTCGGCGGAAAGGGTATCGGCGGTCCTGCTGCGGTCGTCTCGTCCATGTCGTCTGCGGCGGCTCGAATAAACACGTGCACGTGGTTCTCGTCGCTGGCCAGAAATGTGTTGCTGTCTTCGCGATACCACGCCTGTCCACCCAGCATTTGTCGCAGCGTCGCCCATTGCTGGTTCCACCGCTCAAGCTGCTTGTCCACTTCGCTCTTCGTATCTGTGGCCACCTGTTTGCGAGTCGATTGCTCGCATGCGTGTCGGATTTCGTGCTGTTTTTCGGCGAGCTGTTTCTTTGCCGCGCGGCGGACAATGAGACCTCGCAGGCCGCGTTTCTCAGCGGCCACATTTCGGCAGACGTTCACAACCTTCGCATCGCTTAGTGCCTGCCCGGACCTGAATCCCGATGCTGGATCGAAGTCAATCGGAGTGCTGACCATCACCTGAGTTGAAGTGGTACTGGAAATGCGAGCCGAGCTTTGGCGTACCACGGTTTGGGAAACGGATGTGCCCTGAAAAATCAGGTTCATCGCGATCCCGTCACTCTTCGGTTTAAAGTCAACAGTCAATTGCCCGTTGGTGTCCGCCGTTCCGACGCTGCATGCTCCGGCTACCATCTCACGCACGGGCGTCGTCCGCGACACAGACGGCTCCTTGGGTTGCAGCAAGGTTTCAGATAGTCGAATCACGATCCCGAAGTCAGAAGGAGTCGGCGGCCGGACAGGTTCGGTCACTGATGGCGAAGCTGGAATGATCGGCGGTGCCGTCGGCTGAGCACTGGTCGACGTCAGTGACACGATGCTTATGAGGCAGATCAGCGACACACGAATGACCAGGCGATTGGATGGAAGCGATGGCATGGGCTCATTTTCATTGCTAAATGAATGGTCTCGCCTCAGTAACCGGACTCCCATTCACCCCGACAAATCACTTGTTCTGACTGGTCGTTGAAAGATCTCTCCGGTCGCTGACGGTGCTGAGAAAAATGGGCTGGTTCCGAAATGCGTCGGCAACGGCCATGAAATACTTCGCTCTGGCCACAGCCGCCCATTTCACTCATGTCACCAAAGTTACAGAAGCAAAACGCGTGCCGGACAATTTGAGGCGGGGCTTCCCCATATGCAGCCGCGAATCGCAGAAAGTGTGCCGAAACCTGCCATGCTGACTGCTACACTATGTGCTGCCGTCCGCTTTGTGCGAGAGCGAACATTTCTCAGAACTCTGGAATCCCGATCTCAATGGCGACCCCGTCTTACTCTCGTGCGCCGCAGGCGTGGCCTGGCGTTTTCACGTTCGCGCGAGGCTCTGCTGCCTGCCTGCTTGCGATGGCGTTGATGTCTACGGCAGTCGTGGGGCAGGAACCCGCGTCAGAATTAGACCCAGTCAACGCGGCTGGTGAGACGGCAGGTTTGGAAGCGACGCCGTCAGCAATTCCCAGCTCGCCTCAGGAAATTGTGTCGGCCGTCGGCTGGCCCTTCGCGATCGTCTTTGCTGTCGCTTCCATTGTCGCTGTGTGCTGTGCGGTCGACAGGCTGGTCGTGTTGCGACATCGGCGCGTGATCCCGAAAGCATTCGTGGACCGTTTTCTGCAGCACCTGCGTTCCGGACGAATGGACAAACCAAACGCGATTGCGGTTTGCCAACAGGACGGCAGCCCGATGGCGGACGTCTTTCTGCATGGCGTTCGCAAGTGGGGTAAGCCGAGTGTCGAGATCGAACAAGCGGTCATCGATGGCGGAGAACGGCAGATCAGCCAGTTGAAGAAACGGCTGCGAGTCCTCAACGGCGTCGCAACAGTGAGTCCTTTGATTGGACTGCTGGGAACCGTGATTGGTATGATTCAGGCGTTCAACCGCATTGCTCAAAGCAACGCCATGGGCCAGGCGGAACAACTGGCGGGCGGAATTGCGATGGCACTTCTCACCACCGCGATCGGGCTGTTCATTGCCATCCCGGCACTTACGGCCTACATGTATCTGGCCGGAAAGATCGACGCGCTGGTGGTGGAAATGGACCGGCTGGGTCAGGAACTCGTGCATCTTATTTCCGGCGAAGCACTGCGAGAACGAGGTCAGATCAAGCCTCGCCCGGCGGGGGATGGAGCAACTGGCGGGAAGAAGCCCGTCAAGCCGAAGCAAACGTAGAAACGCAATTGAGAACAGGCGGGTAGCTCAAGGGAGCAGCCTCGAAAGCGAAAGACTGACGCATGAGCGACCCCGAGAAACTACTCTGGAAGAATTGGGAAATGATCGGTAAGGTCGGTGGTTTCGTCTGTATAGTTGCGACGTTTGCCACCGCGAATCTGGCGTGGGCCTGGGGCGTGCCGATCGGAATCTGCATCGTGATTTACGCTGGCTACAAAGAGATGCGCAGCGGTGATTGAACGATTGCCAAAGATAGCAGCCGACGGAGCAATAGGAGGCAGGAAGCCGGCGAAACCAAAACCGAAACAATAGAAAGCCGCGTGCTATGTTGTCGATTATCGTGCCCGTCATGAACGAAGAAGGCAGCCTGCGTCAGTTGTGGGACGAAATCGTTGCTGTCGCGGAAACTGCCGTCGACCGCTTCGAACTGATCTTCATCGACGACGGGTCAACGGATTCTTCGTGGCAGGTCATTTCAGAACTGATCGAATCCGATAGCCGGATCAGCGGGATCCGCTTTCGTCGCAACTTCGGAAAAGCGGCTGCACTCACCGCCGGCATGCGAGCGGCCGACGGCGATCTGATCCTCATGATGGACGCCGACCTGCAGGACGACCCCGCCGAGATCCCGGAGATGCTGAAGAAAATCGAATTGGGATTCGATGTCGTCAATGGCTGGAAGAAACGACGGCTTGATCCGTGGCACAAAGTTTATCCCAGCAAGGTATTCAACTGGCTGGTGAGCACCATGACGGGGCTGACACTGCACGACCACAACTGCGGCCTGAAAATGTTTCGCTCGGACGTCGCGGCAGAAATCAGCATCTATGGCGAGCTGCATCGGTTCATCCCGGTACTGGCGTTCGCTCGTGGTTTCAAAGTGACTGAGCTGCCCGTGAACCATCGTTCTCGACAACATGGTGAATCGAAATACGGCGTGCGGCGTTTTATGCGAGGGCTGCTGGACGCTCTGACAGTCACGTTTCTAATTAGCTTCGGCCGTCGGCCACAACATGCTCTGGGAGCCGTCGGGCTGTTCTTTTTCGGCATTGGCATGCTGGGGCTTGGCTACCTTTCGCTGCTGTGGTGCCTGATGCACGTCGTGCCCGTCATCGCAGTCGATCCGATCGGTGGTCGACCGCTGCTCGCATATTCAATCGCGGCGACTCTACTGGGCGGTCAGGCAATGTCACTTGGACTGCTCGCGGAGTTAATCGTGGCGTACACGGGCAAGGCGAAGGATTCGTACAGCATTTCCGAACGCAAATGCAGCAACGGCCAGGCAAACGTAACACCAGAATCCACGCCCGCTCAGTAGCCGGGTCATGCCGTCCGCCATGCACTACCGAAGGCGTCGAACGAACGCTGCAAGCCTGAGGAAGTGACGCGATCCACAACGCGTTCACTATTCCTGAGTGACCCGGTATAGCAGCATGCTGGTCCAGCTGCCCGGCCCACTCCGCAACGATTCTGCGCCCGACCACGACGAAACTTCCTGTTGTTCAGCATCGCTGCGCCCATTCCAATCACCCGTCGCCATGACGATGGGTGGCTGCAGAATGCCCATTTCTTCGAGCTGCAGAAAACGCTGCGGCGTCACGTAGTCGGTGTAGCCGTACGTCATTCGATAACGCAGGATTTCTGACCAATTGACGAACACGTGAGTGATCTCATGCTCGCGCAAGGTGTCTCGAATTTCTGCAGCGGACTTCATTCCTCGATCACCGACAGCGACGTCAGGCTGGTCGGTGCGGCTCGTCCATTGTTCAAAAATGCTGTCGTTGAAGACGGTGTTGTAGACGAGCTGAAATTCTGAATTGAAGACTTCCGCTTCGCCGACCATCAACACTCGAGCATCACGCGGAAGAGTTTCGTTAAGCAACTTCATGTCGCGGCGAACCGTTTTTCGCTTTGCTTCCGTCATGTCCATCATGCCAACATGAAACCCGATGCCATCCAAACGACTGAAGCCGTAGTTGAACGCACAGCACGCGACCAGTGATACCACCAATGCGGATCGCCACAATCTCCCGTCGCTTAGCTTCCACGCGGCACCAGCCAGGATCGCAAGCAGCGGGATGATGGGAATCCAGAAGCGGTCGATGCGGTGAGTCAACGCCCACCATGTGACCAGCATCCATGCAACGTGCAACGCGATCCATCCGATCGGACGGTACCGCCACGCCAGCATCAGTGCAGGAACTGCAAACGCAAACAGGAACCCGTTCTGCCAGTCGCTGCGAGCAGCCACGTCATCGATGTGAGCGGGAATCGCCGCGACGTTGTGATCGGGTGCGCTGTGAGCAGCCTTCCACTTGGCGTCCATCGCGGGACTCCAGTCGGCGGCTCCAAACACACTGTAGGCCAGCGGGTAGACGGGATTCCCGGTGTCGACGGCGTTGCGAAGCAGCCACGGCCCAACCGCTGCACAAACCGCCAGACCAAACACGACGGACAGCTTTAACAACCGCCCTGCTCCGCTTGCATCACCTTCATCCGCCGACTGCGATCGAACCAGCAAAAACACGCCCACCGGAATTACCACCGACAGCACGCCCGGGTACTTGGCGGCCATCGCGCTGCCCGCCAGAAAACCGGTGACCGCTGTTAGCCGAACTCGGGCCCGCCACGCCGACTGTTGAACAGCAAGCAGCGCGGCCATCGCGGTTGCTGTTAGATAAAACGTCAATGCGCCTTCAGCGTAAGCGATGATCGAAATCCGAATCGTCCATGGCGTCGACACCAGAGCGACGACTGCGATTAAGCCAGGAATCACGCCCAGCCAGCGGCGTCCCATCGCGTACACGCAGATGGCTGACAGGAACTGAATCCCTGCCAGAGTCAGCTTGCCGGAGATCGCTCCCTGCCACCAGTCGCCATGCAACACCATCGCCGCCAGACTCAGCATTTCGCTCAGAAACGGAAAGCTGGTGTAAACGTTATGTTCCAGCGTGGTGACTCGCCCGGCCAGAAACCATTCCTTCGGCCCCTGCAGATGGTATTCGCGGACATCGAAATCGAACGGTGGCGTCACTCCGCCCAGAATGATGTGCCACGCAAACGGCAGCGCCATGAAGGTCAGCAACCAGGCGAGTTTTCGATTCGGCGGGCCCGCTTCAAATGCCAGCGAACTTTCAACCAGCGCACCGCAATCGGCGACACCGCGTTTCCAGCCTATGATGACAACGCTAAAGGCAACAACTGACGGGGTCAGCACGGCAGCGGTCGACAGATGCCCCGCAACACCGCAGGCCAGTACCCACAACGTCAACAACGAAATGCCGACGCCCATGTCCAGCACGAAGCATTCGGACCACAGCAAGTTTTTCCGAACAAACAGTGTCTGCAGAACGGCTCGGCCCAGGCACCATGCGGCCAGCCACAGCAGCAGAGCCGTGCCGACAAACGGCATCCGCTGCGGCAAAAACTTCCAACCGGAATCGGCGCCAGCGCGAGACGAATAGTCGAGCGGGTTCAACAGCGAAAACGGGTTGTTGCCGATCTCCGTGACAATGTCACTTCGCGAAATCGGCGCGTCGGCGGTCGATAGATTGGGTAGCGTCTGACCAAAGAAGAACCACAGGAACCAGCCCGCCCACAGCAACGCGACAAGCGTCAGCAGGCGGGCCATTATTCCTGGTTGATCGTGAGACTCCGGCATCCCAGATCCTACGCTGAACGTATCAAGAACGCGGGCTCAATCCCGGCAAACAACTATTCCACAGCAGTCGCCAGACCGCAGTCGGCGGAAACCTGTTGAATTTCATGCACCTGGCCAGTGAAGAAGTGTTGCAGCGTCGTGACGGTCGGCTCATCGGCGGCTTCGGCTTCCGATTGAGGAACGTCCGGTGTCGCAGGTGGCATAGAACTTTCCGGAACGGGCATCGGACTATTCATCCCGTCTGCCGGGAGCAATTCGTCAGACATTGACGGCGTCGCAAACGGAGCGACCGACGGCTGAGCAGCACAGCTATCGCACGGTGCGGCACAGTACTGGCCCTGACAACAACCATCCACGATGTCATAGCCACAAAGCTGCAACGCTTCTTCCGCCTGGCGACGGACGTGCCGATCACAGTCTGCCAGGCTGAACTTCAACGCGCGAATCACGGGAGCACCGCAGATGCAGCGATTGCGACGCATCTGATCGCCGATTTCGTCGGCCGCTTTGGCACGCACTCGTTCGTCGCTGTCATTCAGGGCACAGATGAAAGCGTTCATGATTTCGGGGTGACAGCAACAATCGTAGTGGTCACCCAGCTTGTGAATGGCGGATCGGCGGTGGCGAGCGTAGCAGGCGGTTTTCGACTCGGCGATCAGCTCCGCAACTTCGCATTTTGTAGCCGGACTGCAGCATCCGTCGTGATGGCAGTTGGGGTTGAAGCAGCCTGTCAGCAGGTCGCCGCAGCCGTTTGGCGAACAAAGGCCTCCTTCGCCACAACACGCCGAACAACTACACGCCGCCGGAGCACAACATGTGCTTTCACAAATCGGCGCGCAACCGTCGGGCGCACAGCATGATGCGTTGCTCCCGATTGTGCAGCCGCCAGTGTCACAACAGTTGGACGACTTTCGTTGATGGCTGAAAATGTTAATCCAGCTTGGCCGAGCGATTCGCGGGCGGCAGGCTGTTTGACAGTCTTCGGCACAGCTTAGTTGCTGCTTGCCACGCCCAAAGTCGAACAGCCCCGCGTCAACGACGGCAGAGGTATTGAGCAGGCCGATAGCGCAGGCGAGTGTAGTGATGAGTCGCATTGTTTGTGTCTCCCGATCTGGCGTCCGCCGTCAGGCGGAGTCAATTTCTGCGGGCACATGAAACGGATTGTGCTGGCTACACGCATTGCATGTTTGATGCGTGATGTGCCCGACTGCCGGAAGCTATCGACTCTGCCGAAAGCGCGTCTTGACAACGTTAAGCTCATTAACCGACGTGAACTCATGCCCATTCCGGCAACTGTTATGCGGGTGGCGTAAGCTGGGAAATTTGCCGCCGTTGCTAGCGTCGCCTGCGGTCGTTCAGCCGGTGTTTCTGTGTGAAGCAAGGCAATTTGCGACGTCGATTCGCGGCCTGCGCGTTGTGCCGCGTTTGAGCTTCCTGCGGGCGCGCCTGGCTGCCCTGCCTGTGCTCCGAGTCCGGTTATACCGGTCAGCTATTTTGCTTCCTTCAGACAATCAATGCCGAGGTAAGCGGTTATGCCTGCGGAGATGATGAACAGAATGTCATACAGCGTCTGTCCACCGAACGGAACGCCCATAATCAGGTCGATCAGACATGCCAGTCCGAGCAGTCCGGCAACGACCAGAGAACCATAAACAACATTTTGAGCAATTGGCGACATGCGTGGTTTCCGAGCGGAGACGCAGTAAAAAGACGGGACTTTCGAGGGCTTCCTGCAACAGTATAGGCCACAAACCACAGCCATCGCCAGTGGGAAACACGACAGACTGATTCTTGCCTGCAAGATGTTCTGTCCAACTCAGGCCCCGTGCTGCCAGCAGAAAGTTATCGAGTGGCGGAACCCCTAAAACCGGCGGTACCGGGTCCCGGCGCGTGGCAGGTCTTACGCTGCTTGTTTGAAGGATGTAAATTCGATCCAGAAACACATCCGCACACGTGGTTGTCCGAAATCCCCCAAGGATTTCGCGCTGGCCGCAGCTTCGTGAACTATTTTCCCTGTGGCTGCCGGACAAAAAGTTCGGCAGCAGGAAATTTTAAGGCTGCGGTGCGCTATGAAGAAACACATAGGCGAAAAACAGACGCGACGAGGTGTCATACTGGTTCTGGCGGTCATTCTGCTGGTAGCCGTCATGGCCTTTGTATCGCTGACGGTCGACGTGGGCCACATGGCTGTCGTGCGAACTCAACTACAAGGCACTGCAGACGCCGCCGCACTCGCCGCCGCTCAGGACATACCTGTCGGCGCTGAGACCGCAAGGGCGTCTGCCAAAAGCATCGCGCTGTTGAACAAGGCGGCTGGCGATCCAGTCACGATCGACGATTCCGACATTGAACTCGGCTTCTTCGATTTTTCGGCGAAGTCGTTTGTAGCAGACCCGACGTCCGCGAATGCCGTTCGCGTGACCGCTCGAGTGACCAACCAAAAGCACTTCTTCGCGCCGGTTATGGGGACCGACACCTATGACATGAGTGCCTCCGCGATCGGAATGCTGAACCCGCGCGACATTGTTTTTGTGGTGGACCTTTCTGGTTCCATGAATGATGACACAGAACCCTGCTGGGCCACCGACGCCATTACCGCTCAATATTCAGCCACCAGCTACTCGACCGTCGCCACCGACCTGATGCAACGGGTGTATTCGGACTTCGGGTTCGGCACTTATCCGGGAGCGGAAGAGTACCTTGGCGCTCCGCTTGGCGTGTCGGCAGATCAGTACGCGTACGCCGAGATGACGAAAGACGACGGCCCTTTAACGGACACTGCGATTGCCGCGACGTACCGAATATTTAATTCCGATGATGAGCCAACTCGCAAACAAAAAGCTTACGCATGGATCATTGACAACCAGATCGCATCCGTACTTCCCAACGCCCTGCCGACACCCGACTCTGCGGTGAACTTCAACTACTGGTCGCGGTATCTCGACTACATCATGCGTGGCACCTATGTCGGCGAAGAGCCGCCGCCCGACGATGATGACGACGATGACTATACGCCGCCTCCATCTGGGGGCCCGCCGACTCCACCAACAACCGGCTGGCTTGAGCATCCCACCGGCACGAACGGCCTCGCGACCGAATTCCGCTTTCAAATGCTTATGGCCGCACGCGTCTACAATGGCGGATTGTGGAGCGCAGCATCACTCGGCCTGACAGCTTTACCAAGCCCTGTTGCTAACTCCTATCCGGGCTGCCCTCGGCGCGGTGAGTACAAATGGACATGGCTGCCGGTCAATTATGACGGAGACCGCATCTACAACTTCAACAACCCGAATACAACCTCGTTTCCAACAGCGTCCGCACCGTGGGGATGGAGGAACTGGATTGGGTATCGAACCTATGTGCAGTTCATGATGGACTGGGGTCGCGAACGATCTCCTGAGTTTGACAACAGCTCCAACTCAAACCCGAATCTCACCGGCAAAACACCGCTATCAGCTCTGAATCCGGACTGTCCGTTTCGTTCTGAAACGACGGCGGGCGGTGTCTATCAGTTTCCACCTCGCAGCGAACCAATGCATTCCGTGCGCCGCGCCTTGATTGCCGGGCTTCAACACGTGAAAGAGAAAAATGCACTGGTGACAGCCGGAGGCGGTGACCGCGTGTCGATCGTGACGTTTGACGGACGCGATGGATGGCACGGCCCAAATATTGTTCAACCACTGACTTCCGATTTCGATGCGGCAATGCTGGCCTGCACAACGTTGCAGGCTGCGAGTGACATCGGAGCGACAACTTCCACCGAAAGTGGTATCGATCTCGCGAGAAGACACCTTCGCCAAAAAACGGCCGCGTCGAATCCGAACGATGATCCGATTGGTGCTCAGGGACGGTCATTCACGTCGAAAGTCATTGTGCTCGTCACCGACGGCATGCCGAACTCATGGGACGCCGAGCAGACGGAACTTGACGATTACATTTCGGCCAACAGCAGTGATGAGTTCTACCCGACGGGTTACGACTGGTTTAATTCCGTGCTGATGCAGACACAGCAATTCTACCGAACTCAGCGAGGCCGAATGTACGGTGTCGGCATGGGTCTCGGAACGGACTACGACTTCATGGACCGAGTCGCTCGCATAGCGAGTACCGATGTCAACGGACAGAGTTCCCGAGGATCAGGCAACCCTGCCGAATACGAACAGCAACTGGTCGATGTGCTGAAATTCATTATCGACAGACCTGGTTCAAGGATGGTCGAATAGCAGCCCCCAGAATAACAGTCCCCAATAGGCTTCCGTGGCCGCACAGATCCTGTTAAAGGTTCGAATAGCAGATTATCAAGATGAGACTTCAACTCCCCAACACAACCAGATTCAGCACGCGGCGTAACGCTCCGCGAAAAGGCGCCGCACTGGTCGAAGCGGCCATTGTTATACCCATGTTCTTCATGGTGATCCTGGGCATCGTCGAATTCGGCCGCGGCATGATGGTCGCACAGCTGGTGACCAACGCAGCGCGTGAAGCGGCGAGGCGAGCCGTGCTGGATGGCAGTGATAACACGACGATCGAACAATACATTCAGGACAAGCTGTCGGCCTCTGTTGGGGCGGCCAGTTCTGACATCACCGTCGGTATTACGATCACGCCCGACCCGAACAACAACACCACCGGCCACCAGCTTGTCAATGCTCAACCGTACGACCTCGTGACCGTCACTGTGTCCGTGCCCTATAACAAAGTCAGTTATCTCGCTGGCAGATATCTCAGCGGCCGCACTCTTCGCGCCGAAACCACCATGCGCCACGAATAGCGATTTCCGCCGTTGCGTTTTCTTCGGGCCGCCGCAGGCGGTTGCGGCTTCGGTTAGAGCAATTTACGTTTTGTTGTGGACGGTTCTGGCTCGTGGGAACCGGCCCACGTAGGACAATAACCGATTTTCGCGGCCACAAGTCAGAGTGAAACGCTGTAGGTAGATTCGCCCAAGCCTGGAACTCATTCTTTAAGCGGGGCCAGCCGCCAGGTGTTCGGTTTTTCGCCGGGCTTGATCAATGCCCAATGGCCCGTCTTATTGGTGATGCCGGGAAACAGCTCTTTCATGGGCTGACCACCAGTTTCCACTAATTCCGATTCCGCGACGTCGTGTGTTTCATCGATCACTGCCTTCAACAATCGCTGCACGCACTTAGCCTGAGCATGGTTGCAATTGTACGAGGCGTTCGAAAACACGCCTGACTTACCCCACACAAACTTCAGAGTCTCGAAGTTCACGATATTGACGGAGGTCGTGTCGAAATCGACCAAAGCCTGCAGATCGCGGCTGAATTCAAGTTCTTCGCTGGCATCAGCTTCCAGCTTCAACTTCAGCACCTTCCTCGTAAGGTTCTGGCTTTGAAACGTATTGCTGTCGTACTGCGACCAATGGGCAATGGCATCGCTCACTGCAACTTCGTACTCACCAGCAGGCAGCGGGTACGTTTTGCTCGGCAACGTCGCGAAGCCGCCGAGACGCCGGGTTGCCACGCCAGCGTTCTTGTCCAGAGCAGTAATCGTGACATCCAGTCCGCCAGTCAGCAGCGACACTTCAACCGTTGCTCGCGATGGACGGGCCAGTTGGAGCGTGCCGTCAGCTTCACCGGGCACGATGAACTCCGGCAGCGGGTCGAAGATGTCGGTGATCGTTTCGGGAACGGAATCCGGATAGAAGTTGTTTCCGTGCGCCTTCTTCAGGTATTTGATATTGGCACTTGTCCGGGAAACGATCTCGTCCGTTGCGACAGGCTTTTCGAACGATGCCAGAAGTTGGTTGATGGCAAATCGCTGATTGACACTCCAGCTTAGAAAGCCATCCGACGGCCGGAACTCGACGCCGTCCCAAAGAATGAGGTTGTTAGACTTCTGTGGCAGCGCGGCCAGATCGCGTTTGACCGTGAATTCCTCTCTGTCCCCTTCCTTCACATTGATGTTGGAAGTTCGAAACGCGAACGGCCAGCCGAACAACCGATCCTGAATGCCCAGTTCGTAGTCACCGGGGTGCAGACGCAGTTGCGAATACCCGACATTGTCCACCTGCTGTTCCGAACCAGGCACATAGCCGCCGAAGGCACTTTTGCGACGCACCACCAACCGCATGCCATCATCTTCCACCGTCACCTGCAACGTCCCCGCTCGCTCGCCTTCCGCCGGTTGAGCGGACATCACGGTGGATTCAGCTCCCTTAATCTCAGAGACGACGGTCGTTGACTTCGATTCCATGGGTTCGCTTCCGGCATTTGCTCCAGAAGCGAAATCCTGAGAGCCTGAGCGCGCGTGCTCGTCCATGAGCATTCCTTGCTCTGGCGGTCTGTACTTCGGCATAATCTGTTCTCGCCGCTCCTGCCACAAGAATGCGACGGATACCAGGAATGCAACAATCGTAGCGCCGGTGAAAAAACGGGCAAGGAACAGTGGAGCATGTTTTTCCTGCTTCTTATCGATGATATATCGCAGCACATAACCAATCCCAGCCGCGAGCGCACAGAAAGGTGTGGCAATTGCCCAAAACGGACCACCAGTTTCCATGAGGTCACCTTCCTGAACAATCAGGCCGATCACCATGACCGTTAACGGCAGCACCCAGCAGAAAACGGAACTTCGGATCAGGTAGCTTCCGACCCGCGCATGGGTCGATTGTCCGGCAGGAGCCGCTTGAGCGCGTTTAGGCGAAGTGTGTCCTCGTCCGGACTCCACTACCGGCGATCCGGCTTCGCTGAATTGAGCGGATGTCATCCGTTCGGTAGCGGGTAGTTGCGGCGTGGGCGGTGATGGCAGATCGTGACGGCTGGAAGCTCGATCTTCGCTCACGGAATTCTGCATCCGCCGATGAAAGTGCTCGCGTTCGAGGAGCCAGATAATGATTCCGATTGGACCGCCCACCAGAAACCAGGCAATCAGCGAACCTGCTGACGGTGGTGTCTTTCGTTCTGAGACACGCAGTACGGCAGCGGGCAACAATGTCACGAGAGCAAGTCCGAGCAACCAGAATGTCAGCGTCAGTGGATCAATCGGGCGAAGCGACGCGATTTGCAATTGGTAGTTATTTGCCGCTGCCGCGATTCCCAGCAGTCCACTGCACAAAGCTGGAATTCCGATCAGGAGCAACCAATTCGAAAGACGCAGACGCCAGGGCGCGACAGGTGTTAGTAGCCATTGTGGCATTATGGTTTCGTCCGGTCCCCGATGACCAGGCTGAGGTGCAGTCGACTCATTGGGCTGTGAAACCCCGGGAGCCGCACCTGCGGGCACCTGTTGGTTGATCAGCGAATGGCTTCCCGAATCTGTCGGCTGCTGAATTCTGGCCAGATGCTGATCCAAAATGGCGACCAAGCCTTCCGCACTTTGAAAGCGTTCATCGGCGTTCTTCTGCAACAGGCAGTCGATGATTTGAACCAGCCACGGCGGCACTTCGGCATTCTGTTCGGCGATCGGACGTGGGGTGTCCTGGGTGACTCGTTTGATCACGTGAGCCAGACTGTCGCCGCGAAACGGACTGTGTCCGGTACACATGGCGTACATCACGCAGCCCAGACTAAACAGATCGCTGCGATGGTCGACTCGTTCGCCTCCTGCCTGTTCGGGCGACATGTATTGAGGAGTGCCACTGACTTCTCCGGTGCGAGTGACCGTTATATCGTCGATCGCTCGAGCCAGTCCGAAGTCGGTGATTTTGACTCGCTCGACGCCGTTTTCCAGAAGAATATTCGCGGGCTTGATGTCGCGGTGAATCAATCCCTGCTTATGAGCGGCCGCCAGACCTTCGCCAATCTGCCGGCTGATGCGCAGGGTTTCCGCCAACCGCAGCGATCCGACGTTGTCCAGCTTCTGCTGCAGCGACTGACCAACGACGCATTCCATCACCAGAAACGGCGGAGTTGATGTGCCGTCGTCAGCGTCCTTTGCTTCTTCCACTGCGTGAATTGTTACCACATGCGGATGACTGACGGCCGCAGCGGCCTGAGCTTCTCGCAGAAAACGTCGTCGAGCGTTCGGATTGGCGGCCAGTTCCGGCAGCAGCACTTTGACGGCGACGACACGGTTGAGTTTAAGGTCGACGGCTCGCAACACGAGGCCCATGCCACCTCGCCCAATGACTTCCAGCACTTCATACGGACCGATAGCGCCCAGGCAACCATCCTTGTCGATCGGCTTCAGAAAGCTAAGCGAGATCTCGCCGTTTGGGCGAGGACCAGCGGCTGGCGTTTCCAGAAAACTGCCCGCATCGTCAAACGCCAGCAGCAGCGCCTTCAGTCGGCGACGGCGTTGCTCGTCGTCGCCACAGACTTCGTCCAGATACGCTTCTCGTTCGGCCGGCGTCTCTTTCTGCAGGGCCTGAAGGAAGAGACCTTCGATGGAATTCGGAGAAATCGAAGACGCACCGTCGCCGACTACTGAGTCAGACTCAGTGGTGGAATCGTTGCTTTTCTCTGGGTTTTCCGCGTCTGACATGGGTTGCTCCGCCGAATAGAGTAATCGTTCTATTCAGTCATGCGACAACCAAAAGCAAAGCGCCTCACAGAATTCTGCAGGACCCGTGGATTTTTGGGGCGAAGCCAGCCACGCAGCTCATTCAGCGCTGCCGTTCACCCGGGCAAACAGCCAGGCCTTCGCATACGTCCACCAGCGAGACGCGGTGGCGCGGGAAATGTTGAGGGCGGCGGCAGCTTCGGGTTCAGTCAGACCAGCAAAGTAGCGAAGTCGTACCAGTTCGGCCTTGTCCGGATCCTGGTCGGTGAATTCCTGCAGAGCTTCGTCGATCGCCAGCAGGTCGTCGGCAGCGGAAAGGTTTTCAGCCACGATATCCATGTCGGACAGATGAACTTGCTGCACGTCCCCACCGTGCTTCCGGCGTTGTTTGCGGCGAGCCTGCTCAACAAGAATACGTTGCATAGCTAGCGCGGCCGCACCGAAGAAGTGGCGGCGGTTTTCCCATGTGGCGTCGTCATTGCCGACCAGTCGAAGAAATGCTTCGTGGACCAACGCCGTGGCCTGCAGAGTCTGGCCGGGACGTTCGCGCTGCATATGTCCGGCCGCCAAACGACGCAATTCGTCATACACCATCGGCAGCAGGTCCTCACTGCGAGCCTTCCCCTGTTCGATAGCGTTTAGAAGAACGGTGACGTCGGACATGATGGCAGGGCAGTTGAAAATCTGAGGCGACCGGCAGATGAGAACCTACCGTCGACACGTAGCCGAGTCTCTCCGAGACTCGATTTCGCGTTTGGGAGAGACGCGGCTACGTGGTTGAATTCACGCGGCCTTTTGTTGCGGCTGTCGTCTGGGCAACCTTAGCCGGAAGGTGCTGCCCTTGCCAGGCCCGTCGCTGTGAGGGTCAATCGTGCCCGAATGGTCGACCACAATGCGGTGAGTGATACTTAAACCGAGTCCCGTACCTTCACCGGTTTCCTTCGTTGTGTAAAACGGCTCGAAAAGATTGTCCACGTTCTCCGGCTTCATGCCGTGTCCATTATCTTTGACGGCTACGACGACCCAGTCGGTGTGCTCTTCGATACGCACTTCCACTCGCCCACCGGAATCCGTGGCCTGCAGCGCGTTGGCGATGAGGTTTAACATCACCTGCTTCATCTGCGATGCGTTGATTTCCATAATCAGCGGCGCACTGCGGTCGAAGATTATTTCGCGATCCTGATACTTACTCATCGGGCGAATCATGGCCAGCACTTCGCCGATGACTCGCGTGAGATCGTCCGGCAGTTTTTCCTGGCGTTCGTTGCGAGCGAAGTCCAGAAGTCGGCGTGTGATCTGGCCACAGCGTTTGGATTCACGCTGAATCATGTCCAGGCGTTCCATCACTTCCTTCGTATCAGCGTTGTCCGGCGGAAGGTGCTCGTGCAGTCGGAACTGGACGGATTCCGCCGCCATCGACATTGCCTGCAGCGGATTGTTAATTTCGTGAGCCACGCCGGCCGCCAGAAAACCGACTCCAGCCAGCCGTTCGGATCGCACTAGTTGACGGCTGCGTTCTTCGACCTTTGCGCTGAGATGGTCTTCCGATTCGTGAAACCGGTCTGCCATGCGGTTGAAGTTTTCGGTCAGGTCGAAGAATTCATCCTTCCAGTGGGAGACTGGTTCGAGCCGGTAATCCGTATCGCCGTTGGCAATGCGAGATGCGCCACTCGCGATGGCTCGCAAAGGATTAGACACCCAGCGGAAGCCGAAGAAGATCGTGATGCCGTACGCGATCACGGCGACGAGAATGATGATTCGCACGTTCTTCAGCATGCGAGTCGATTGCCGTTGCTCGCCGATCAGTGACGCTGCAACGTGTTTCTGTTTGTCGTAGTCGGGCAGTCGATTCAGGTTTTCGTGCAGGACGGCAACCTGTTCCATGGCCGCTTGTTTGATGGCAGCGATGTGAGTGGTTCGGGTCTTTTCATCGGTGCCAGGGGCAAACTGAAATTCGCTTGCGAGCGCGTCAAGATTGCCCAGACCTTCGTACACCTTATCCATGTAACGCGTCAGCAGCGGGTACGTACCGCCTCGACCAGGCACAAACTGGCTCGGATCGCGTGCCGCTTCTTCGCTGCGACGATAGTAGGTGTCGGCTTCTTTGCGAGCGGTCACGATGCGCGACAGAAAATCCTTCTGCATCGCTTCTGCCACTTCGCTTTTGGAAGGCGTGAACGGCAGGATGATCCGATTGATGGCGGATTCCAACTGAGCTTTGTCCGGGCTGTGATGGACAAGGTGGTGAATGGTGGAGACCGCGTGCTGATGGCGATTCAGGCCCCAGATCGCAGCACTGGCCATCAGTAGCAGCAGCACAAAGGCAACCGTAAATCCGGTGACCAGGCGGCGTCGAATGCTTTTCAAGAAGAACACGCAAACCTCCCTGTTTACGTTGAGTGGATTCAAAGCGCGAAGTTTACGAGGTTGGCTCCCCCAGGTACAGGCGAAACCGGCATTTTCGGCCGATGCTCGATCCTAGCCGTGCCGCGAATTGGCGTACAATTCCTTCATCAGGTCATCGATCGCCTGAGCTCGGATTTGCACGCACTGCTCCAGCTTGTTTTCCTTCGTGGCGACCAGTGCTTGCCGGTTCATGTTCGCCAGTGAATCAAAGTCGGCCTTCCAGCCGTTTTCCCGCGCTGCCGTGGTGAGTTCGCTTTGAGCCTGGGCGAGCAACTCCAGGAAGCCCGGATCAATCTCGGCCGGTGCCGTTCGATACGGCGAATTGGCGGCCGGGCGCGAACCTTCCAGCGGCTGAAGACCCGGAATAGCGGGCGTCTCAAATTCTGCGGTGTCTGCCAAAGCACTGGATTCTGCCACCTGCCGGTTGGTGGACGCGATCATGCTCAGAAAGCCCAGAATCAGCGCTGGGCAAATCAACCAGAGACCGTATTGGACCTCGCCCAACGCCAACAGGCCTAAACCGCTGACACCCAAAAGCAGGAACAGGGACATCGAAATCCGATTCGCGATGCTTCCGGAAGGTTTGGGCGATAGTTCGGTCGTTTTGGCGGGGACGAACTTCCTGGGAGAATCGACAAACTTTCCGGTCTGAGTCGGGAACGATTCTACTCGAGCCACCACCACCGTCACATTGTCTGTGCCGCCGCGGCAGTTGGCGAGGTTGATTAACAAACGAGCCGCGTCGCCAGGGGGCATGCTGTTGGCGATGGCTCCGATTTCACTGTCCGACATATGCCCCGTCAAGCCGTCCGAACAGATCACGAATCGATCTTCGGGCAATACCTGAAACGGACCTTCGATATCGATCGGCACATTCTGGTCCGGACCGAGGCAACGCGTGATCACGTTGCGCGGATGCAGCATGTCGACGTTTTCGATCGTCGCCCTGCCCTGCCGCACCATTTCCCACTGCAAACTGTGGTCGAAAGTCAGCTGCTGAATATGACCGTCGCGCACTCGATAAACGCGGCTATCCCCGACGTGCCCCACAAAGGCACCAGCCGTCGACAGGACCAGCGTTGAGCACGTCGTGCCCATGTCGGCAAATTCCGGGTTCTCTCGCGCCTTGTCGCTGATCGATCGATTGGCCGCGATGATGGCGCTGCGAAGACGGTCCGGAATTGAATCGGCATCCACCTTGAAATACGCGATCGGCAGCGAATCGACGGCGATGCGACTGGCGAGGTCTCCAACGGAATGCCCACCCATCCCGTCTGCCACGACAAACAGGTGGCCGCATTCGTTCCATTCCTGATACTCGTTACTCAACCGAATAACGACGGAATCCTGGTTGGCCGCTCGGCGCATCCCGACATCCGTTCGGGAAGCGTATTGAACCTGCGGCTGGTCGGTCATCGTGTTTACTTCTGGTACTCGTTGCCCATTGAGCTGCATCCGGCCAGGTGAAAAGGAAGCTGCTTCCTGACCGGAGGCCTCTGCAACATCACGGCAAGACCTGTCCGAACTCGCACGGGTTTCTTCACATCAATGCCTTCAAGAAGTTTTGGCTGCGAAGAAGTCTAGCCCGCTCAAATTTTATGGCAAATCAGTCAATGACAACGAGTTGTGAGTGTTCGTACGGCAAAATTGGTCGGTGCAACCTCCACCAATTCGCCGCCGGAATCCATTCCACCGGCCGTTTTTTCCAAACCTGAGAAGGCACGCGCCCCAGGAATCGTTTGTACACTACCGACAGCCACCTTGTGCAGGTGTGAAGCAGCAACGATGCGCGAAAAACTGGTCTTGGGTGGATCGGCGATTTTGAGTTACGCTGCACGGATTCCTGTGCATCGCTGCAAACTGAAAGACCTCCCAATCGAAGGCCCGCCCCGTCTTGTTGGCCGTGCCATTCGCATTATTTGACACCCATGCGTCGAACCTTCATCACCTTCGCACTGCTGCTGACGTTTCTGCAGACAGGTTGCGTTCATCGACGGCTCACGATCAACTCGAACCCCGTCGGAGCTCTGGTGCGCATTGACGGGAAGGACGTTGGGTATACGCCAACATCCATCGATTACACATGGTACGGCACTCGGGAAGTGCAACTGTTGAAGGACGGCTACGAAACTCAAACGCAGTTCATCGACATCAACCCGCCGTGGTATCAGCGATTTCCGCTGGACTTCTTCAGCGACAACTTCCTGGGCACTCACATCCGCGATCACCGTCGCTACGACATTCAGATGCAGCCGCGCCAGCAGGACAACGCTCAAAATGTCATTCAGCGCGGACGATCGCTGCGTAGCGACGCACTGCACGGACTCTAGCCGGTACGCACCGGCGGGCGGTTGGCGTGGCGGGCGAGTGACGGTGTGGAAGCGGAATCGCCGGCGGGCGAGTTACCAAACGAACGCGGAACCGCCAGCGTTGCTCCCGATGGTCGCTGGAGGCCGGTACGCACCGGCAGGCGGTTGGCGTGGCAGCCGAGTGACGGTGTGGAACCAGAAGCGCCGGCGTTGCTCCCGATAGTCACTGGAGGCCGGTACGCACCGGCGGGCGGTTGGCGTGGCAGGCGGGTGACGGTGTGGAACCAGAGGCGCCGACGTTGCTCCCGATGGTCGCTGAAAGCCGGTAAGCACCGGCGGGCGGTTGGCGTGGCAGGCGGGTGACGGTGTGGAACCAGAAGCGCCGGCGTTGCTCCAGATGGTCGCTGAAAGCCGGTACGCACCGGCGGGCGGTTGGCGTGGCTGGCGGGTGACGGTGTGGAAGCGGAACCGCCGACGTGCTTGTTCTCACCCGCGATCAATGCGGAGGGTGCGTTTTGCTACCGTTCAAACGATGCCGGCGTGACGTTCGCGTCCTTCACACCATCGCTGCCACGCACAACGCCTCGGACGCCCAGTAGTTCCGGATGGCGAGCCACCTTGTCGCTGAAGATCTGCATGTCGGCGATCACCGGTTTAAGGTTTTCAAGCATGACGGCCAGCGACGCCGAAGTGGCGTTCAGATTTCGGTAGACCGCTGGATCGGTCAGCAACTTATTAATGGTGCCGCCGTCGCGATTCATCAAACGCGATACGATCGCGAGTTCGCCGGTAATCGATTCAATATTATCCAGCGACTTGCTCAGTCGGTTCACCATCGTTTCACTTTGACGAGCCAGCGGCGTGGTGGCGACGTTGATGTTGGCCACTGTTGTGTCGACCTGGCGAATGACCGAGTTCACGGCCTTTAGTGTGCCGCGAGTTTCATTCAACATTTCAGGCAGTGCGGCCAGTGTTTGCTGAAGCTGTTGCTGGTATTGCGGATCGTTGATCAGGTTGCCCGCCGACGCCAGAGTGTCTTCAGCGGCTTTCATGGTGCGAGTGAACTGTTCTAACGCGGCGGCAGACCGTTGAATGGTGTTCACGCCGTCGGGGCCGGAGGTTTCCAGAAGCTGGTTAAGGTTGTTGCCCAGGCGCCCCCATTCTTTGCCAGTGTGTTCGAACGATGCCAGCGTGGAAGAGATGCGTTGTTCCATTCGAGCCACCACGGCCGTCGGGTCGCTGGCCGAACGACCGGCGATGCGGTCGCCTTCCACAATGGCCTTTCCTTCGCTGCCGGGAATGATCTCAATCGATCCGTCACCCAGCAGCGATCGAGTCACCTGTGCGGTCGAATCGTTGCGGAACGTGTAATCCTCATCAATGACTGCGCGCACCATCACGCCGCGTCCTTCGGCCACCAGCGTGAGTGTTTCGACACTTCCAATACGAATGCCGCTCATGTTAATAGGTGTTTGTGGAAAGATGCCGGCCGCGTTGGGCAGGACGATGCTGATCCGAGTGCCCGACTTCCACTGGTTGCCGATCTCTCCAAACTTGAACACCATGAATACCGCAGCAGCCAGCGCCACAACGGCCATGAAGCCAACTTTGAATTCCTGATTTCGTTCGTCCATGAAGTTGCTTCCTCCGCGATTTCGCGTGACTTTCAAGGCAGTGTCGGCATCTGGCTCGCGGAAGCTCGCCCCACACCTGACGAGGGCACTGTCCCGTGGCCACTGAATCTACGCCGCAGATGCGTTGACGATGTTGCCATCCAACTCGTCACCGATGTATTCTCGAATCCGTTCGTCAGAACTCGTCGCCAGTTCCGCCAGAGTTCCGTCAAAGATCACCTGGTTCTCGTCGTCGTTCAGCTTGCGCCGCGGGTACAGCATCACGATGCGGTCGGCCACTCGCTGAACCGTGCGCAAGTCATGAGTCACGATAATTCCCGTCACGCCGCGCGAATCGCGGATCGACTGAATCAGGTCATCGATGCGACGGCTGTTCACCGGGTCCAGCCCCGTTGTTGGTTCGTCGTAGAACATCACGTCCGGGCTAAGCGCCAAAGCGCGAGCCAACCCGACTCGTTTTTGCATGCCGCCGGATATTTCCGAAGGCCGTTTGTCTACGATGTCGGCCGTCAGCCCGACTTCTTCCAGCCGCGCCAGCACAGTCGCTTTGATTTCTCGTTCGTTGGTTTGCCCCGTCTGCCGAAGTCCGAAGGCAACGTTTTCGTAAATCGTCAGGCTGTCAAACAAGGCGGCTCCCTGAAAAAGGTAGCCCAGCCGAAGCCGCTGGCGTTGGCGTTCTGCCTCCGTCATATCGGCCACGTCTCCGCCGAACCAGCGCAGCGTGCCGGCTGTTGGAGTCAGCAGCTGCATCATCACCTTCATGGTGACACTCTTGCCGCAACCGCTTTCGCCGACGATCGCGACCGTCTGCCCGGCATTGATGGCCAGGTCCACATTCCACAGGACCTTCTGAGTTCCAAACACGCAGCGCGTGTCGGCGATCTCGATTGCTGGTGACGACGTCTGACCTGTCATACCGCAAACCCCGCAAAAGGCAGCAATGTCGCTAGCGAAACGGCTCCCGGCCAGATCAGGTAGTAAGTCGTGTTCAGCACGACTGTCAGTAGAAAGTCCATCCCGAGGATTGCGATGAAGGAAAGCACAAACGACTGAGTCGCCGCGCGGCCCACACCTTCAGCACCCGCTCCGCAGTGGAAGCCCTGTTGACAGGCGATAATCGCGATACTGCAGCCAAAGAAGACACTTTTGATTAGCCCTGCCATGACGTCCCAGCCGGTCACGAACTGTTCGGCATACATCCAATAATGGTGCGAGTTGATCCCCAGCACGCCGCAACTAAACGCCCAACCGGCCGCAATCCCCACCGCATCGGCGATGGCCGTCAGCAGCGGAATCAGAGCCACGCAGGCCAGAAACCGAGGCACCACCAGATACCTCAACGGATTCGCGCCGAGAGCGCTGATGGCGTGAATTTGTTCGGTCACGCGCATGGTGCCAAGTTCCGCTGCCATCGCCGAACCGACGCGCCCGGCCAGCATTGTCGCGGCCAGCACCGGCCCGAGTTCCGAAACCAGCGTCATCGTAATGATGGCTCCCAACCGGGATTCCATGTGCATCATTTTGAATTGCTGGTACGTCTGCACGGCCAGCACCATTCCGATAAAGGTGCCCGTGACCAGAATGACGGGGATACTGCGGACACCGATTTCGTACAGAATGGGCACGATGGTGTGCCGCCGCGGCAAGCCCTTGTGTAGCTGAGCCAGCATTTTCAGGCTGAACATGGTCACGCCGCCAAATCCGCAGAAGAACTCCTGCGTGATCCGGCCGATCAGTGAGATCGGATTTTGAGTTGCCGTAGCGTTCATTGAGATTCAGCGTCCTTGCTTGCCGGGCATTGTATTTCACAACAGGGATTCAGTTCGACCCCAAACCAGACGCTCCGGCGACGCTCAGGACCAACGCCCGCAGTTCAGCTTTCGCCGCGTCCACCCCCGTTACCACGCCCCCGCCCGCCGGTGCGTACTGTCCGCCTGCCAACGCGTCCCCGGCCTGAATGTTGAAACTGGTGGGGAAAGTGAATAGGCTGGGCGGTGTCGGTGGCCTGAAGTCGCCGCTCCAAACACGACAGCAAGCCTCCCTTCGCCCTAATTCAGGACACTTCCGCCATGAAACCCGCCTCAATTCTGCTGCTCAGTCTACTTACCGTTGTGCCCGCAATCGCTCAGGAAGAACTTTCTGATGCCGACAAAGCACTCATCAAGGCCGTGACCGACGCGGGCGGCCAGGCCATGCAACTGGCTCAAAACGACACGCGACTGACAATCGCCTTCCACTTGTCAGACAAAGAGATCACCGACGACACGCTCAAAATTCTGGCCGGCGCGGGCAACGTGTACGCGTTGAATCTGCGCGGCACCAAGGTCACTGACGCAGGATTGGCTCATTTGGCGGGTCTCAAAGACCTGGCGAGGCTGCATCTTGAAAAGACGGCCGTGACTGATGCCGGAGTCGCTCAGTTAAAGGGCTTGGAAAAGCTGGAATACCTCAATGTTTACGGCACCGCCGTCACTGACGCCGCATTAAAGGAACTCGCCGGCCTGAAGAACCTCAAAAAGTTGTTCGTCTGGCAGACCAAGGTAACTGAAGCGGGCGAGGAAGAACTGAAAGCCGCGTTGCCGGAAATTGAAATTGTGCCCGACTTCAAACGCGACCGCGAGAAAGCGATTGTCGAAGCTGGCCGAGCTGCTGAGGACGCGGCCAAAGAAGTCGAAGAACTGGCCGCTGCAATCCCCGCCGCAGAAAAAGCGTCTGCCGAAGCCGCGAAGAAGGCCGAGGAGGCCAAGAAGGCGTTTGATGCTGAAAACGCCGTCGCTGCGACCGCAGACAAAGCCGTCGCTGCTGCCGAAAAGGCTCTGGCAGGTGCTAAGAAAGCTGTCGAAGATCTGAAGAAGAATGCGGATGCACCAAAGGCTGTGGTTGATGCCGCCAACAAAGCTGTTGCGGACACCACGAAGGCTGTCGAAGAAGCCAAGAAGGCCGCCGAGGGCGCCAAGAAGGCCCTGGAAGCCAAAAAGAAAGCGGCCGACGACGCCAAAAAAGCTGCTGACGCCGCCGCCAAAAAGATCGAGGACACAAAGAAGAAGTCCGAAGAAACGATCAAAAAAGCAGCCGAGCTGAAGAAGAAGGCGGAAGAGCTGCAGAAGCAGGGATAGTCGTTTCGCAGTATTCGGCGAGGTGTCTCCGTAGGTGCCAGTGGCCCGAGGGGCACCTCGGCAAAGGCGAACTAAAACCTTCCCGCCGCGCACGTTCGTTCGCTTATCGACCAACGTCGCCACTCACCCCTTCAAGCCGCCCCACTCTGCGCTCTGTTTGGCGAAGCCAGAAGTTCCGTCGGGCTGCCGGAACCTACAAAGAGGCACCGCTGTGCGCAGGACTTAGTCGCGCTGGTTCAAGCCCAGGTCTTCCTACAGGGAACGGCTGGAAGATATGCCAGCCCGCCACCGCTCCGTTCAGAAGTTGCCAATTCTTCCGGGGCTAAGTGCAAGTTTCGCTGAACGCTTGCCACGGTCTGGAAAACCCGGGCCGTGTTTTTCGGTAGCCTCGTCATGGCCCACCGCGACATCAGCAGGACACGCATGCGTTGTCTGTACGTTGCACCACCCCATGGCACCATCGTAAACCGACCACGCTGCCGCAGACCTGAAGCGGCGTGACGTTCGGCGCAAGCCAAATCACAGCGTGATGCCTACGGCTAATAAAAAACGCATCCTGCCGGGTGGTACTTCACCAAAGGCGCCCTATAACCTTTGAACACCACTCGTACGTGCAACGTTGAATGCGCAGGTTCGATAGCGCACGCGTCGAGTCACAAGCCTTAGCGGCAGCTCCGCGTGGAACTGCAGTCGAAACGAACTCGCTCGTCAACCACGACCTTCCGGTTGTCTGGATGCTGCCTGCGCGGGGCAGCTGAAGCGGTCGAAACGGTCACCGCGAAAATGCGAAAACCCGCGATTGGGATTACCCCGCAACTTTACTTAACGAGCACAAGTTTCACGCAGACGATGGCATGACCGCTCGATACACCACCAGTAGCCCACAGGGGTTAATTTTATGTCGTCGCCTCGCAGGTGTGAACATGTCCAGTACCAACAAACTCTCGAGTCCCCACTCGGCACTGCAAACTGATCGCATCCGTCGCTGGGCCGTGCGAGCGGTTCTAGGGAGTTGGTTGTTGGTCGTGTTGGCTGGCATTGGAGCTTTGACAGCGTATTCAAATGCTCCGGGGCCGGGGGCGACAATGTTGGACCGATGGCCACAGGATACACAGCTGACTCCTTCCACTCATAAACGAACGCTACTGATGTTTCTTCACCCTCATTGTCCTTGTAGTCGTTCTGCGCTCCGGCAACTTGAGCAGATGATGGCAAGCGTCGCTGAACCAGTCGCTATCAAGTTCGTTTTCTACAAGCCGGCACAGCAAACAGACAGCTGGGCGCAATCGGATATGTGGAACAGCGCAAATGCGATTAGCCCCGGCAACCTTCTGGTTGATTCTGACGGACGAGAGGCGAAGCAATTTCACGCAACGACGTCCGGCCATGTCATCGTATTCGATGAGGATGGTCAGTGTTCATTCAGTGGTGGTATCACAGCGGGGCGCGGACACGAAGGCGATTCTACAGCCTACGCCGCAGCCATCGACGTGCTTAACGGACGCGATGTTCAGAACAGACATTACCCAACCTATGGCTGCACGATTTACCCAAGTGGCCCGGGAGGTCAGTTATGAGTAGCAATCCTGTCTGCCTGAACCCGGAAAACATCCAACGACGAAACGACTTACGCGAGCAACTCAATCGGGAGCACTGTACGCGAGTCGATCGTTTGTTCGTTGCACTGATGGTTGTCCAGTTCGTGTGCGGTATTGTCGCCGCATGCCTGATCTCGCCAAAGACCTGGATTGGCCAGACATCGCACGTACATATTCATATCTGGGCCGCTTTTCTGCTGGGTGGATTAATCTCAGGCGGGCCAATCGTTGCCGTCTGGCTAAATCCGGGAAGTCAGCAGAGTCGGCTAATGATGGCCGTGTCGCAGGGGCTTTGGAGCGCGTTGCTGATTCATCTATCGGGTGGCCGCCTGGAAACTCATTTTCACGTTTTTGGATCACTGGCTTTCGTCGCGTTCTACAGAGACTGGAAAGTGCTGGTCGCAACAACAGTGGTCATCACGATGGACCATGCTTTGCGAGGTATCTGGTGGCCTTTATCCGTGTACGGCCTGACAACAGCCAGTCCATATCGCTGGCTGGAGCACGCTGCGTGGGTAATTTTCGAGGACATCTTTTTGATGTTCAACATTATGAAGTCACAACAGGACGTAAGCTCAGTTTGCGACCGACAGGCTGAACTGGAATCACTTAATAGTGATATCGAGGAAACCGTGCGGCGCAGAACAATAGAGCTGGAGACGGCACGGGCGGATGCAGAGCGACTCGCGCTTGTCGCCAAATACACCGATAACTCGGTGATCATCCTGAACAGCCTTGGAAGAGTGGAATGGGTCAACGATGGCTTCACCAGAATAACCGGGTATCGGGACACTGAAGTCATCGGCCACAGTCCCATCGAAGTCCTACGCGGACCCAGCACCCGTGAGGAAACAGTGACAGCAATGCTGGATGGTGTCAAAAATCAGCGACCATTCGATGTTGAGGTCCACAAACGAAGAAAAGATGGGCGTGAGATATCCATTCAAATTGAGATGCGGCCCATCTTTGACAAAGACGAGCAATTTGTTGGCATGATTCAGATTGGCCGTGATGTCACAGCTGCACGTGAGGCCGAACGTGAGCGCGCACGGCTGAATGAAGAGCTAAGAGCGGCAGCACGCGTGGCTGGCAGAGCCGAGATCGCAACAGGCGTCCTGCACAATGTTGGAAACGCACTGAACAGCATCAATGTCGCGGCCGGAGTACTGCGTGAGTCGCTGTCCGGAAGCTCTGTCGTTCACCTCGAAAAAGCATCGCATGTGATTGAAGAGCATGCTGACGACCTTGGCAAATTCCTGACAGTCGATCCGCAAGGGAAGCACTTCCCCACGCTATTGGGCGAACTATCCAATCAGTTGCTGGCAGAACGGACGGATGGAATGAAAGAAGTGCAAACGCTTATGGAGAGCATCGAGAACATCAAAGATATCGTCGCCTCACACGAAACGTTTGCCGGCCAGAAAGAATGCCGCGAACCCATTGACCTGGTAAAGCTGACGGACACCGCGCTTGCCATGCAGGATGAAGCATTCAAACGGCATCAAATCCATGTTGTCACCAGATTTCAGCACGTCCCGCCAGTGCGAGCGATCCGGCAACGAGTTTTGGACGTGCTGACGATCCTGCTGACTAACGCCAAAGAAGCGATGAGCAAAAGCAGCCTCGATAACAAACAACTGACGGTAAGCATTGAAACACAGGATGACTCGGTAAGTATCGCTGTCATTGATCAAGGGGTCGGAATCTCGAACGAAGAATTGGGCATGGTGTTCAAGCCTGGATTCACGAATAAGTCAGGTGGGCATGGATTCGGCTTGCACTCAAGCGCGATTACCGCCGCGGATTTTGGGGGATCTCTTTCGGCCCAGAGTGACGGGCCGGGGTGCGGAGCCACGTTTGTGCTTCGCCTGCCCACGATAAGCGAATCAGTACCGGAGCGAACAGAATAGCGAAGAACACTCGTCCCATTTTGGATCGTGGAATCTGCACTTCTCTCATGTATAGGACGTCGGAACAGAGTTTTCGCGTAGGTATTTCCATGAACGCCATTTCAAAATTCAGCCGCATTTTGCAGCTTGCGCATAGTCGCAATGGTGCGCGCATCATCCTGTGCGGATCGTTGCTGCTGACATTTTTGGCGTGGCATCTTACCAACCTTCATGTTGCACAGCGGCACCGCGAAAGGTTCGCCTTTCGTGTTTCGGAAATTCAAAGTCGCATTAGCGAGCGTATGTTGGAGTATGAGCAGGTCCTGCGAGGCGGCGTCAGCCTGTTCAGCGCTACTGACGACGTCAACCGAACGGCTTGGGCGAACTACGTGAAGCACTGCCGTCTCCCACGGTACTTTCCTGGCATTCAGGCGATGGGGTTTGCTGTCCCTGTGCCACAGAAACAACTGGCAGCTCACGTCGCCGCGGTGCGTGCGGAAGGCTTTCCTGACTACCAGGTGACTCCCCAGGGAGATCGAGAGGACTACACAGCCATTGTTCTGATCGAACCGTTTGACTGGCGCAACCGTCGCGCCTTTGGATACGACATGTATTCTGATGCGACTCGCCGCAAAGCCATGGATACCGCCGCCAGCAGCGGATTTCCGGCCATTTCCGGAAAGATCACACTCGTTCAGGAAACTGATGAGGACGTTCAGGCAGGGGTGTTGTGCTACCTGCCTGTTTACCGAAACGAAGCAAATCTTGACACTCCTGCCCAGCGAAAAACCGCACTCCGCGGGTGGGTGTATGCTGCGTTTCGATGCGATGATCTGATGCGAGGGACGATCAATGAATCCGTGGCAGATGTTGAGTGTCGTATCTTCGATGGCAGGGTCACTTCTGAACCAAACCTGCTGTTCAATAGTGAATCCAATCTTGACGGCGATCGGCCGGAACCTCCCGGAGATCTGTATGCTCAGGTACCTGTCACGCTATCCGGACGCGAATGGACACTTCAAATTGCGGCGAAGCCGAAGTTTGTATCGGGCAGTGAGTCTTCTCTTAGCTCGTGGGTTGTGTGTGGCGGGCTGACGATTGACATGCTTTTGTTCGCAGTTATTTCCGGCCTCGGGCGACAGAGAGAAAATGCTTTGGCCATTGCCAATCGGATGACAAAAGAACTGAGTGAAAGCGAACTCTGGACTCGGTCCATTCTGGAAAACGCGTCCGAAGCAATTTTGTCAGTGTCGGAAGCTGGCACGATTCTGGCAGCTAACCACGCGGCTCACACGGTATTCGAATGGAAACGATCGTTGGTGAATTTGCCCATCGATGCTTTGCTGGTGAATGCTCGATTCGAAGATCTTGTCGAAGCTGCGAAAGACACCACGCATGACGGAAACGACCTTACCGCACGATGTCGCAGGTTGAGCGGAACCGTGTTCCCATGCCGCATTTCCATCGGAAGAGTCAGCGTCGACAGCAAGACCCGCTTTACCATTATCGCTCATGACGAAACCGCGAGAATGGAATCCGAAACACAGATTGCTGACATCAATCGGCAACTGATTGAATCGTCTCACAAAGCGGGAATAGCGGAAGTGGCGACTGGTGTTCTGCACAATGTCGGTAACGTCCTGAACAGCGTCACGACATCGTCAGGGGCCATTTCCAAAATCCTTGAGCAGAGTGCCGTTTCGCAACTGGCAGCAGCCAGCGAAATCCTGCGCCAACATGCTGAAGACCTCGAAGACTTCCTGACGAACGACCCGCGCGGCGTCCACTTTCCTGGATTTCTGGAACAGGTTTCATCTGCGTTAATCGATGACCAGACGCAACTCAAAGATGAGAACCGCAGGTTAATTGAACAAATTCAGCACATTCGAGAAATCATCCGTGTCCAACAGGAAGAGGTCATTGCATCTCCTGTTCGGTTGCCGGAATCTCCCGTCGAATTGATGAATCAGGCAGTGCAGATTTGTGAGAGTCGGCATGCGAAAAGCGGAATACAGATTCAAACGGAAATCGACGATTGCCCAACCGTCTTATCCGATCGTCACAAAATTCTTCAAGTGCTGACAAACCTTATCGCGAACGCACAGGATGCGGTGGCGGACATCACTGGACGACCAAGAATTGTCACCGTCCGAACGCGTACGATGAACAACGAACGCGTTGAATTTATCGTGGAAGACAACGGAGTTGGAATGACGGAGAGCGTCGTTTCAAAAGTGCTGAATTTTGGATTCACAACCAAACGCGACGGCCATGGCTTCGGCCTGCACTCATGTGCACAGGCTGCCAAGGCTCTCGGCGGTGAACTGCACGTTCGTAGCGACGGGATCAATCGAGGATCTGTGTTTTCGCTATTCCTGCCACTCGGGGCTGACCATGCATCCGACGCTGGCCACAATTCGCCAGATCTTGAAATGCCTTCCGCCAAACTTGTAGCCCAATAATTACGAACAAATGGTCGCGCCGCAATCTGGTCTGCGGCGCGCTGCAGATCGAAACTCTACTTCGACCAGACGAAAGATGAAAACATGCTGCCTCCAACGCCTGCCCCACGTCCAAGGATCCTGATCGTCGATGACAACGTTGCCATTCATGAAGACTTCCAAAAAATTTTAGGGGCTCGCAAATCCAATACCGAATTGACCACCGCCGCTTCTGCGTTTTTTGGTGAGAAATCACCAGAAAGCATTGAGACAGTGGAAGTGGAACTCGATTCCGCTTTTCAGGGGGCCGATGGACTACGCCTCGTGAGCGAAGCCGTCACCGCCGGTCGACCGTACGTCATGGCCTTCGTCGACATGCGAATGCCACCCGGTTGGGACGGCCTCACAACCATCGAAAAAATGTGGGAGGTTGATCCTGACCTTCAGGTCGTCATCTGTAGCGCTCACTCAGACAACACATGGAACGATATCGCAAAGCGTCTGGGGAAGTGCGATCGCCTATTGATTTTAAAGAAGCCATTTGACAATGCTGAAGTCCTTCAAATGGTAATGGCTCTGGTCGAAAAGCACCGCCTTGCCGGAGCCGTCGCCGTGCGCCAGGAAGAGCTGAAGCATCTGGTTGCTGAGCGGACCAGAGACCTGGAATTGGCGCAACGGGACGCGGATCGTTTGTTGGACGCGATTGATTCCGTGCTGATTGGTGTTGATGCAGACCTGAAGGTCAAACGGTGGAATCACCGAGCCGCCGACTTGCTCGAGCTGACCGAAAAAGAAGTCCTGGGATTGCCCCTGCCCGAGCTGCCGATACGCTGGGACAGCCCGGAAAAAGTGCAGGAATTCTTTCGAAGTTCAAAAGCTCAAGCGACAAGCCGGTTCGAAACCACCTTTGTCAATTCCAATAACAGGAGCATGGTAATTGGTCTGTCCTGTTACCCGGTGCTGGACGACGGAAAGTGCCATGGTTTGCTTGTCCTTGGTACGGACCTGACGGATCGGCGCATTGTTGAGCAGCAACTACAGCAGGCTCAAAAACTGGAGTCGGTCGGACAACTGGCCGCCGGAATTGCTCATGAGATCAATACCCCCATGCAATACCTGGGGGACAACCTGGATTTCGTGAAGTCAAAATTTGATCGCTTGATCGACTACCTTCAGTCCTCAACGCAACTCACCGAATTAGCACAGAAATCAGATTTCGAAGCTGAACTGGCTGACAGGATGGTGGCTCAGCAAAAAAAGCTCAAGCTGACGAAGCTGTACACCCAACTGCCCGAAGCGCTTAGCGATTCAATCGACGGTGTCCGCCATGTATCTCGCATTGTCCGAGCGATGAAAGAACTCTCACACCTTGGTGTTGAGGAAAAATCGCCCGTCGATATCAATCACCTCCTTGAAACAGCAGTGACTGTTTCCACCAACGAATGGAAATACGTCGCAGACGTCGACCTGAAACTGGCCCCGCAAATTGAAGGCCTGCTGGGCCTTTCAGGGGAACTAAGCCAGGTCTTCCTGAACCTCATCGTCAATTCTGCACACGCAATCAGCGACATGACAGACGGCGGGAGTACAGGAAAAGGCTTGATCACAATTCGAAGCCACCAAACAGATACGCATGTCGTTGTTGAGATCGGTGACACGGGAGGTGGGATTCCGGAAGAAATCCGCGACCGTGTGTTCGATCCGTTCTTCACCACGAAAGACGTGGGAAAAGGAACCGGACAGGGACTTTCCATAGCCCACTCTGTCGTCACCCAGAAACACAAAGGCCGACTCACTTTTCACGTAGAAGAAGGCGTCGGAACTCGTTTCGTTATCGAACTACCAATGGAGATTCCAGCTGATGAGGCGGCAGCCACTTCAGCTCAAAGTGATTGCGCGGTGCTTACATGAACGTCTTATTCGTCGATGATGAACCCCAGGTGCTGCGTGCCCTGGAAAGAATGCTGGATGCTGCCGACGTTGAGTGGGAGGCGGAATTCGCAAATGACGCAACAGAAGCGTTAGAGATGCTGGCAAACGAAGACTTCGATGCCATTATCACGGACATGCGAATGCCCGGAATGGACGGTGCGGAGCTGCTGCACGAAGTCAGCAAACTCTATCCCCACATTGTGCGAATTGTGCTTTCCGGCCAAGCCAACAAGGAAGCCGTCCTTCGCGCAGTGCAACCGATGCACCAATATCTTTCTAAGCCGTGCGATGCCGAGACTCTGAAATCAACGATATCGCGAGCCTGCGCGATGCGCGACACCCTAAATTCGGAAAGCCTCAGGAAGACGATAACTAATCTCCCGGGACTGCCGAGCATCCCGTCAGTCTACGCAGAACTAAACGCAGCGATTCAGTCTGAAGACTTTGCCTTAACGGACGTCGGCCGCATCATCGAAAAGGACATGGCGATGTCCGCCAAGATTCTGCAGTTGGTCAATTCTGCGGCCTTTGGCATGGGAAAGCAGGTACATTCGCCGGGGCAGGCCGCTTGTATGCTGGGTGTCGATGTTATTAAGGCTCTGGTCCTGACGACCGGTGTTTTCACAGAATTCGTTGATGATTCAAGAAGCGAATTTTCGCTGGAAACACTAATGACTCATAGTCTGAACGTTGCCAACTTCGCTAAGCAAATTGCACGAGCGGAGGGCATGGCAGGCGGTGATGTCAACGACGCCTACACTGCGGGCATGCTTCATGACGTGGGAAAGCTGATTCTTGCAACTTCAGACACCGAAGCATACAGCCGGATCCTTCAGACAGCCGCCTCAAATCACACTTCGCTGTGGGAAGCAGAACATGAATTTCTTAACACCGATCATGCGGCTGTTGGCGCTTACCTGTTGAATTTGTGGGGGCTGCCGCAGTCAATTATTGAGGTTGTGTCCCTGCACCATCGTCCTGAACAGGCCGAAGAAAAATCCCTGTCTGTTTTATCCGTTGTGTGGGCTGCCAACGAAGTCGCCAATGGGGCAGATGACCAGGAGTTGTCCGAGTATCTGGCAACGATTGAATGCGAAGGCAAGATTGCCAGTTGGCGTGACCTTTGCCTAAGTCAGGAGGAGTAACCAATATGAGTGAGCCCAAAATTCTTTTCGTCGACGACGATTCCAAAATTTTGAGTGCGATCGATCGTCATCTGTCGGACGATTTTGATCTGTACACTGCGGATGGACCATCTGCTGGCCTGAGAATGGTTGACGAAGATGGCCCATTCGCCGTTGTTATCTCCGACATGCGGATGCCGGGGATGACAGGCGTCGAGATGCTCAAGATTATCAGACAGAAATCTCCGGACACCGTTAGAGTCATGCTGACGGGCTATGCAGATCTGAACTCCACCATTGAAGCGGTCAACGAAGGAAACATCTTTCGTTTCCTCTCCAAGCCGTGCTCAATGGAAACTATGGCTGCCACCGTTAGTGACGGAATTCGACAATATCAACTCGTGACGGCTGAGCGGGAATTGCTTGAATGCACGCTGAAGGGCAGTGTCAAAGTACTGTTTGACGTGTTGGGAATCGTCAATCCCATTGCCTTCGGGCGTGCGTCTCGAGTGAAGAGAATTGCCATGGCTCTCGCAGCATCACTGGGCGCGGGCAACCTTTGGGAGATCGAGATTGCCGCGATGATGTCCGCCCTGGGTTGCATCACTCTGTCTGAATCGACCTTAAGAAAAATCATGAACGGTCAGGAACTGGACGCGTTGGAACGTGTGGCGTTTGACCAGCACCCTGCCATCGGGAAAAGCCTTCTAGGCAACATACCGCGACTGTCCGACGTCGCACGAATCGTTGGCTATCAGGAAAAGTGCTTTGACGGCACCGGGGCACCTGCGGAGGGCATTCGTGGCACGGACATACCGCTCGGTGCAAGAATCCTAAAGGTGTGTCTCGACTTTGACAGTCATGAAGCACGTACAAAAAACAAAGTCGAAGCGTTGGACCTTCTAAAAGAAGACGCTCACAAGTATGACCCTGACGTCCTGAACGCATTCGAAGCAGCATTCAAGCAGCTGTTTTCGGCCAGCCTGATGAAGTTAAACGTGTGCCAGCTACGTACGGGAATGGTGGTGTCCGAGGACATCCTGAACAAGTCCGGCGGATTACTTGTCGGGCGGGGTCAGGAAATTACCAGATCGATGATCGGCATTCTGTCGAAGATGGCGAGCAATAATAACGTCAAAGAACCGATATATGTTTTCACAACAGCCTGAACTAACCACAACCAATCCTGGAGATGATGCGACATGAACGACTCAATGCCACGTGTACTTTTACTTGATGATGATGCGTCACTCCTGCGAGCGTTGTCGCGTCAACTCAACGAGTACGGATTCGACGTCACGACGTCGATCTCTGCGGCAGAAGCGACCGCAATATTGGGCAGCACGAAGATTGATGCCCTTGTGTGCGACAACGAAATGCCCGGCACAACAGGCTTTCAGTTTCTTGCAGGAATACGAACCCGATTCCCAGACGTTAAACGCTTTATGCTGAGCGGTACGATCCTGGATCGAAACGCAGAACGCGCTGTCGCTGAACTCGGAGTAACTCGGGTCTTTCACAAACCCTGCGACTCTCAAACACTCTGTGCTGCTATCGAAGCCAGCATGAATCTGACAGCTAGCCCAGCTCCAGATGCGGTGATCTAAAGATAGCGTGGCTGGAAGATCAAACGACTGCACAGTCGCGACAAATCAGTGACCGAAACGTTTATGCGGTCAGACCTCGAATCCAGTTCGTCGATGGCTTGGCAGTGCTTGAGCACTGTGGCAGCACCTTGGCAGCGGTTGACGGCCCACGTTATTCCGTGTCGGTCGACTCTTCGCACCCGCTGCAGACCAAGCTCCACCGCGCCGGCTCCAATAGGCGTTCTTCTCAGTGAAAGACGTCTGTCACCAAGGGACGCCCGCCGCGCCTGCGCTCGACTTAGCCGCTTTATTTCGTTCCAATAGCATGAAGCGTTCGGGTATCGAAATCACTCAGGCGAAGAAATGCGACTTGGTGCATTGCAATGCGTATTGCTCAGAAAATTCGCCTGCTCGTTCTCAGCCTTGTCGCGGCATCGTCGATTGGTATCGCCGCGTCAGCGATTTGGGGATACATGAGCATCATTGAGGGGCTTCAGATTGAAGGCCTTCAACGACAAGCCACGATCAGCGAAGACAGGTTGTCGCTCGCCTTCGATGAGATCAGTCACGACATCCGCTTGTTAGCCGGACTACCAATCGTTAAGAACATCCTTGCTGATGCTGAGGCAGACGACAGCACCGCGGCGGACTCGGAGACCAGGGACCAGCTCGCCAGCATTTTCGCAGAGATGCTTAGAGCCAAACCCTACTACGCACAGGTCCGGTTGATCGGTGTGCAGGACGAAGGTCGCGAACGCGTGCGGCTCGACCGAGTGGACAATAAGATTTTTCGTCCCGCCGAATCAGATTTGCAACGGAAGGGTGAACGACTGTACTTTCAGGAAACGATCGCCCTTCCGCGTGACCAGATCTATTACTCGCGAATCAATCTGAATCGGGAGAAAGGCCAGATCGAAATCCCGCATCGTCCCATGCTGCGCGTGGCGATGCCGATATTTGATGCCGACGAGCGCCCAGCCGGCATCGTGATAATCAACCTCGACTTCCAGCCGTTCGCAGAAAAGCACTTGCCCTCAAACGCTGATGGCAGATATGTCTACTACCTCACCGATGATCATGGGGACTACATCTTTCACCCCGACAAGTCACAAACGTTCGGCTTCGATCTTGGACACGAGGCCAAAGCCCAAAGCGACTTTCATCAACTGGAACAGTTTTTCGAAAGCGACACAACTTCGCTGACGTTCCCTCAACAGAATCCAGAATTGCCCCGCGGCTCCTCAGTGCATTTCCGGAAGCTCAGACCATTTTCGACGGATCGCGAACTCGCGCTGGGAGTATTCGCGACCTTTGAAGACATCGGTCAGGCTGCCAACACAATCACGTTCCACACGGGCTTGATCGTAGCGGCGATGCTTGTCATCGGTATGGTGTTTGCCTTCGCACTCTCAGAACGCTTGACGCGACCAATCGCAAATATCGCAGTCGCCGTCGAAGCTCTTCGCGCTGGCAGGTCGACGAATAGCTTACCGGTAGCAAGAGACGACGAACTGGGTTCGCTGGCGCGGTCTTTTCAGGACATGCGAGAATCCCTGCTAAGTCACGAGGCAGAGTTACTGTCCACGAACAAAGAACTTCGGCTGGCCAATCAGGACCTGGAACACTTTGCCCATATCGCCTCGCACAATTTGCGAGAACCCATCAGACGCATCGCAACTCTGTCGAACCTGGTCATCGACGACATAAGTGAATCCGACTCGAACAAAACGGCACCGCTCATAGAAACGATGAAACGGGAATGTAATCGAGCCCTCCAGCAGATTGCGGATTTCCGAATCTTCACCAGTATCGGCGACGAATTCCTCGTCCGCGAAGACGTCAATTTAAGATCTGTTGTTGAAGAAATTCTCGATAATTTTCAGAGTAAAATCGAGAGCACGGAGGCTGTTGTAGTCGTCGAATCGCTGCCGGTGGTCAGTTGCTATCGAAGCCTCGTTCAATTGATCTATCGCAAGCTGGTAGAAAATGCTGTTCAATACGCAAAGCAGGCAGGCTTTGAACTACGGTTTACGGTAGAAGATTCACAGAATGGCCCCATCCTCGGCGTTCGGAACACGGGTTCTTCAATCGAAACCAAACACCACCAGTCAGTATTCAACCTGTTCACCAGACTCACCAATGACGAAGATGGCACGGGGACTGGGCTCTCGCTATGTCGCCGCGCTGTTGAACGACATTCCGGGCAAATCTGGCTGGATTCCGGCGAAGACTTTGTTCACTTTAAGTTCACTCTCAATGGCCAGGCCAGTGAATCAAAATAACGTTAAATGCCTCAACCACCGTGCCCCTGTTGTCATGGTGGATGACTCAGAGGCAGATCTCGATATTGCTCGTCGCCTGTAAGACCGTTCTATACTTAGAAATCCATTCCTAACGTTCCTGTCCGGAACTGAATTTCTTGAGTACATGGCACAAGTCAAGCTGGGAGAGAAAACACTGCCGGCGATGGTGCTCATGGATCTGAACATGCCGGCACTCGACGGATTCGAAATTGTCGAACGTGTGAGACAGGAACGCGAGTTTTCGCAGATTCCGATTATTGTGGTGTTGTCCAACTCTGATAGCCCCAGAGATATGGAAGAGGCAACTGAGGTTGGAGCCGATGGTTTCCAAACCAAGGATCTCGACATCAAGGCTTATGTTGAGTTCTTCAACAGCCTTGCTGCCGACTGAGTCTCTTGCAGGGCATTGGAGACGCAGGACAGTTTGATGCAGGATCGGCAGTCACGCTGAATACGGTCGCAGCGTTCCGAACAAGTAGGCGAAGCATACTTCACGCTCAAAGCAACCTGTTGTACCCATTCAACGCTGCAACCCGGTACGCTTCTGCCATGGTGGGATAGTTGAACGTGGTATTCATGAAATACAGAAGCGTGTTTGCTTCGCCGGGCTGAGCCATGATGGCCTGGCCGATGTGAATGATCTCAGACGCGTTCACACCGAAGCAATGGATGCCGAGGATCTCCAGAGTTTCCCGGTGGAACAACAGTTTCAGCATGCCAACCGGATGCCCCATGATCTGGGCTCGCGCGAGGCTTTTGAACATCGAGTGGCCGACTTCGTACGGGACACATTCTTCCGTGAGCTGCTTTTCTGTTTTGCCGAGCGAACTGATCTCCGGGCTGGTGTAAATCCCGGTCGGCACATGCTGCATTTCGAACGCTTCGCAATGCCCATTGCCCAGATGCCGAGCAGCAACGCGTCCCTGCACATACGCCGCGCTGGCCAGAGCCGGCGGGCCAATGACGTCACCAACGGCATAGATGTGCTCGTGAATCGTCTGAAAGTTTTCGTTCACTTCAATCTGCCCACGATGGTTGGGCGTAATATCGATCGTGTCGAGGCCCAGATTCTCTGTATTCCCGGAACGTCCGTTGGCCCACAACAGGACGTCGCTCTTAAGCTGCTTGCCGGACTTCAGATGCACCACCACATGGTCGTCGAAGGTTTCGACATGGTCGAAGGTTTCGTTGTTGCGGATCCGTACGCCCGTGTCTCGCATGTGGTAACTAAGAGCGTCGCAGATTTCGTCGTCCAAAAAGTCCAGCAAGTTGCTTCGCGTGTTAACGAGGTTCAGCTTGACCGACAGGTTGCGAAACATCGAAGCGTATTCGCACCCGATCACGCCCGCGCCGTAAATCGTCATGGCTCGCGGAGTTTCCGACATGTCCAGGACGGTATCGCTGTCGAAGACGCGCGGATGGTTGAAGTCTACGTCCGGCGGATTGTAGGGGCGTGAGCCTGTCGCGATGACGAATGACGACGCGGACAAAATTCTGGTGTCACCGTCAGGTTCGTCCACCTGCACCCTATTGGCGTCCAGAAAAGAGGCCGTGCCATTGTAGACCGTGACGTCATTGCGGTCGTAGAAACCGCGACGCATCGCGACCTGCTTTTCAATGACCGCCTGAGCACTGCGACGCAGGTCGCGAAAGCCGACGTCGAGGTGAACTCCCAACTGCTGAAAGTGAGTGCTGTTGTTAACTTCCATCATGCGGTAGATGGCGGCTCGCAGCGACTTGCTGGGAATAGTGCCCAGGTGAGTACAGTTCCCACCAATTCGCGGCTGCTTTTCAACAACAGCCACCGACTTACCTTGTTTGGTCGCTTCCATCGCCGCACCTTCCCCGCCCGGGCCGGTGCCGATGACGATGACGTCGTAGGTGGAATCTGGTGTGAGTGTGCTTGTTGTCATAGTTGATGTGTTTGACGTAGCTCGACTTTCCGAAGTCGAGCACGTTCAGCTTTCTAAATACGTTGCGATCACGCTGTTCACCGCGCGGTGGAGGTCTGCAGTATGCTGGCATTGGTGACCGTAATAGGCTCGCCTCTTGAGAGTCAAGCGACGGTACGCTACGACGCTACCAATCCGTTGTGTCGCAGCAACGCCTCCGTATTGGGTTCCCGGCCTCGGAAGTCGCGGTAGATGTCCATCGGATGTCGGCTGCCACCTTCGGCAAGCACGGTGTCTCGAAACCTGCGGCCGGTCGTCGCCACGGCTTCGTCGTTGTCCAGCCCCGCGTCTTCAAATGCTGAGAACGCGTCGGCACTTAGCACTTCCGCCCACTTATAGCTGTAGTAGCCCGCCGAATAACCTCCCGCAAAGATGTGCGAGAATGCGCACAGGAACCGGTTCTCTGGCAGCGGTGGCAGAGGCGACGTCTGTTCGGCAATGCGTTGATGCACGTCGAACACACTCTCTGTGCCATTGGGATCGAAGCTGGAATGCAGTTGCATGTCCGTCATGCCAAACTGGACCTGCCGCAGCATCTGTGAAGCAGCTCGAAACGTGCGCGCCTTGCAGATCTTTTCGAACAAATCATCAGGCAGCACTTCGCCGGTCTCGTAGTGAATAGCCATGCCAAGCAAAGTCGGGCGATGATAGCACCAGTTTTCCATAAACTGGCTGGGCAATTCGACCGCGTCCCATTCGACGCCGTTGATCCCCGACGCATCCCGCAGGTCAACCGTTGTCAGCATGTGCTGAAGTCCGTGACCGAATTCATGAAACAGAGTTTCGACTTCGCGAAACGTCATAAGCGAAGGCGTGTCTCCGACCGGCGGAGTGCCGTTGCAGACCAGATGAGCCACCGGCAATCGCGTTTCTTCCGGCGTGACCGAACGAACAATGCAGTCACCCATCCACGCTCCGCCGCGTTTGTTCTCGGGGCGGGAGTAGGGATCCAGATAGAAGCTGGCGATATGCTGGTCCTGCTCATTAAACACATCAAAAAAGCGAACGTCTTTATGCCAGACAGGCGCTTTCCCATCCGCAGGTTTAACTGTGATGCCGAACAGCCGGTGGCACAGGCTGAACAACCCATCGAGGACTCGTTCAAGCGAGAAGTACGGCCGAAGTTCTTCGTCAGTGAAGTTGTAGCGGTGTTCGCGCAGGCGTTCCGCCCAGAAACCCACGTCCCAATGAGCCAGTTCGCCGTCGAACCCGTTTTCGTGCGCCAGATCAGTGATTTCGATCAGTTCTGCCCTGCCCCCTTCCAGCGACGCTCCCAACAAGTCGTCAAACATTTTCTGCACGGCGGCCGTGTCCGCAGCCATCTTCTGCGAAAGACTTAGCTCTGCATAATTTTCGTAGCCAAGGAGCTCGCACTTTTCCTTGCGAAGTTGCAGGATCTTAGAAATAAGCGGTTCGTTATTCTTCTCACCGGACGACGCCCGACTGATGTACGCGCGGTACGCCTGTTCGCGAAGTGAGCGGTTGCGGCAATGTTCCATAAACGGGCCAAAGCTGGGAGCGTCCAGCTTGACTCGCCACGGGCCGTTCTCCGGAGTCGCCGCTTCTGCGTCCTTATTCTCTTCGGCCGACGACCATGCGGCGGCAGCCATCTTGCGAAAGCTGCCCGGTAATCCTTCGGCATCGGCCGGATCGGTGATATCCAGGTACCAGGCCTTGGTGGCGTCCAGCACGTTGTTGGAAAAATCGCTGGCCAGTTGCGACAGTCGCTGAGCAATCTCGTTGAAGCGTTGGCGGGATTGACCCTCCAAAGCAATTCCCGCCTGTTCGGCGCTGAGAATTGACTGCGCGACGATGCGCTGTTGAGCGGAACTCATCTGCGCCCAGGCATCCGAATCTCGCAGCGCGAGAAAACGTTCGTACAACGGCTTGCTCTGTTTCAGCTTCAGACTGAATTCGACGATGCCTGGCAGCATTGCTTCATGAGCGTCTCGAAGCTCGTCGCTGTTAGCCACACCCAGCAAATGACTGACTGGCGACCAACCGTATTCGAACAGCAGATCAATCTTCCCCAGTGGCGCCATCAGCGCGTCCCAGTTGCCGGGTTCAGCGCCTTCAGCTTCTTCAAGCAGCGTGGCTGAAGTTTCCAGCAGAGCCGTCACGGCAGGTTCAATATGTTCGGGCTGAATGCGATCGAAAGCAGGCAGACCGGACTGTTGCAAGAGCGGGTTGTTGCTGTTCATGGAAGTACTACGGCTTAAATTTTTTGACGAATTGAAGATATGTTCGAGGACCGAATCCCAACGTTTGCGATCGCTTCTGCAGAAGCCTTCACACCTAATTTCAAGGCGTCGGAATAATGGCGAACGGGACTTATGTTGTAACGTTTAAAGCCGAGTTGTAGCCGCGCGGCGCTTCGACTTCGAGCGACGACATCGCGTACTACACATCACGTTACCGGAAGCGATCAAGTGTTGACGTTGCAAGTCAATGACCGTGAAAATAACGAATCCAAAAAAGGTCGCCGGAAGTTTACACATGACGACGTTTCCACGTTGTCGTAGAATTAAGCAGCCATTATAAAGACCGCTAGTCTTTGAAACCGCCCGTATTCTGGCTCAGCGAGCTGCACGTTCTGTGCGCCTTCTAGCCTCGCGTTCAGGATAACGACGGGTTGAACTTTCTTCCTACGTCCGTGCCCTCGATGATCCTCTCCAACAGTTGATTTCCGACGGCTTCCCTCAGGTAAGTGGTACAGTTCATGCAAAACCATCTATTCGATATTCAAGCCGGTGAATCCATTCGGCTGGGTAACTTCACAGTCAAAGTGTTGGAAGTCGAAGGTGATGGAGTGGTGCTCGAAATTGATGGACCAGAGGGTCACGTCGAAGTGGAACTTGTGGATTCAGCAGAATGCCGCAGCGAGCAGGAAGCGGTTCTGGCGTAATTGCCAAAACCCGCATCGGAAAGGTCTTCGATGTGGTCCCGCCACCTTTAGTTTGCACCAACCAGCAATTAGCGCACGAAACAGCCTGCCGCAGAATTCGACGGCAGGCTGTTAGCAATTTTCGTAGCGTAGTGATCACCCGCCCCCAGCTGTGGGTGTGGCGGGTCGATCAGGTGGCAAGCGTTTGTTCACCTCGACGGTGAATTTACCCGGCCGAACTAGCTGGCGTCTGGCTTCTTGTCATCGTCGTCGTCGATGGCTGCGCCGATGGCAATTCCGGCACCAATACCAACGCCTAAGCCCAAAATTACCTTTTGAGTCGTTGTCAGCATTCTCAGGCGAGTCAACGGGGCAAACACATACTGGCCACGTACGGTGCTGTTTGTCGGCTGCACAATCGCGATGCTCTGCAACGATCGTGGTGGAGCTGTTCCGTGAGCCCAAACTCGGCAGGCGTACACGTCGTCGCTGACAGCAATAACACACTGGCCGCTGCCTGCGACGCGAGCGGTGAATTTTCCAGCTTTGTCCGTTTCGATCGTTTGCTGTTGCTTGCCGACCGTCATTGTGAGCTTCTGCCCCGCAACTGCGTGCCCCGCCGATGTGACGAGCTGACCCACCAAATGCCCATTTGGCGAAAGCTCAACATTCTTCAGCTGCACAGTGGCATCGCTGGCTGTGGAAGCTTTGGTTGCCGCAGAATCGGCGGCCTGAAGCATTTGAGGCGATGTAAGAAGCGTTATGGCAAGCAGCCACGTGGTGGTGATCCGCATTTTTTGAATCCTTGCTGAAATGTGTACTCCGTCCGTTACAAAGATCGGACGTCAGAAATTGACGCCTGACGACGGTCTCCCTTCCGACGCCACAAACTCTCAACTCGATCCGGTTACGGAACCCAGGCACGCTGTAACAACCTGGTAAAAAGAAACGGTTCAGCAAACTCTGTGGATCACAGGTCTGCCGAACCGTTCAGGTTTCGAGCGTTATCGTTTTTCAGCGAATGCTGATTAGCTGCCATCATCATCGTCGTCAACTGCCAGAACGATGGCCACCACGGCTCCAGCAAGTAGTCCAAGACCCAGCAGCTGTCCACCAGAGATTCCGCCCAGACGGCCGTAGCTTCCGCCATACCCGTCGTCACAGCCTTCGCCGCAATCCTGTGCGCGAACAATCGGGCCGTCCGTGTGGACGATGCCAAATGACGTCAGCGATTTCGGTGGTGCCGTGCCATTTTTCCACAGTCGGCAAGCGTAAGCACGCTCTTCAACGACCAGTGCGCAGTTTCCGCCGACGGCACTTTCGATGAAAAAGCTGCCGTCTTTACCAGTCTTCTTTTTCTGCACATCCTTGGCGGTGCGGATTTCGATGACCTTGTTCGCCAGGGGGGCACCCGTAGCGTCCAACACCCGGCCAGCCACTCGGCCAGCTTTGTTGAGTTCGACGTTTTGCAACTGGACCGCATCGGCGGCCGTCTTCTGACCGGCCAACGAGGCGGGGACCGGTAACACGGTCATTGAGAAGATGATTGTCCAAACGATAAGTGGTCGCATTGTACTAGAGTCCTTGATATCGGTTGTGCGAGGCGCAGATATTTTCATTCAGCGTGCAAACCTGGCACGCAAGCGCGGCGTTCTGTACATCCGGGTTATCGCAAAAGTTTGCCTAACCGGAAAAGCCGAAAGTGGGGGAAACAGATCACTTACTTCCAGGACAAACCGACCGCAGCGAACGGACTGGCAGAATGGTCGGCAACCGTCCGCGTTGCTGCAAAAAGTGCCGCCGCCCGAATGCGGTGCCACCTTGATCCAGGTTTCGTCCGGGCAAAAGCGTCGGACCGCGTTCCCACCCATCGGTCCTATGCGTTGGTTCAACAAAGCCGGTAGCGTCTGCTTCCAGCGAGCAGCCGCCGTGCTCGTGAATACCAATTCGGTCACAGATTTCGCAGCGCCGATCTGGTCCGGACGTTGTCGCGACCAACCGGACCTCAAAGACGAAGATTTAGCAGGAGGCCTTGTCAAAGCAGAACGAACCAAGCGAAAAATATGGAACTTGCGAGGCCTGCATTACTCATAGTCAGACTTGTCGCATTGCCCGTTGAGTCAGCACGCGAGCTGCGGCACGTGAGCGGTAATCCGCCACTTCGCCTGGCGAATTCACTGCTTGGCTAAGCCGACTTGAGGTGGTTGTGGCAATTCTTTTCTGCGCGATACCGAATGAACTTCGCCGGATTGCCACCAACAATTAGCCCCTCACCAACGTCTTTAAAGACAACGCTTCTGGCGCCAACGATGGCATTCTTTCCAATCGTCACGCCAGGGCCAACAAATGCGTCGCAGCAAATCCATGAATTGGATTGGACCACTATCGGCGTCCTTACGAGCCGCATGTCTGAGCGTTGATAGTCATGCGTTCCCGCACATAAGTGTGCGTTTTGAGAGATCGTCACGTCATCATTAATGACGATTCGCCCGACGTTATAAATCCGCGCGTTGTCGCCGATCGTGACGCCCGCTCCGACTGCCAGGGTCCACGGAGTGAAGATCCGGACGGATGGGTAGATCTGCACTTTGGAGCCGATCTCAGCGCCAAACAGCCTTAGCAAAAAATTCCGCCAGGCGTACATCAGCCGCGGACTATAGGCGAAAAGTGGCTGTAACGCGTTCCACAACACACGCCCGATCTGTTCTGCGCGAGTGTAATCAGCAGAGCTGCGCCGAGAGTCAGTTTCAACAGTCATACGAATCAACAGCCTTACACTCAAGCACTTTGGCGGCACCAATTCCACCACCTTGAGCTATTTCGGAGAGCCTACGAAACAAGTGAAACTAGTTGGCGGCTCGTGTCTGGTTCAATGTTGCGGCGACGTCTACTACGCCGCCTTTTGAGCGGCGGTGGACACTGGCTCCGGAACTGGCTGCCGCAGAGAATTTGATTGATGAGAACGACCCGCCAACTGCAGTCGCATTTCGTAAAGCTTCGAACGTGCCTGTGCGATGTAACTCGCTCTTATCTGACTGGCAATCAAGCCCGGCCGCCCTTCAAGGAAGCCAAGTCTCGCAATGTAATGGTAAAAAAACCACAACCACGGCTCGAATGGAATCCGAACGGCAATCGTCTTTAAGTAACGACGTCGTTCCTGAGCATTTCCAAAGAGCTTGGGAGTAATCGCGGACTGACCCCAATCGCCTCCATGCAAGTGCTGGTAGCGAACCTTCGCTTCCCATGTCGAGTACTTATTGTGTCGAGCAACGTATGCTTCCAGCCCCTTGAAGTCTTCGTGAATCAGCGGCGCTTTTATGACGCCAACCGTGCCGTCAACAATCAGTCGTTCGTGCACTTCCATATCAAGGGCGTCACTGTCTTCGTCAAGCAGGTGTTCAAATCGAGCACAACCAGTCCGAAACAGCAGCACGGCAGAGTGAGAAAAACCACCAAAGCGAAAGCGCTTCCCCAAAAAATGAAAGCCTTTTGTGACCAAATATCCGTCGTCCGACCGTTGCGACGAAGTCACCGCCCGCAGTTCGTCCAGAAAGCTTTCAGTGACAACTTCATCAGCGTCCAGCAGCAATGTCCAGGGAGTCTGAATATCCAGACTGTCCAACGCCCACTGACGTTTCTTGGGATAACCGCCCTTGTAGTCGAACTCCAAAACCTCTGTACCATAATTTGCTGCGATGCTGGCCGTGGCATCAGTGCTTCCGGAGTCAAGCACCACAATTCTCTCAAACTCGGGTAAGGCCGCGACGCATTTCGCGATGTTCGATTCTTCATTCTTTGCGGCGATGATTACAGTGATGGGAAGCATTGCAGTTTTGACTTTATCGTAAAGCAGCGTCGTTGCGGATTGTAAGATCCATTGCCGAGTAGCCTCTGAGGTGTGGGCGGACCAGATTAGTGAACATCCAAACATGCTAGAAACCAGGCAGGAGCTGTCCTTAGTTCTATGCTGCACATTTTCTTTCAATGCATTGTTTGCCCCACAGGCCCTTAAACTTCCCCCCAAGGACAGCGCAGTATGCAGTCAGCATTTTTTGGCCAATGTCCTGCCATGAAAATTCCTCACGCACCCATTCTTTCCCGCGATGCCCCATTTCTTTCAGTTCAGGTTTTGTCGTGCCCATAGCTATCGTCAGGGCTTTTGCTATGCCGTCGGCTGTAGGAGCAACATACCAGCCGCACTGTTTCTCAAGCACCCGTTTCCATGGAGTACCCGTTGTCGTAATGACAGGTGTGCCCGCTGCCAAAGCCTCTGCGACAACGATGCCGAAATTTTCAGAGAACGATGGCAGGACCATGAAATCCGCATTTCGGAGGAGTGTCCATTTCATATCAGAATGAACTGCTTCTTCGATTGTGACACTGTCATTCAATCGGTGTTCCGTGATCAACGATTTGATGACAGATTTGTGGCCGTCTTCATCCGATCCCACGATTCTCAATCGCCAGCCCGGCCGTCTCACATTATTCCATGCTTCTATTAAGTTGGGCAGTCCCTTTACCGGGTGAATTCTGGACAGAAACAGAGCTTCCCGCGTCTCAGATGCTTGCAGTTCGCTTTCGATGCTTGCGGTTTCAAGAGGATTGGGCAACGCGACACCATTGGGTAGGTTTACGATTGGTTGCTTCAGACCCAGCCTGCGAAATTGGTCGACTTCACTTTGCGAAGTGGCATGCAGGCACGAACAACTTAAGAGGTCGCGGTGCTGGTAAAGAAGCCACGCGAGGAGTTTCTTGTACTGTCGGTGTCGCAGGCACCAGGGTTCCAGCATGCCTCGCGGACTGACAATTCGAAGAATTCGGTTCTTCCGTCCCAGCTTCGCAACACTATGATTTGAGTCCAACCATAGTCCGTGATCGTGAATCACATCGGGAACCCAGTCATCCGTTACGTTTGCGTTTAGGGTTCCAGATACAAATTTCGTGTGTTTGAAATCCGCCAGGCTAATCGTCGCCGGCTGGCGACTCCACACACGTACGTCAGCCCCGGCCATACCGACTGCGTTCGCGAGTGCCGGGACCGATCGTGCCGGACCACCGTCGCGAGCGTTCAAACCAGCAACGCAATGGAGAACTTTGAGTGACACTTGAGGGACCTTCCATGGCTTCGGATACAGTGTTGATTTGGATCGCCGGTTTTGAGGCTAGACAAAATGTGTGCAAACAGCACATACCGAATCACTGTGAATTGAGGCGTCGATCCAGATCTGAATCTGTATTTTAATCAGGCTGCCTTTAATAGAGAGTGGTTCACTCCAGAGCAGTCGACCTTGTTGACCCGCAGGAAATGGCGCAACGCAAAAATGGTCCACAAGCGATACCAGGTATCGCACGGCACAGGGCAATCCGCGTGAATATCACCGAAAGTATCGCTCCATGCTCCCTGCGCCCATTCGCCAAATGGAAATCGGAATCCCCGCTTGGGCGACTCGCGAATCCATGACGGAATCTCAGGAACGGCGTCCAACAGCAATTGTTTGCCCTTCTGTAGTCGGATATTGCTTGGGATTCTGTTGATCGAGTCAACAAAGGCTCGATCAACGAATGGAACTCGCAACTCGAGCCCGGCAGCCATGCTCATGACATCGCTTTCGCGGAGCAACTGATTACGCATATAGCCAATTGTTTCAAGCGCGCTTACATGCGCGAGCTCATCAAGTTGAAAGTGTGGAGTATCGAATCTCAACGCTCGGACGCATCGGACGTCTTTCTGTTGCGTCAACCACCGCGCCACACCAATGGATTCGTTTTGAGTGAAGAACCCCCTCATGGTTGTCCATGCCTCAGCTACTCCGCCCGCTGTCTGGAGAAAGGATCCCAGTCGTCGAACCTGCGATGTTGATCCATGCCGCTCAACAAGACGCCCTAAAGCGCGCCTTGCGGGCATGTAGCGTGACAACCTGTGCAGCCTGGCTAACGCCGGCACCTTCTGAAACGAAGGGTAACCTCCGAATAGCTCATCCCCGCCAAGGCCGGAAAGCACGACCTTAACCCCTGCTTCCTTTGCAACTCGGGAAACGCAAAACGTGTTGAAGCCGTCAATGCAGGGTTGGTCCATCGATTCCAAGTACGTTTCAACTAGTTTGGCACCGGCGACAGGAGTCATCCGATAGTCCGTATGCTGCGAGCCGAAGTGAATCGCCGTTTTTTCGGCCAGCGATCCTTCATTGAAATTTTTTTCATTGAAAGAGATACAAAATGTCTCCGGAGAATCGTGTCCCATAGTGGAGGCCAACGCTACTAAAGCAGTGCTGTCGATGCCACCGCTCAGAAAGATACCGACGGGCACGTCGCTCACAAAGTGCTTCTCAACCGTCGACTCCAGCGCCGCTCTTGTGACAGAAATCGCCTCAGCCGTGTCTCCAATATCCGGCTTATTTGCGAAGCGCGAATGCAACTCCCAGTACTGACTCTGACTTGAATTTCCGCCCTTCCATGCCATTGTGCTGCCCGGCGGCAACAGCCATATGCCCTCGACGAGCGTGTCTGGCTCCTGGACCGATCCCAGTCTGAGATAATCGAATAGGGCGTCTTTGTTTAAGTTTCGTGGGCCCAGATCAGCGGCAAGCACTGCTCGGATTTCTGATGCAAAGGCAATGCTGTTGCCGACCTCCCACACATACAGTGGCTTGATACCCAGCGGGTCGCGAGCGAGAAACAATTGCCCCTCGACTGTATCCCAGACTGCGATGGCGAACATACCTTCCAGATAGCTGACCACATCAGCTCCGTGTCGCTGATACAGTTTGAGGATGACTTCCGTATCCGTTCCGGTGTGAAAAGACTCACCAGTCTTAAGCAGTCCCTCTCGCAACTTATGAAAGTTATAGATCTCACCGTTGAAGCAGATCACATACCGCGCGTCATCTGAATACATCGGTTGCCGACCGGCGGAACTCAGATCCTGTATGGACAATCGAGCGTGCGCCATTGACGCTCCATTCTCCGAATCACTTAGGAACCCTTCATCGTCAGGACCCCGATGTCTTAAGAGAGATAGCATTTCGCGGCATTTTGCTTCACAACTTTGCCTAGGGAGAGACGGTGAGACGATTCCTGCCAGACCACACATATCACTGAATCCGTTCAGTAGATTGATGTTGAGTACACGAGCAGCGATCAGCGATCAGACTGCAAACGAGAGACGACGGTGCAAACGCCCTGACTAGGCAGCAGACCGAAGAGCGATACGCTCCGACGGATTTTCTTGATCACACGTCGGCCAAAATTGGCAGTACAAAGATAGATACTGCTCAGCGATCACGTCAGGATTGAAACGTTTTGCGTTCTTCATGCCATTTTCGATCAAAGTGCTGCGGTATGACGCGTCGGCAATGACTCTTTCAATACCTCGCCGAATAGAATTTACATCTAGCGGATCAACAAAGCAGGCTCCATCACCGGCAACTTCCGGCATTGAACTGGTCTGGCTTGTCACCACGGGGCGCCCAACTGACTGCGCTTCAACAATCGGCATTCCGAATCCTTCGTACGTCGAGACAAAAGACAACATGTCGGCATTCACATATTGTTGCACAACTTCCGGTAACGTAAGGTTTATGTGAACTTCATAGTCGATATTGCAATCACCAAGTTTCGCAACTGTCGATTCGTCCACCTTTCCAACTACGACGAGGGTGCACTCCAAATTTGTGAGAGCATCGATCAGCCTAGGCAGATTCTTATTCGGCGCACAGCCCACATGCAGAATCCGAGGCTTCGTGACATTGAATTCTTTGGGGTGAGGACGGAAAGCGTCTGAAACTGCAACTGGTACAACATGCACTTTGTCCGGGCAACAACCTGTAAGCTCCACGATTTCCCGCTTAACTGAATCCGAAATCGTCGTGACACAAGCTGCTCTTTTGGCGGGCCATTCGAACCAGAGTTTTCTAATAATCGTCTGCTTGATGCCGACTCCGTCCCTTGCTGCTCCACAATCCAGAATCGTCAGAATCGTTCGTTGCTTGTTCAGTGAAACAGCGGTGAACGTTGTATCACCGGTCACATGATTCAAATGCCGTTGGTCCTGACAAAAAAATGCGTGCACTAGGATCGCAAAGCGTCTGAGCAACCCGTTGCTATAGAAAGGGGCCTCACAAATTCGCGCCACTATTCTTCCCGCAAGACGGTTGCGCACATCTTCGAAAACGAACTCGAGGCTGAAGTTTCCGGATGGCCGGGTCTTGCGCTGAAAAAACTTAACGGGCAAAGGCATAGTGGATTCTGATCCGTGTGGCATAAGTTCACTCCCCAATTCATACACACAATTGCGAAGTCGAAATCAGGATCTCGCCAGCATAGAGGCAACGTGCAATGGCCGATGTCGCAGTCAGGATGCTACAAGTTTGTGAACATCCAGGACGAACACCTGTCGAACGCCGGTGCACAGCGTATCGACGATGACTCGATTTCCGCTTCGGTCCCAGCGAGGATGGAGGTCGCACCGATAGCCTTTTGCGGCATATTCAATCGGACTGGGAAACTGGGCAATTGTTGTGCGTTCTTTGGTCAGGATGTTGTAAAGAAATAAATCCTGGATGCCGTCCTGATCGGCGTAGGTGTCTGACAGCATCCAACTCGGGTGACTTGGGTGAAACGATGGATGGCCATCTCCCCACTTGCCGCCTTCCAGCACATCACAACTTTCATTCCGCAGGTCAAATTTCAGATACCCAAACGGCATGAGTCGACTCCTGATGGGCGCCGTCATTTCGGCCGGAAGTCTACGCGCCAGTCTTAGCAGCGGACGCATGAAATGCCTCAGTCGATTGGAAGAATATCGTAGCTGCCCCCCCCTGCTGGGAACGCGACCTGTGACTACGATTTCATCATCACTTTTCCAAGTTTGGTGTGAATAGAATCCGCTATCATTCAGCATCTGCAAATTCTTACCATCCGAATCGCAACAATACATTCGCGTGTAGATACCTCCGTCGGGGAGCTTCCAGCGGTGATGAAACGTAAATCGGTTGCCCGCGGGATTGACGAGCATATGCTCGACATAGTGTTCCGTCCCATCCATGCTGGCAAGTGGGCTCAGGCGTTTCAGCTCTGCCAAGCTGATCAATAGCTTGGCTCCACCTTTCACTAGATCGACTCGAAAGACTCCATCATCACAATCACGAGGACTCTCCCAGGCTTTGTTGTTTACACCGCGGTACCGATAGCCAGGGCGGCAGTATTCGTGACGCTCAAACGACGGAGAAACGGCCCATTGCCCATCGGGACTTACGCCGTAGATCGTCTGTTGAACGGTACGAGTCTCCAAACTGTGAATATTCATGATGCGTGCGACATACTGACCCTGCTCAATGTCGTTCCAGATAACTTCATCAGAGTGATTCGGCCCTAGCCATTGGAGCATAGATCCCTGCTGCCAGTTAAACGCGTCGGTGACCATCAAGGCCGTGAATTGTCCGGAGTGCAAACAGAAATACCCGACCTCGCAGTGGTCGTCACGCGTGACCAGATGCCGATCGTCGCCTGTGTAGCGATGGCAAAGCAACTTTGAGTCTGTGCTATCGAGCGGACTCTTATCGTAATAGCCGAAGAAATGCCGTTCTTTGCCGGTCGTCGCAAACACAACGTCGACTTCCGGGGCCAACTCTATTGGAGCGGTCGCAGGACTTACAGTCATAAGGCGATTACCGAATCAAGGGCGTTCAGGAAACAATCAACGTCTGCTTTGAGTGAATACTGATCTGCAAGAGCCAGACTTCGGGCTCCCATACGGCGCCGCAGCCCCTCATCAGATGCCAGTTGCGTTACGGCATCCTCAAGTTTTCCAACGTCTCCAGTCGGGAAGACGATGGCATTGTCCTGATGTCGGGCGGAATCACCGATCTGTCCTACGCAGTCCGACACGATCAAAGGGAGTTCGAAGTTCAACGCCTCATTGAGCACTTTGGGAGATGGATCGTAGTTTGAACAGATCGTCAAGACGTCACTGGCAACGTAGTACCGCGAAAGTGTTTCCGGCGATTGAAACCCTACGAATTTTGCCCTGTTTCCAAGTAGCGAAGTCGCCTCATCTTCAAGTTCGGAGCGCAGAGGTCCGTCACCTGGGAATATGATTCCCAGGTCGCTGCCATTTGCTGTCGCATGCGCAGCTGCCTGCAAGAGCTGGCTATGCCCTTTGTACGGCGCCATTCGCCCGACAAGCAAGAGCACAGTCGTCGTTTTCGAGAACCCGAGGTGGTCTCGAGTTTCATCACGCGAATTCGAGTGTGCAATACGTTGTTGCCGAAAGAAGTCGTTGTCCACAGCACACGGCAGGGGATAGAGCTTGTGTTTCGGACAACCGTAGTGCAAGAAGTACTCTTCGTTGGCGGGAACGGAATAGAACACGACATCACTCAATGCGAAAACTGCTTTCAACATTGCACGCTTGATATGTTCGTGGATTCCAAATTGCTCCTTGAGCGTCGCTTCTCCGCGGAACAACACTTTAGTACTGCGCGGCACAAGTGCCATGAACGCAGCGATATTCGTGAAGCTCTGGTAGCCCTGCAACAACACCGCATCACTCGAACCAAATAGCATCCGTGGGACTATGCCTGGATTGACACGGCCAAAGAAAGCGCCAGCACCTTTCGTGGGTGACCAATTCTTGAGAAAGGTATGTTGGTATCCATCCAAAAGACTGGCATTCCAGTGGATATCAGCCCCCATCGAATCGTCACGACGCCCCACCGCACCCGTTGTGTCCTGGTACAGCACATTCAAACGCACGCGTACAGATGCGGAAAGCGCGCGGTAAATCGGGGCATGATACTGAACCAGATGTGGTGCCAGAACAGTGACGGAATATGACATGGCAGCTGCAGCGATTGACAGAATTGCGGAGTTCTCTCAGGCAGAAAGAGCCCTGAACGAAGTAAAGCGCCGATTCTCGAACACAGCAACCGGGCCGTATTCATCGAGGATAGTGAACCCGAGTGCCTCGAACATGCTTACGAGTTCAGCAACGCAATAGCTGACTCCCGTAACACTTGTGTCGTGCAGCTCAATAATCACCCGACTACAGTTTTTTAGAGCATCACCGTCCTTCATTAGGATTTCGGCTTCGGCTCCTTCGATATCTGCCACAAGCTGGTACGTTTCCATACCCGATTGCCGCAGCAAATTCGACAGCGTCACTGCTGGCACCATGACACGTTGAACATCAGAAGCGTCGCGCTCACGAAAGGAGCTAAGGTTATTTTCGGACAAACCGATTTCCACATCCACGCCATCGTACGCAATGGCTGCGTGAATCAATTCTACTTGGAGGCCAGCGGCGTTCTGGTCCAGGTTTTTCGTTAGCGTGGTCTGCGTCCGCGGGTTGGCCTCGACGCAGATCATACGTGCACCTGCCTGGAGTCGCTGTGCTATCTGACTGCTCATCGCACCGATACTGCTCCCAAGTTCCACGACATCAACGTCCGGAAGTAGGTAGCGTTTGACGAATCGCCGCTCCGCACTTTCGTAGAACCCAAAGCGCAAAGCCGCTTTGTTCCGCGGTAAAACGGCTGGATCTGCGACGTTAACAACGATTCCATGCCATGGAATTCGATCGCGATAGATCCAGCTGACGAGTTTGCCCATTGCATTGCTGCACAGAATTGCGGCGACAACTCGTTTCACACGTGGCCATGCTGCTGTTTTCATGTTCAAGCTGCTCTTAGACAGAGGTTAAGGTCGGACGCATGCTTTGCTTCAGCGGTAACGAGTACGTTTTGACTGAGCGCCACGGGAAAATGCCCGGACTCCGCCGCATAAAGAAGCCGCACTGGCGCGGTTAGAGCGTTCCAGACGACTCTTCTAACCAAACTCTTTACACCGTAAACGACGGGCTTATCCTCATAGATGGTGATGTTTTCGAATCCACAGACCGAAAGGCACTGTTCGATACCACGTGCTGCATATGCTTGCTCATGTGTGATGTCTCCGTATCGCACGGACATTCCGAAGATGCCTGAGGCGTTTGGGAGGTGCAGAATCAATTTGCCGTCTGGCGAAAGGCTTCGATGAACGGAATCCAGCAGCTTGAACATTTCTTCCCGATTCAGATGCTCAATCACGTCCATCAGAAAGATAACGTTAGCCGGCGCGGTCTGTTCATCCAGAAATCTGTACAAGTCGCCACGGGCGACTTCGGAAAGGCCTTTTTGGTGAGCGAGACTGACCTGCTGCTCCGAGACATCAACGCCTGCAACATTCTTGTAACCCCACTCTTTCAGGCAATAAAGCAATCCTCCATGGCCACAACCGAGATCCAAAATCCGAGCGGACCTTGACTCAGGAAGCTGTGGTGGGATTCGCTGACAAAGATAAGGATAGTCACGCAGACGAAATGGTTCGCTGTGCGACGCCGTTTCTGCGGCTTGCCCGGAGCTTACGTAAGACTGGTATAAGCGATCTCGCCACGTCGCAACTGGCTGGTGCTCTGCGGCCATCGACAAAGTAGAGTCAGGCGTATTCACTATGCTGCCTTCCGTTTGCTGGCGAATACCGAGTGCACTTCGGCAATCAAAGAATCCATTTGCTCCCCAACATCACATTTCAACTCAAGAACCCTACGTCGACCGTTGTCCGCAATGTGCTGCCGATAAGACGGACGACTGAGTGCGTCGCGAACTTTCTTGACGAGCTCATCCTCAGAACTGAAGAATTCGGCGGCATGGCCTTCACGAAACAGACGGAGGTGTTCGACGGTCCGTTCGGCCACCAACATGGTTCCACAAGCCGGTATCTCGACCGACCGTGTCGTGGACTGATCCGGGTGAAGTTTGCAGAGTAGCCCAAGGCCAACGTCAGCCGCATTAATCGCTTTTGCGTAGTCATCTCCACTCAATGGCTCATAACGGATGTACTCGCGCAACTCGTTCGCTTCGCAGGCTTCCCATCCGTTGCCCCAGATTGCAAGCTTGATACCAGCTCGCGCAAGGGCGATCAACGGACGATCTCTTTCGCGGTTGTAGGTACCAATAAAAACGACGTTGCACTCAAATCGCTGGCGTTCGGCCGGCGTCAGCATTATGCGCTTGTGTATCTGCGAGTCGAATGTCGGCGGAAGAATCTTCAAACGCAAAGCGCCAGCTTGCTCGTATGCGTCCCGTTCGTATTCCTTTGTTGACACCACCAAGTCGTAATCTGACACAGCATTTAAAAAGTGTCTTGTGCAGTGACTGAAAAATGCTGGATCTGGCGTGTAGTGTACCAGTGTCGGATTGCAGATATTTTTGAGTTGCTTGAGTGTCGCTCCAGTAATCCAGTTCCCTTTATCAAACCATATGACATTCGGCCGAACCCGGGTCGCCAGTCGAATGACGTCGCGGTTTAATAGGCTTATTGGAGGACCGAATGTCAGTTTTCGGAACAAAGCCCCGCCCCAACGTCCTCCCAGCCTGTGATACTTGATGTCGCACAGCGCTTCCGCCAACGGACACGCTCGTCGAATCACAGCGAGTCGCATCTGGGCAGTGTTGATATATCCAGTGTCGATTTGCCCGACAAACAGCCACTTCGGGACTTCCCTTGTCATGCAACGTCCTTCGGATGAAATCCAACAAATGTTTCCCAGATTTTTTGGGCAAAGACTAGAGCAACGAGTAATGTCCAGCCCTGCACATTCCAATCGATTCCGTTTTCGAAATGCTTGAAGGTCCAGATATACATTAACATCATTGCCACGGCTGACGCTGGGTTTGTGCAGGCATCTTGTCCAAACCGTTTCCACATGATCGCGAGCAGCAGTCCAGTGGTGACCATACCGAAGAACGCACCTCGCATACCGAGGTCCAGATATAGCCCTCCAACCATATCGCCAGCGTCCAGCTGCGTTTGGTTCTTCTTTGAATGTCCAGCTAACTTTGCAATGATCTTGCCTGGCGCATAGATTGGTTTGCCTTGCCAAAAAACTCGCGGGATAGTGGATCTAAGGCCGTCTTTAAAAAACCGTCCGGCAAAGTTGGCGTGTTCATCAACATATTGCATACTGAACGCGACGGCGAGAACGTTCATTTGGCGTGCAGTGAAGCTCCACATGCCATGATTTGGGAAGCGATGCACCTTGTGGAATTCTGCAGTGCCAGGGATGCTCGCCGCCAGGACGTCGGTAGAAATTTCGAAACGATTCAGGTCTTGAAAGTTCCCGCGTGTTGACAGTTCATAATATCGCAACCGTTGAACGAATGGAAAAACGAAGAGGACAACCAACCAGCAAATGACGCTGCCAGCAATAACGGGACGGAGGCGAACCCTTAACGTTCCTTTGCGTTGCCGTTCCCACAAACTTCCCAGCAAATGCATGAGACCAGGCATCAAGGCAATTAACGTAGACGTTTTGGCTGCCGATTGCATACCAAAACCAATGTTGATGGCCGTCACGAACCATGCCGTCTGCAGAGCCGCTGTTCGGCCTGCCCGCATAGATCGAGCCGACGCGAACATCAGCAGCGCAGCGCTTGACGGAAGAGCCGTCGTAAGCGTAGCCAGAACGCTAGACGCGCGAAGCCCCTGAAATCCAATGTACGTCAGTATGCTCAAGCCCCAGCCAGCAGCCAGCAGACTCCTCGTCGTTGTGGTCAGAATCGCCCTGTTGTAGACAAAACGGGTTCGCTTTGGGGATGGCCTATTGCTTAGCCTGGTAGAGTGTCTTGTCCAAAGCCAAAATGCACCTATCAGCAGGGCATCCCCGAACACGAAAAGAGCAAATGCCGCCATTAGATGATCCTGGACTGCAGTCGGACCAAAGCGAATGGAATTCTTGAAACCGAACCAGATACACGCTGCTATGTGGCACGGTCCAGCCCCCAGCCTTAATGCACCTGCAAGAAGGTAAGGGGCAATCGGACGTGGAACACCACGGCTGCGCAGCAGTTCTGTGACACCAGCCCCTCCCAATGCCAAAAAGTTAATGACTCCAAAAAACAGCAGCACGGCTGCCTGAGGCTTTGCCGAAATGAAATACAGTAGAATCAATGATTCGAGAAGCAGTAACACAGAAATATTGCGGATGCACAATCCGGAATATTTTACCTGCTCGCTGCCAACTGCACGGGGAAGTCGACTGGTGGCCCTCGACGTGCGGCGACCGGGATTTCGTGAATCACCTCGGCGGGAACGTTTACGTTTGGTGAGAAAACGTGAATCGGCAGTGCTGGTTGAAATTACGGCGGTTTCCTTTCCTGAACCAGTCACTGTGCAGTGGCTGAAGTTGGCAAAGACTTTGCAGAACAGGACGGTGCGTTTCTGGTGTTATGCCCCCAAAGCACACTAAGGCAGCGTTTCATTTCATTCAGTGTCGATCGCGCCACAAACCGCATCATCGCGTAATAGCTGCAGGGAAAGACAATCAGAACAACGACGATACGCATGACGGGATGACTGAAGAAGTCGCTGCGTAGAAGTGCGTAGGTCAGCAAGCCGCCAGGAACTGAAGCAATGCAGGTTTGTAAAGGCATTCCCAGCAGTTTCCCAACGGCAACCCGCTCAAATTTCAAGGCAACCACTGCTTGCAGGATAGAACACCCAGCGTTTGCGGTAACAACTGCGACCGCGATTTCGAACAAGCTCGCATTGAGAAATGCGGTGCTTGCAGCAAGGACGGCTAACAGCACGGCAACGCCGTTGAGGAGCACCTGAGCCACGTAGCGTTCCTGTGCCAACAGAAGCGCCTGCGAGGTTACAACGAGTGGATATAACGCAATGCCGATTGATACGACAACGACCACGCCAATACCGGGTTGCCACCGGGCACTGAATAATAAAGTGATGAACTCAGGAGCCAGCAATGCCTGACAAACTGCTATCGGGACCAGCACGCTGCATAGGAGCCCCGTCGTTCTCACGAAGTGATCCGTCTGCTGTTCTCTATTACCTGCACTCTTGGCAAACATGGATAAGAAAACGTTTGATAGATTAGCAGCGAGAAAATGTGCTGCCTGAGTGGCCAGCAGGACGCTCCAGTTGAAGAGTCCGACGTTAGATGCGGATAGCGTCAATCCCAAAATCAAGATGAGTCCGTGATGTCGGAATCCAGCCAAAAAACCACTTAGATTCAGAAAAACAGCATCTTTCCAAAGTGACAACCATTGCCTCGGCAGCGGTGGTAGTAAGGGAATGCGCCGCGATCGAGATCGCACATACAAGACTCGTGTCAGTGCCGCGGGGATTTCCGGGATAAGGATTGAATATGCTCCTAATCCCATCAGGGCCAGAGCCGCCTGACCTCCAAGTCGAACAAGAGATTGCAACACAGTGGCTTCGTTAAGGGTCCGAAACTGCATCGTGCGAACCAGCCAGGCGGATTCAACCAATGCGAATTGACCGATCGGCAGGGAGAGGGCGCAAATACAAATCAGCGGTCGCAGCAACGGCTGATCATAGAATGCTGCAGCCCATGCCGATGCGCTGGTGAGCCCCACTGCAAGCGCGAGATTAATGGAGACAGCGACATAAAACGCCTGACTTGCCGTTCTCAGGAATTGGCGGCGACGAGTCACAAGAATGACATGCAATCCGCCAACGTGCAGAAACCCGAAAACACTGGTAAACGCTACAGCGTACGCGGCGATTCCAAGATCCTCTGGCGTCAACCACCATGCGAGCATGAGTTGAGAGACGGACGACACCACTTTGGTGCAGACCGCGCCAGCCAGCGACCATTTGGTACCCCGGAGGGCTTTCGCACTTGTACTGTTCATGATTTCCTGAGCACGCAACTATCGCGACCAACCTAGTCAGAAGCGAAACAGGGTTGCAGCTCGATTGAAAAAACACTTGGAGTGTCGACTCGCTGCTCGAGGTGTTACGAGCAAGAGAGATTTTGACTATTTGACGGCTTCGACGTAAAGGCTCACGAGCTGTCGCGATTCATCGTCTGTTTCAAGGCGGAGTCGTTCGTCACTGCTGCCGCCGTGAACACACTCGCGCACTTCTGAGAAACCGGCTTCTCGCATGATTATTGCAAGGGTTTCAAAGTCATAGATGAAACGGTGAAAATGTGCGAAGAACACCCGGTTGAAGCCCATCCCGGTTGACATACAAGGTCCGTCGATTCGGCGAAACCACTCTCTCTCGCCTGACGCATAGGCAGTACAGCACTGCGCAAGTCCGGGAATGACGATTCGAATCCGCCCGCAAGGCTGCATGACCCGGTAAAAGTCTGCGAGAACATCTCGAGCTTTGTTGAACTCTATGTGCTCAAGTACATGTTCTGTGAAGATTAGTTCCACAGAGTTATCTGCGAGTGGCAGACGATTTCGGAGATCGTGTACGTAGTCTGTCGCTGGCGATGCCCATCCATCAACGTTTAACCAACCATCCAAATGGCGTGGACCGCATCCCCAGTGCAATTTGATACCGGACTGGCGGACGAGTTGTCGTCTCTTGAGAATGCGATATGGAAACAGACGGTTCGCCATACGAACCTGCGCCAAATGCAGTTCATAGTTGACATTCTGCAATGCCTTGAGGGCTGAAGGGGTAATTCGATTCTTAATTGCGGAACGAATGCTCACGAGTTTACCTCCCGAAAACACGGCAGAGAGAAAAGGGAATCAGAGAGCTTATGCGCCTGGGGGAGAGATCAATTTTAGATGCTTCCCAAGGTCACTATGGAATATGGCGTAGTTGTCCTCAACAAGCGTCTCCATCCGCTGATGCCACTGGTCGTAGACTTCGATGCCATCAGGCGTCACCCTCCCGAATTGATAGTCAACGTCCGCGATTAGCTGAAACACGTCGCGCAGGAAAGACCGCTGAGAGATCCATCTCCAGTTGTATTCGAATTGCAGCGCTCTGATTTTTCCCGATCCGATGCCCTGCCGTGCTCCACACAGCACCGCATAATCATGTCCTTCGGTATCAATTTTGACGAGATCGACTTGATCGAGACGAGCTGCCGTTATGAAGTGATCGAGCGTCATAAGAGCAACGCGTTCTGTCGCATCTGTGGGCGTGACTTCGGCTTCCAGGGAATTTGTGCCCGCGCCTGCACCGACCACGTACAATTGTGCCTCACCCTGCTTGTCAGAAAAAGCAACGTTCATGCAATCAATGTCGGTAGGTAGACCGGCCGTATTTTGTTGAAGTTGAACGAAGGTAGCTCTGCAGGGTTCAGCAGCAAAAATTCGCCCATTCCCTTCCATCAATTTCGATGCATGAGAACAGTAAATTCCATAGTTCGCACCGACGTCGATTACAACCGGCGAGCGATCGCCGCTGGCCCTGATCATGCGCTCGAGATAGTCGAGCTCACCGTTCGTCCGCGGATCGTTGGACCCCCGCAGCATTCCTGCGTTCATCAAAAACCGACCTCCACGAATCAGTTGACGACGCCCTACGCAGGAACGAGAAATTCCTGCGACAATATTTTTGAGTTTTACGGCAGCAGACATCTTAACCCTTCTCTTTAGGCAGCTTTTTGTCGGTGAGCATCTACACACTCCGATGGGATCGCAAGAGTATTGAAACAGCATTCCCGGATCGGTTCACCAGATGCTGGTCGCATCGGATCGAAGAGTGAATAGCCGTGTCTGTCTAACGTGCGTGTGACACCATTGATGTGATCGGCTCCAACTTCGATATAAACGAACGGCCTGCACTCAGTGAGCGTGCGTTCAGCCCCCCGCAACACCATCTCCTCTGCTCCTTCAACATCGATTTTGATCAGATTTGGAGACGGAAAACTGCCCAGTAACTGATCGACAGTGACTGTCGGCACATACTGTTCGTACCGTACGCCTCCTGCCTGACTGCGCCCGCCCGCGACCGACAATGAATTCGAGGATCGACCTCTCGCAGCGACAGCAAACTGAGCGATGCCTGACTCATTGGACACCGCAGAACACAGCACGTGTATTAGCCGATCCGTATTTTCCGGCAGCAGCACAGTTCTTTGAACCAGCGAGGCCAGGACTGGATCCGGTTCGATACAAACGGTAACGGAATCGGCACCGGCACGATGAGCTGCCATGAGACTAAATAGGCCCAGATTGCCACCAATGTCCCAAATGCAGTCCCCTGGTTTCACAAAGGTCCGACATACCTCTGCGAGGTCCTCGAATGTTTCGAAACCAGGCTTCAGTAAAGACAATGCGGAGTCCGGAGATGCCCAGAAGGGGCGCCGCCCAAATTCGTTGTCAAGGCGGCGACGAAGTACAATCTTCCTCGCAAGTTTTTCTGCTAGAGAACGCATCATCTTGCCAACTCCATTTTTTCTGAATCCGAATTTTCTGACATCGACGTCAATTGCACCGACCGGAATCTCTCACAGTTATTTCGCTGCGAGTACTCTGCAACAGCCAATTGCCGTGCCGCAGAATTCGTGTTCGACAAACTCTCTTAACCACTCTTTTCGCAGCGAATTGCCGCCTGAATAACTGGTGGAGAATTCGAACGCACATTGGTCTTCACCCTGTTCTCAACGGTCAGGCGATGCAACTCAGACTCATTGGGAACATTAGTTAAACAGGGGCGACCTGCGGCCAGTATGCTATAGGGTTTGCTCGGCATGAGGCATTGAGGCAGTTCTTTCGTGAGTGGCACCAAGTACAGAGCAGCCGCGGTAAGACGGTGTGGAACTTCATCTTTGCGCCGATGGTCCAGAGACTGGTTCTCCCCGCGAGCAACTGAACGAATTGCATCGGTGTCAGCCCAGTTCGGAATTACCGTGATCCGACCCGCAGAGATTTCGCTATCCAGCAGCAACTGCATCATGTCATTGCTTAACACCACTAATTGTTCCCCGCGTATTTACACGTCGGACATTTTTCCCCGACGCCTCCGTGTGAACTACGAGTTCTTTACCGTCCCAGAAGAGATGGCGACATCCGGGTAAATGCCTGCAGGTAGCCGACCATCGGCACAATAAAAACTTATGATGCAGGCGATCAGCTACGTGCCGCAGCAAAAAAAATGGGTCCGTTTTCTTAAAACAACAAGTCCCAACTTCGGCAGTTTTAGGATGTGGCGGCGGCGAGTCGCCGCAAGAAGATTAAAGTTGACTGCCTCAAGCAATATGTTGCTCTTCGAAGTGAAGATCCGGATAGCTTGATCCATCGTGACTCCGTTCCAAGTTCCAAATTGGTCCATCACGCCAGCTTTCTTCTTCACCGCATCCGGTTCCCCGAAGAGGACATGAACATCGTGTTCAAACGCCAGTGAGTTACACAGTTCCGTCGAAAGCTAACCGGTTGCTTCAGTGTCGGGCCAATAGAATCGTTCGGGGAACAGAATTTGCGGCTTTGCGGCTGACAGCAATTTCGCGAATTCGTGTTTAACTTAGGTGGTTTGCGCGGACTTCGTTCCCTTCGGTGACACGTATTTGCCAGTCGTGTCATCGTTAGGAGCGTTGAAAACCGGTGGTTTTCGGCCATTGAATTTTCTGAACGGCGGAAAGCTACTCCATTTTTCAGAATCAATGCTAGACCGATTCTTCAGCCTGCGAGATAGCGAGTTTTGGGGATGCTCAAATCTTCAAACGGAATTTGCCATGATCCGGGCAGATCACCGCAATCTGCAGCAGCCATCGTCTGAAGGGGCGATCCACGTCGCGTAGCCAAGAAAATTCGCGCAAGAAAGAAGCCGAACAAGGCTCAGAAAAGGTCGCACAACGTGAAAGCTTGCTTGGTGCGACGTGACGTGTAGGCGGCAGTGTAAGAATGTGGCGTTTGGCGGAATTGGCTGGTCTGCGGCAACTCCTGAAGCGGCCGATCGTGTACACCGTGACGCTTGGCGAGATCATGCCCTCGGCCGTTCTGCGGGGCAATTCTGTGTCTGCCGCAAGCTCGGTAGTGCAGCAACCGCTGGATCGCGCTGAGTGGATATCAACATCAGTCCGGCTGAATGGTGTTGAGTGTCAAGTTCGACACGGAGTCCGCTTGAGTCGCAGTTCGTGACTGCCAGTTTTCGGAGAGTCAAAATTTACGCGGCTCGTCGCTGAGTTTCCTGACCGTAAATTACAGTTTGCTCCATGTCGTCGGCTTTAGCATGAGCCGCGTTAATCTTGAGTGTCGCAGGTGACAACTTCGCACGCGAGGACGAAATCCCCATGCGTCGCAGCACCCCACCGATGACAGCGCGGCATACGATGGCTGCTGTCTTCAAGATCAGCAGCAGATCCAGAACCATCGTCCAGTTGTGGATATACGCCAGATCTTTGGCGACCCGATTTTCAACACTGTTCCATTCAAAGTCGCCTCGGTATTCGGTGTACTGAGCCAGTCCGGTGATGCCCGGCTTGGTGACAGTTCGCAGCGAATAGTCGCCGACCATCTTCTCGAACTTTCGACAGTCATCGAAGTGGTGCGGCCGCGGACCGACGACGCTCATCGAACCAAGCAGCACGTTGATAAACTGTGGAATTTCGTCCAGCTTCGAACGACGTAGAATTTTCCCGAGTGGGTAAATTCGAGCCCCCGGGTTTTCTTCTAAATCGGTGCGACCAGCTGGAGGAAGATCCATCGTGCGGAACTTAATAATCGTGAACTCACGTCCTTCACGTCCGCAACGAGTCTGGCAATAGAACAGCGGCCCTGATGACTGAAACAGTTGCCCGATCTTAACAACAAGGCACAGCACCGGAAGTGAAAACACAACAACAGGTATCGCTAAGGACAGATCAAGCAGCCGCTTCAGAACTCGGCCCCGCCTGGTGTTCAGGGCGAAAAAATGCTGCCTTTCGCCATCCCGTGCTTCTGGCTGTTGCACAGGCGCAAAATGCCCGTGGCTGCCGAAGTCCATGGTGGGCGCGCCATCATCAGCGCTCACAAGTCGGAGCTTCGGCGTCTGTTGTCCAGCTGGTGGGGAAATTACTAAGGCGGCTCTGCGGACGCTCATGATTCACCTCGTGAGCGGTGCTTGTTGCTAATCTGTTTGATGGCTTCGTTGATTTTCGTATCGTCAGGAGTCTTCAGTCGACACCACTTTAGTTCCCGCAACGCGTCGTCAAATTGTTCGTGCCTGAATAATTCCAGGCCCAGACTCCGCCGCAACGCGAAGTCGTGCGGAGCAGCCTGAGCAGCCTGACTCAAGCAATAAAGTGCGAGCTTCTCGTGGCCATTAAACTTCAGCATCTGATGACCTTGCAACCAGAAGTTTCGGTCGCGACTGACATTTGGATCTTGCAGCATTCGTTCGAAGTTCTGTGCGTACCATGCCGCCACCGTCTGTTGATCATCCGTTCTTTTATCAGCGGCGTAGGCTGTAAACAGTGACTGCAACCCAGTGTGATCGGGTGACAACTTCTCAAGTATTTCCGTGGCACTTAGGTTGGGGACGAGACTGCTGATGATGAGTGATCGGATGTGGGCATCCTGGAGAAAGGCAGTTCGCCACTTCTCAATAGCACCTTCGATGTCGCCCTTATCGATCAGAAACAAGCCGGAAACGAACAGCACCCCTGCGCTGTGAGGCCTTAGCCGAATCGCCTGAGCGACCAGATGCTCTTCCTCATTTTCCGACAGCCCCGCAAGAAACCCAACCTGAGCCAGAATCAGATAGTTTTCGCCACGCATTGGCTGGCCTCGGACCGCTTTTCGGGCAGTCGTCAGAGCACGATACAGATCGGCGGATCGCGGGCCGAAGGCGCGATTCAGCCATTCTGCGATTTCGCGAGCCGATTCAAAGCCCACCGTTTGAACTGTGTTTCGAATCTCACGAATACTCATCCGGTTGCTGCCTGTTTCCTGCTGTCGCTCGAAACGTCGCAGATACATGGCGGCCAGATTGGACGCCGAACGATAGTCCTGGGGATCCGCGGCCAGACAGTTTTCCAGATGTTGAATGATCACATCCAACCGTTCATTCAGCGATTCGGGTGAGTCTGCTGCGACATTATCGTTCGCGTGAATGGCAAATTTGCGATAGAGATTCCAATCATCTTCAGATGCGGCGTCGCGCACCGCGACGTCGGCAGAAAGGTTTCCAACGGGCAACATGCACAACACCAGGCCCCACGCCAAAGCTTGTGGCCAGCGACTTTCACCGCCCTGAGAACTCGACGTATCGGACAATTGAAAGTTGCGACACAACGCCGCCATCAGGACGATTGTGACCAGCATGCAACCGGGGATGTACCAAACAAAGTCCACTAGCGAATGCGCAACGCTGGCCACCAACCCGGCGACTAAAATTAACGATCGTGACCGCGCCGTGCCCTGACTACGACGAAATGTACCGATGATCCAATACATGCATAGGCCGATTGCCGCGGCGACCAACGTCAGACCCGCGACGCCTGTTTCCAGTAGAATTTGAAGATAGCCGGATTCTGCGTGAGAGAAACGGACGCCAAAGTCTTCAGCTAACCAGGTGGGATAGACTTCCGCGTGAGAACCAACTCCGGATCCCAGCTTCCAAAAGTGAGGAATCGCTTCGACCAGCGACGCCCACAATGCGAATCTGCCTTGCGACAAGTCGTGGAGCGATTGAGCCCGAGTAATCGTATTCCACTTATGTTCGAGGCCGTCTGTTCCGTAGGCCAGGATTCCCAGCCCGGCAAACAAAAGCGCTGGGATGATCAGCTTCATAAGCATCCTCAGATTCAATCCGGCGACACTGGCGGCAACCCCGCTGGCCAGCAGGAAGACAAGAATGCCGCCCCGCGAGTTCGTTAGAAAGACGGCCAGACTGACAATGGCAATGGCGACTAAAGCTGCGTTTCGAGTCGTTTCACTGCGTCGAAGTGTCACAGACGTTTGTTGTTGTTTGCCGGTGAACGCAGACTGCTGACTTAAATTGCTTTGATGCCAACACCAAATAAGCGGCCCGACACCCAGGGATACGAAATGAGCAAAATGATTCTGATTCGAAAACGCCGCCTTTACGGGAAAGTCTGCCGCACGAAATGGGTGCTCAAACATCCACAAGAACAACCCGTTGCCCGCGAATCGCTGAGCGATACCAATGACCGCCATCACAGCAGCAGCGACCGCGACCAGCCTAATCAGTTGATCAACTCGTTCCGCACTCGTCAGCTTCTGAACCAGCACCAAAAAGAACACGGCGTAAGCGATCAACAGAACTAGTCCAGACCGCGTCAACGATGGTGTGATAGATAGCGTGTTCCATGAGTGGCCTCCCAGCACGCGGCCGCGTTCACTTCCCCATAAAAAAAGGTAGTCGTCAGCAAATGGCGAAAAAGCCTTCAAAGTTGCGCCTGACAGCGGAACCAGTTGCAGACATACAACGGCGATAGCTGCGAACACAATGAATTCAGCCCCCGACGCTGCACTGCCTTGACGCGGAGCCACGATCTGCGGCACCGCCCAGCTCACCCCAAGCAGAAGGCTACAGGCGACAAAAATGGCGTTGCCCAGATCCTGCAGGCATGCCGACATCATTGGAACGACTAAGACAGCGACAACCACGCATCCGTCGCCCAGTTGATCCAGGCGAGCCACCAAAGCTGATTGTTCGCTGGCGACGGACGGTGCAGACGTTCGCCGGCGTGTTGTACCTCGTTGATGTTTTGGAGTCTGTCGCCGTGGCTTCGGCGCTGCGATAGATTCGGTGAAGGCACTCATGACATCAAGCAACCTTGCCTAAATCAGACGACGGTGGTGGCGGAAAATCGACGCTGTCCAGATCATCTTCTTCGTCGTCGTGCCCGTAGCCGTAGTCATTTCCGTAACCGTAGCCGTATTGGTAGCCGTAGCTGCTTGTGTCTTCACTCAGACTAGTGTTAGCCACGATGCCAACAATCTTCAGCCCCATCGATCGAAGCTGATCGACGGCTCGAGCGACGCTGCGGCGGTGCGTTTTATCCGGGTTCATCAGGAACAACATGCTGTCCACATATCGTCCGACGATCGCCGCGTCGCTCACTGGCAGAGTTGGCGGACAGTCGACAATGACTTGATCATATTCTGAAACAGCCCAATCCAGAATGTCGGCAAGTGCCGGCATCGACAGTAGCATGCCCGCATTCAGAATTCGTGGGCCACATGGCAGAACTTCCAGCAGCGGAACTTCCGTCTGCACGACTCGTTCCTTGCACATTTGCGGAATATCGCTGTCCGCTCGAAGAACTTCGGACAGCCCACCGTTGCCTCTGATTTCCAGCAGCCGCGACAAACCTGGCCGCCGCATATCGGCATCGATTAGCAATGTGCGCTGCCCTGTTTGAGCGTACGAAGCGGCAAGGTTAACGGTGGTTGTCGTCTTACCTTCGCTGGCTTCTGTGCTGGTGATTGCGATGCACTTGGTGTCCATCGGCGACAGCGTGATGGACGTTTTCAGCGTGCGGAAACATTCGGCGTGAGTAGTCTGAGGGAAGTCATTGACGTAGATTCGGGCCTGGTCGACTTCATGCTGAGGTAGTTTCCGAATGATTCCTAACACATTCAGCCCCAGTTCATCTCGAACTTCTTCCGGCGACCGCAGCCGATCGTCCATGAGGTCGATCACGTAGATCACTCCCAACGCCAAAGCGACCGCCGCAACACAGAACATCACCAAGGTGTTAGTTAGCACCGGATACACGGCAAACTTCGGGATTCTCGGGTCGCTTAGCGGCGCGACTTTGAATGCTCCGCTACCATGGTCCGGATTGATTGAATTTAGTCGTTTTAGCAATGACGAATGCAATTCCCGCAGTGTTTCCACTTCACGTTCGGCTACCTGAATTCCGGCCAGCTTGCCGCTCAATTCCAAAGCGTCCGCCTCCACCACACTGTACTCGTGCTTCAGCGATTGTTCATATTGCCGAGTGGCCTGGACTTCGGCCTCAATCTGCTTGATCAGCCACTGACCGACCTGCGGGTCGCGCACGCCCACATTGACGTTTTCACCCAACTGCAGCTGCATGTTCGCCAGCCGTTGTTTCTGTCCAACCAGTTGCTGCTCGCGTCGAATGATGTCCGAATGGCCGCTGCCAAAATGGCGTCGCAAGCCATTGAGTTCCGTTTCCAGCAGCGCGACCTTTGCACGTAGCTCCTCAATGGCCTTCGGATCAGTCGCGCCGGCTCCTGGAATGCGTTCGAGGACATCTTCACCAACAATCTCTTCCAGCTTCTTAAGAGCGGAGGTCAGATCAGAATTTGTCGCCACAAGTTCGCGAGCCGACACCAGGGTCGCTTCCAGTTGCAACCTTCGACTCTGCACTGTCGTCAGATTTTCATTTAGGTGGCTGACACGTTGAACGAGTGGATGCGAATCTTCGGATTCTTTGCTAAGTGCGATATCACCGCAATTTTGACGTGCTTCAAGAAGTTCATTTTCTTTCGCCAGCAGCCCCTTCAGAACGGTCTCGCCTTTGCGTTCCAGTTGCTTCATCAGTTCGACGGACAAGTCTTTCTGATATTCGTCCATGAACTTGCCGGATGCCACAGACAGCCCCTCTATCACGTTCACGGTCGATTCCGGAGACGTCGAACGGCACTTTATTTCCAAAACGTATTCATCAGTTTCGAATGTGACCACCAGCATTTCCCGCAACCGTATGGGCCAAACGGTCCGGTCCGGCTCAGCTGCCAGTTCGGGCGGCAAACTCTTCAGTTCTTTGACGGTATCCGTCAACACGCGATCACTTAAAAGCAACTGGCGATAGCTAGCCAGCAGGCCTTCCGTCGCGCTATTCGATTGCGATTTGGGGTCAGCCGAAACCTGGCGAACCATCAGTCGAGCCGTGGATTCATACTGCTTGGGAATCTGCTTGTGACGTACGACGGCCAGGAAAGCGGCGGCCGCGACCAGGCCCACAAGGATCATACGGTGTCGGTTGACGACTCGTAGAAACCGCAACAGAGCGTGAAAGCCCTGTGGTTCAGTAGAATCGAGTTGTTCTAGTGTGTACGGATCCATGTCGGCTAGTAAGCTCCGATTCGTGCCGCGTTGGCACCTGCCCCGAACAGCCCGCTCAATGTCGAGAGCGTGAAGGTCATCAAGTTTTCTTCCACTGTGATAATGTCATATGGCGCCAGCAGAATGTTCTCTGCGCTGTCCGCTCGCGCCTTGCGAATCGAGCCCTTAATACGGATCGTTTCATCGCTACCGGGAACGTGGCGAGTGATCGTGACACGGTCCGATATCCAATTCGAATACGTTTGGCCGCCCGCCTGAGTCACGGCATCTAAAAGACGAACGTTCTGCCCGGAGGGCACTTCGACCACTTGGTTCTTAATTACGCCAACGACCTTAATTGGTCGAGGAGTGGTTGCTTCGACATGTACCACAGAGCCTTCTCCCAGCTTTGTTTCTGCCAGTTCAGCCTTCGACGCTGTCTCCAGACTGATGACTGTTGCTTGTACAGTCTTTTGCCCGACGGGAAGTACCGCGTTAGGAACTAATGGCGCGGCGGGTGCCGTGTCTGAGTCCGGCGAAGAGCTGATCGTAATGGTCCCCGACGCCTCGCTTGTGATTCCACCCGCCTGCACGATCACGTCGGCAAGACTGACGTCGTCATCCAAAATCTTCACCGGGCCCGGCTCTTCGACAGCTCCGGAAACCAGGATGATTCGTTCGCGTCGTTGAGCGACTTTCACTTCCACCGTTGGGGTCAGGAAGACGTCACGTTCCAGACTAGTCTTAACAATGGATCGCTCCGCTTCCGTATTCGTGAGGCCGGCCAGCTTTACAGGCCCGATATTCGGCAATGAGGTTGCTCCGGAATCGTCAATACTGACCTTCCAGACGTGCTCCGAATTCTCCTGCAGCGTGCCCGTGTCCAACGTAACCTGCAGGCGATCGCCTGGCCGGATCGCGTCCTGATTGGCTACCTGGCGGGCATACGGCGTGAGATCGACCGTCGAATAGTCGCGAACTGAACGAGCGGCGTACTTACGTGGCAGTTCGGATGCTCGATATTGCGTCTGGGCACAGCCGGAAATGGCACAGGCGACGACGACAAGGTAAAGCCTCGTTTCAATCATCTTCGGCGACAATTCCTTTTGTCCGTATTCTGCCAAATTCAGGTGGCCCGTTTCCGAAGTCGCGGGCCGAACCGGTCATGAGTGGACCGCAAAGTGCGAAGTCCCCTTGGGGCGTAGGTATAGACGACTACGCGGATTCGCCGTGAGAGTATTCCGGCAGTTCTGTGCATTTTCAGCGGCGTCAAAGACTGAAAATCGCAGCCTGAAAGCCCATCTGGGCAGCTTTTGCCACTCGAAAATCCGAACCGGCAGGAATTGCCGCTTTCGACTTCCGGCAAATTTTGCCGATGCGGGCCTCTGCCGGGGCTGATAGTCAGCCTTAGAACAGCTCAGCCCATGATCGCACGCCCTGCATGATCATTTCTACAGACACAGTTCCCACGTACAGCGACGCCACTCGGCCCGTGATTTCGATATAGCGGTCGATCAATGCCGCATTACGGGGACGCACGTAGTCGTGAGCGAACTTGAGGACCAGCATCAGCGCCACAGACGCCGCCACTGCCGCAAAAATCGCAGCACACGCGGTCAAAGGGTCATGCCGTTCGCCAACGATGACGCTCGCGCTAATTGTGCCAGGCCCGATCAACACGGGCATCGCTATGGCTCCGGCAAGGTGTTCGGATTCACCTCGCAGCAATTCAATGGCGGTTGGGCCACGGAAAACGAACTGCACGCCGATCAGCAGAAAAACGACACCGCCAAATATCTGAAACGAAGCAAACTGAGCCGGCACGATATTCGAGAAGATCGCGTCACCCAGTACACCAAAACTGCAGAACACGACTCCGGCGATCAATCCAGCTCGCCAGAGCACTCGATTGAAGTTCGAGCGCTCCAGCTTTTCCACCACGTCGACGAGGTAAATGATTACCAGAAAAGGGTTTAACAGGACAAATAACAAGGCGAACGAAGAAAGGAATTCGGACATGGAGGGATTCTAATTAGTCTCGCTCGCAGCCGAGGGTTGCTCAGCCTGCTGCATCGTTCTTGCAAGAAACTCGCCAACAGGCCACATCGCAAACGAAGCCAGCATGCCGGGAAACAGTTTGAAGATGTCGCCGTCGTAACCAGCCATCGTCCAGCCGATAACGGTGCCGACACCGGCCGTCATCATCAAAACCACAGTCAGCGTCGACAGACGCACGTGAAATAGTCGCAGCAACAAAGCCGGGCCAAGGCCAGCTCCCAGCGCTGACCACGCGATCAGCACCAAAGCGAACACGCCCTGCCCTGCGAACAATGCGATACTTAACGCCAGGGCAGCGACAGCCAGAGTCGCCAGTTTAGAGGCGATGTAAGAGTCCTTCCACCGAGGATTGATGTCCTGAGTGATCGCGCCAGAACAGACCAGAATCTGAGAATCTGCCGTCGACATCGTGGCAGAAAACAGGCCAGCCAGCGTCAATCCGATCAATACGTCCGGTAGTAGGCGTCTCGCGAGTTCCGGCATCGCAAGTTCCGTGGCTGCAGATTCCGTCAAGCCCTGGGTTAGCGGAATCGTCAACAGGTCCGGCATGATCGCTCGTGAATACAATCCGACCGCGATGCTGCCAATGAAGAATGGGATAAACCACATGAAGTAAATCATTCGAGCACGACGGACTTCGTCAACGGACCGGATGGCCATAAAGCGAACCAAAATGTGTGGCTGACCGATCGCTCCGAATCCGCCAAACACCATGCCCAGCAGATACATCCCGAAACCAAACTTCAGATCGGCCGGAAACCAACGCACGAGCGTCGGATCCTGATCACGCAGATTAGCCAGCATGGCCGTTGGACCGCCAACTTCGCGGCCAGCAAAAACCAGCAACGTCGCCATCGCAAGCAACATCACGATCGATTGAGCGGCGTCGGTCCAGATAGACGCCCGAATTCCGCCGGAAAAGCAATACACCACCACGATGACGGCTCCAATGATGACGCCTACCTTCGGATCCCAGCCGAACAAGGTCTGCAAGGCCGTGCTTCCCGCCTTAAGCTGAGCGGCCGCGTACACGCCCAGCAGAATGAACGTCAACAGCCCCGCCATCACCGTCACGACTCGCTGAGTCCCATAGGACCGGGTGCCCATGAGTGCGGGAACCGTATTGACGTTGATGTTTTCGGATTCACGACGCACTTTGGGATGCACGAGCAGCCAAGCCACAAAGTCGCCCACCACCCAACCTACCATCATCCACACGGCCTCGATGCCCACCCGGTAGGCGTACGCGATCTGCCCGATAAACATGAATCCACTGTTATTGGTGGCCACGGCCGACAATGCGGCCAGCCAAGGAGGCACGCTTCGCCCTGCAATCAAATAGTCGTCGGGAGTGTCTCTTCGCTTTAAGACGGACGCGATTCCGATGCCTACAAAGATGGCCAGAAACGCCAAAAAGCTCACAGCTACAGTATTCATAAATTGTTCCGGGGTGCCGTAACACCTTTGCAAATCAACATTTAAGGTCAGCTGGCGAACAAGCGACGATCAAGAATCCACCGATTGGAGGTTGACGTGACTTAGGAATTGCGTAATCTTGCCACAGCAATAGTTGCAATGCTAACTATTTCATACGCAAACAGTTACTGCGTCAAGGCGAGGGTCCGCGAAAAGGAACATGACAGACATCAAGGTGTCCACGACATCTCAATTGCGATTACGCCCGCCGTCTGTGGAGGACGCGGCGTCTATCTGGCGAATTGTCAACGAATCCGGCGTTCTCGACCGGAATTCGAGCTACCTCTATTTGCTGATGTGCCGAGACTTTGCTCGCACCTGTCTTGTCGCCGAATCGGATGGCGAAGTCGTTGGCTTCGTCATTGGCTACCGTCCTCCGGATCGGCCCCACGTGCTTTTCGTTTGGCAAATCGCAGTCGCTCCAGCCGCTCAGGGACAGGGGCTTGGTCTGAGGCTGCTGACGGATCTTGTCCGCCGCTGCAACGGTGATGAGTTCCCGGAATATGTTGACGCGACCATCGCACCGTCGAACACAGCTTCACGGCGATTGTTCCAGGCGTTGGCGACAACCTTCGACACACAGCTGACCGAAGCGTCTGGCTTCGCAGAATCAGACTTCCCGCCTGGCGATCATGAGGCCGAGCCGGTCATCCGGATTGGCCCGTTGTCACAGGCGTCCTGCATGAATCCCGGTGCATTCTGATCGGAGTGCCATCCTTTCTCGTTGAACATTTGCGACGGCGTGCTGCCGTCCTGCCCACCCAAACCGACAGTTTTCTGTCCAGCGTGCTTCTGACAGCAACCAACCGTCGACCTGGGTTTCCAAGATTCTCTTATTCACTTCACGGAAGAACATTAGGACCACATCCATGGACACATTCGAACGCCTCGAAAGCAACGTACGCGGTTACTGCCGCGATTTCCCAACGACATTCGCGACAGCTCGCGGAGCGACTCTGACCGACATTCACGGCGACGAGTTTATCGACTTCTTTGCGGGTGCCGGCGTTCTGAACTACGGGCACAACCCACCCGCTTTGAAGCAGCATCTGATCGACTACCTCATGAACGACGGGGTGGTCCACGCACTGGACATGTCGACGGTAGCTAAGAAGAAGTTTCTGGAAACCTTCGACCGACTCATACTGAAGCCGCGCGGCTTTGACTACAAGATGATGTTTACCGGCCCGACAGGTACAAACGCCGTCGAAGCCGCGTTGAAGCTGGCACGAAAAGTGACTCAACGACACAACGTTGTATCGTTTACCAACGGCTTCCATGGCATGACTTTGGGAGCTCTGGCGCTCACCGGAAACAGCGGCAAGCGAGCTGGCGCGGGCGTTCCGCTGGGCAATGTCAGCCATATGCCATACTGCGATTACCTCGGCAGCGAAGCCGACACGATTGGTGCCCTGGAACGCTTTCTGGAAGATTCCAGCAGCGGAATGGACCTGCCTGCGGCATTTATTCTGGAAACGGTGCAGGCCGAAGGAGGAGTCAACGTCGCAACTCGCACATGGCTGCAACAATTAGCCCAGCTGGCCGCTCAGTACGACGTGCTGTTGATCGTTGACGACATTCAGGTTGGCTGTGGACGAACGGGACCGTTCTTCAGTTTCGAAACTTATGGACTGGAACCAGACATCGTCTGTCTGTCGAAGTCGTTGTCAGGCTACGGGCTGCCGATGGCTTTGACGTTGATGAAGCCGGAACTGGACATCTTCAATCCTGGCGAACACAACGGCACGTTTCGAGGACACAACCCGGCATTCGTCACCGCGACGGCCGCGTTGGAAGAGTTCTGGAGTGACGACCGGTTGACCCGCAAAGTGAATACCGATGCTAAGCGCATTCGAGACGTCATGCTGGACCTGGCCTCCGAATGTGATGCGGAAGTGCGTGGCCGAGGCATGATCACGGGAATGCAGTTTGAAAACGCGAAAGCCGCTTCGCAAATTTCCAAGAAAGCGTTTCAGCAGGGCCTGATTATCGAAACCGCCGGGCCAAAGGGCGAAGTCTTGAAGGCGCTGCCACCCCTGACGATTTCCGACGACGAACTCACACGCGGACTGGAAATCATGGCCGCCAGCGTTAAGGAAGTGATGTGCAAGGATTTTGTCGAAGCGGGTTAGACCTGTCACCCCGTTTCAATCCCTACACTCACACCAGAAGACCTGAGAAATGATCATTCGAAAATTAGCCGACCTGGTCGACACCGACCGCGAACAGAAAGCCGACACCTGGGCCAGCCGCCGCTTCCTGTTAAGCGGCGACGGCATGGGCTTTTCACTACACGACACCCTGATCTTCGCTGGCACCGAAACGCCCATCCACTACCAGAACCACCTGGAAGCGGTGTACTGCATCGAAGGTAAAGGCCGCATCAAAGATCTCACCCACGACGGTGAAGTCCACGAAATCGAAGCAGGCACGATGTATGCCTTAAGCGAAAACGAAAAGCACTTGCTGATTGCTGACACGCAGATGCGAATGATCTGCGTCTTCAATCCGCCGCTGGTAGGACCGGAGACTCATGACGAAAACGGCGTGTATCCACTGCTGACGGATTCGTAAATCGTTCGCCTAAGCCCGAACAACCTGCTGTTCGGGCAAACAAGGCGTTGAGCCCGCAATTTACTCAATCGACGTCTGGTCTTTCTGCGGATCAGCCGCAAGGCCGTTGTCCATTTCCAGCTCCGGTGTCAGCATCGGCGACGCATCAATGCCTTCGGCGTCCATCAGCTCCACGATGCGTTCGAGCGCTTTTTGCAGGCCCAGCCGTTCCAACGGATCGAGCGTTTCCAGCCGCTGCAGAAACTGTTCATGCAGCGGAGCGGGCAGGTTTTCGATCCGCTTCCAGCCGTCTTCGGTCAATGAGATGCAGACCTTACGACGGTCGCTGCTTTTTCGTTCGCGCAGGGCGTAGCCGTTTTTTTCCAGGCGGTCCAGAATCCGTGACACCGTCGGTGCGGACAGCTGCACGGTTTCGGCGACCATCGCCACGGTCACTTCTGCGTTGTCGGGAAACTCAGAGATTGCCTTCATGCACAGCATTTGAGGCACACTGACTCCGCCATGTCGCCCGACACTGCGCGAATGTTCGGACGTTCGTCGGATGATGCGGCGAATGGAACGCAGGATCTGAAACCCGATCGATTCTTCCTGGCTCATGCGTTCGTCACCTCTGTGAATGTCTTCCAATGGGAAATCGGGGTGATGTCCGACTTCAGGCCAGGCAGAGTTTTTGAATAGGCAGCCATCGAGATCTCATTTGTCTTTCCGCCCGCGACACGCCACGGTATCGTAAGCAGGTTAGCCGCAGTTCGTTTCAGGAACCACCTATGCACCGCTTTGAAACACATCGTCGTCGCTTTCTGCAGTCGTCCGGAGTGCTGCTCGCGCTCCCGACGCTGGAATCGCTCGCACGAGGAGGCGCTACTGCGGCGAAGGAACAGACGCCGCCGATGCGCATGGTATGCATCGGCAACGAATTTGGAATGTACCCGGAAGCATTTTGGCCAACGACATCTGGTCGCGATTTCGAGATCACGCCGCTGCTGGAACCGCTGGCAGCGCACCGCGAAGACTTCACGATTCTGTCGCATCTCGACCACGGCCTGAAAGGCGGACACTTTGCGATCCACGCCTTTCTGACCGGAGTGAAATCAGCCGACGCGAAGAGCATGCCCGACGGAGGAATCAGCCTTGATCAACGAGCGGCCGAATTCGTCGGTTCGAAAACGCGATTTCCCTCACTAGCGATTGGATCAGACGATGGCGTCCATGGTGGATGTCAGATGAGCTGGACGCGCACTGGCACTCGAGTTCCACCAGTGCCCGGTCCCCGCGAATTGTTTCAGGCACTGTTCATCGACGACGGACCGGCAGCGAAGAAAAAGGCGGTCGACCGAATCGCTTTGCAGCATTCGATTCTGGACTCCGTGCTAAGCGATGCAAAATCACTGAAGCGGCGGCTTAACAAAGCAGACGGCGCAAAGCTGGAAGAATACTTTTCGTCGGTGCGTGACGTGGAATCAAAGTTAAACCTCGACCGCCAGTGGCAGAACGTCCCCAAACCTTCGGTCGATCTCGACCAGCCGCAGAATCAGGGACTGACAAAAGACCTTCCCCTGATTTATGACCTCATCGCGCTGGCGTTGCAGACCGATTCGACTCGCGTCGCAACGTTGGAAATCGGCGGCAGCTTTGCAATCAGAGACCTGGGAATTCAAAAGGGGTACCACTCACTTTCCCACCACGGCAAGCTGAAAGAGAACCTCGATCTACTCGTACAGGTCGAACGCTATCAAACCGAACAGTACGCACGGTTTATTCAGAAGCTAAAGTCACTTCGAGAACCAGGCAGCGACGGCAGTTTGCTCGACAGCACAATGGTGTTGCTCGGCAGCGGCATGGGCAACGCGAACTCTCACACAAACAGCGACCTGCCATTGATCCTCGCCGGCGGCGGATTCCGGCATGGCGAACTCAAGCAATTCCCTGAAGACTCTCGCAAGCGAATTCCGCTCAGCAACCTGTTTGTTTCGATGCTGCAGCAATTCGGCGTTGAAACGGATCGCTTTGGTATGAGCACCGGAACTCTGACCGGGCTGGACGTGGCATAGGTAGGTCCTTTCAGCTAGGATGAATCGCCCAAGGGTACGAATGCCAACGTGCGAGCACGCGGTTTCTCATCTAAACCTTCGTCGCTACTTATTTGCGAGCTGAGCGGGATCGACCACGATTTGAAGGTCCATGTCATCTTCTTCGATCGTGAATTCGAGTCCTGAAGTTTCGAATTCGCGGTACTTGCTGTGGACCTTGGACTGAGGAATGAGATTCGGTCGCTCAGCTCCGGTGCCGATTTCGAAATCAGCCACCACGACCGCTCGATGCTTTCCAATCAGCACACCGTCATCAGGCATCCATGTGCCAAGCTTAAACTCGCCGGCTTCGTTGATTTCTCCCGTCGCAGTCACTGGCGGCTTCTGGTCGACTGTTTCGAATTCGACCGTACCGCTCGTCACCGGCGTTCCGTCCGGAAACTTCACGGTTCCCGTCACCTTCGCCATCTGCCGATCACTGCCACACCCGACCAACACGCTCAGCAGCACCAGCGGGATCAGCCGTCGCAGATGACTTCGGATTGAACAAAACTTGTTCATGGGCAATCAGGTTTCCAGACGGTCGTTTGAATACGTTGCGGGGCCCCTGCCCACGTCAGTAAGAATCTCGCGTGACGACTTTGCCATCGTTGCGTGCCGTCAAACGGCCCAGGACATCCGTCGAGACTTCTACGTTGATCGATGTCGCCGCGCCATCGGCGAACAGAAAATTGCAGACCCCCAGATGGCTGCTGCCGAAGTTGTTGTTGAAGCGCGACGTGGGAGTTCTCGCGATCGGATAGCCCGGTCCTCCGCAGCGTGAAAAACTGCCGGGATGGTCGCCGTTGTAAATGCTTCCGTCTTCGTGAGCGATCCCGTAGCGCGATGGGCGGACGTGTTTTTCGCCCACCAAAATAGTATTGGACGTTCCGTCTTTAAGATTCCTCAAGCGCGTGCGACTTGTCCATGTCTTAAGTCGTGCATTCGGCGGAGCGAAGTTTCCGTCGGGCACGGTGGGCGGATCCGTCGTCGCCTTGCCCATGATCATGGCTCCGTTCGACGTGACCCAGTTCCACACGCCTGGCGGCCCGTAGCCCGCGGAACAGGCGTAATCGCTGACGACGCCCGGCACGTGCGGGCTGGTTTCATACGGAGACTGAATATCGTCGTATTGCGTGCTGAGAATCGGGCCGGTACGTCGCGACGGGCACAAGTACATCGGCACGTTTGTTAGCCGAGCTTCATCCGGCTGATAGTAATACTTCAACTCCGGGTCCCACGATTCGAACAGGTTGAACTGTTCCAGGTGCGGCAGGATCAGAAACGCCCAGGTCGTGAAATGATCATAGTTCCGCGACGGCGGAAGAAACTTACGGGTGCCATGAAAGCCGTGAATGGCGATGCCGACCTGCCTGAGATTGTTCTGGCACTTCGTCCGCCGCGATGATTCACGAGCCTGCTGCACGGCGGGAACCAACAACGAAACCAGCACAGCAATAACGGAGATCACGACGACAAGTTCAATGATCGTGAACCCGCGACGTCTGTGCATCTTAGGGCGAAGAACGGCAGAGTTCATGACGGTCCCCTTCAAGCTGCTGACAATCGGCCTTCGCATTCACAAGTGCGAACGCACATAGGCCGAATTCCGCCAGCACAGCTTTTACGAGTCTACCCACGGCAGTTCGCTGCGACAAGCAGCAAGTGTGGCCGAAAATTGAGCAAGGCGTGTGAGTCACCGAATCTCCCTTACGGCCGGAATGGCGACGATCAGACCATGATTCCACGGAATGGGGCGGCCTTCGCACTGCGCCATCGCAGAAGGTTATGAGCAATCTGGACTCCCCGAGAGACACTGCGACTTGTGTAGGTGCCGGCGGCCCGACGGCACTCGCAGCCTGACGGACCTCGAACAGGAAAAAGCAACCCGGAGGCTTCCATCATACCGCAATGGTTCGCCTCGCGGCGAAAGTTCCGTCGGGCCGCCGAAACCTACTCCGATAGTTTCACCGGCGGTTAAGCACGCTCCAGGTCGCTGGCGACAACCGCCTGAAAACCGTTCTTATCCAGCGTGTTTCGCATTGCGCAATTCCGTATCATTCTTTGCGAACAGGTTGCGATACACTGGCGAGGTTTCGAAGAGGCCTCGGCGAAATAGCGCTCGGCAGGCGGAGGTCACTTTTTCTGCCCCACGTAGACAGGAAGTTCCTTGAAGGTGCGTACTCAAAATCAATCTGGCTATGGCACGGCGCAACGCAGCCATTGGCCTGGAAGCCAGTTGCGTTGTTGGTTCGCGGGTATCGTCTTGCTCGTTTGCACTCAGGCGACCTTTGCGGACGGTGACACCGACCGGGCTTCGGCCTTCAAGAAAACTGTCGCGCCGTTTCTGAAGACGTATTGCGTGAAATGCCATGGTGCGAAGAAGCCGAAAGGGGATCGGCGTTTTGATGTTCTCTCGGGACGCATCGCAGACAACAACGACCTGATTGACCTGCAGGATATTCTGGATCAGTTGAACTTAAGCGAGATGCCGCCGCCGGACGAAGCGCAACCGTCGGACGACGAACGCCGCATGGTGATTGCGTGGCTGACGGGCGCGATTGCCGACTATCACACAACGCAGCGACGGGCGAATCAGTGCTGCGACGACTGAACGCTCGTGAATATCGCAACACGGTGCGCGATCTCTTAAAGATCGAAACGCTGATGTTCGACCCGACTCACGGATTCCCGCAGGATCAACGAACGGAGAACCTCGACAATGTCGGCGATGCGCTGGTTACGTCGGGTCATCTGTTGCAGCGCTACCTTTCGGCCGCTGAAAAATGCGTCGACAAGGCACTGACTCCGATGACGAAACCTGACGTAAAGTCCTGGACGTTCGAAGACGGGTTCCGACAGCAGCCCGAAATCGATCAGGTGCATAGGACGACCAACAAGTTTGAATGGATGACACTGTACGAAGTGCGCGGGGCGGACAAGCACGAAGGCGCTTACGGAGCGATTCGGCAGTTTGTCGATGGCGTGCCGGTGGATGGTGTCTACGAAATTCGATTCGAAGCCGAAGCGTTGAATCGCGAGCATCCCTATGACCGCGACTTCCTCGGAACCGATCCCTCCGAACCGCTGCGGCTGGGAATCGTGCCTGGCGATCGCCGAGTTGGCGAACTGCATCACACTCAGCCGATTGAACCACTGCTCACCGAACTTGATATCGCCGACGACCGCCAGTGGTATACAACTGAAGTATGGCTGGATCGCGGCAAGACGCCTCGGTTCACTTTCGAAAACGGTTCGATGGACGTCCGAAATCTGTGGACTCGAGTTCACAGAAAGTATCCGGACATGCACCCCAAGCTAAAACGCAACGGCATCGTGGAAGCCAGGTATGTGGCAATCAAGCATGGTTGGTTCCCTCAGATCCGCATTCACAAGTTCGAAATTCGTGGCCCGCTTTATGAACAATGGCCGACCGAAAGCCATCGATCCGTTCTAGGTGACGATTGGCAGCAGGCTGCGGAATCCGGTGAATTGTCCGATGACACCATACGGAAGAACCTCGCCAGCTTTCTGTCTCGCGCCTATCGCCGCCCTGCTCTGCCGGAGGAAATCGACCGCATCACGGCGTTGATTGCAGCTCGAAAACAATCCGGACGCTCGGCCATTGAAGCGTATGGTGACGGGCTGAAGGCAGCGCTGTGTTCTCCCGCGTTCTTGTATTTGGATCAGTCCTCGGACGAGAACGGTTTACTGTCGACGTCGGCACTGGGGTCGCGGCTGTCGTACTTTCTGTGGGGGTCGATGCCGGACGAGCGGTTGTTCGAACTGGTCAAGTCCGGCCAGTTGGCTAAGCCGGATGTTTTGGCGGCAGAAGTCGAACGCCTACTGGACGATCCGAAGTCGGAAGGCTTTCTGGATGGTTTTCTGGATAGCTGGCTGACGTTGAGAAACCTCGGATCGCAACCGCCCGACCGCAACATGTTTCCTGACTTCTACCACTATGACCTCAACGCGGCCATGCGTCAGGAAACGCGGCTGTTCACTCGACACCTGTTGGAGAAAAACCTGAGTGTCGCCAACTTCCTGAGTTCGGATTTCACATTTGTCAACAAAGCACTGGCCCGGCATTACGACTTGCCGGTTCCGGAGCAGCAGGGATTTCATAAGGTCAGCCTCAACAACAAACGGCGAGGCGGCTTGTTTGGACAGGCGAGCGTACTGACGGTCACAGCCAACGGCATCGACACATCACCGATCGTGCGCGGCGTGTGGCTGCTGGAAAACATTCTGGGCACGCCGCCTTCCCCACCGCCCGACGATGTGGAGCCGCTGGACCCGGACATCCGCGGCGCGAAGACGATCCGCGAACAGTTGCAGAAGCACCGAAGCGTGGCCAGTTGCAACGACTGTCACCGCAAGATCGATCCCATGGGTTTTGCTTTGGAGAACTTCGACCCGGTCGGCCGCTGGCGGACAAAGTACGGCAACCGAGCAACGATTGACGCTTCCGGCGAACTGCCCAGCGGCGAATCGTTTCGCGATGTCGAACAGTTGAAGACGATTCTGGTGGATCGCAAAGAACAGTTCGTGCGAGCTCTCACCGAAAAGCTGCTGGCTTACGCGACGGGGCGGTACCTGACGCCAGCCGACCGTCCGGCCGTAGACTCAATCTTGGCGGAATTGGCAGCACGCGGCGACGGTTTCCGAGACCTGCTGCATCTTGTTGTAGCCAGTGAGACCTTTCGGTCGAAGTGAAGCTGTATTCGATGGTATTTGGGCGGCAACATTGTCACCATCCGGCCCTTGAACCGAGTCTTTCCGCCGTACCAATCCGCCCGCTCGACATGCCGCCTGAGTTCTTCGAAAAACACTACTCCGCACTCAAAGCGCGCGTCGAATCTGCGTTAAGCGAGTCTATCGCCAGCCGTGATTGGCCGGTGGCCTTGAAAAACGCCGTCGAATACAGCCTGATGGCAGGCGGCAAACGGTTGCGGCCAGTATTGGTGATGATGGCGGCCGAAATTTGCGACGGCGAAATCGAAGACGCGATTCCCGCCGCGTGTGCTCTGGAAATGATCCACACGTATTCGCTGATCCATGACGACCTGCCGTCAATGGACGACGACGACCTGCGTCGCGGGCGACCAACCAGCCACAGAGTCTTCGGCGAAGCGCTGGCGATTCTGGCCGGCGATGCTCTGCTGACACTGGCATTCGAAACGCTCGCCACGGCCCCCACCGCAGCAACCGTGACGGCGACCAGCCTGCAAATCCTCGCCACGGCGGCTGGCGGAAGCGGTATGGTGGGTGGCCAGATTCTGGACCTGGAGGCCGAACGGGGCGAATTTCCGTCCGGAATTCAGGAAAGCTCAGGCATACCGCGGCAGAAAAACGCTTCAAATTCGTCGGATTCTGCAGGCGCATTGGCGTCAGGGGAAGCAGATTCGCCGATTGCTGCCAGCGAGACGCCGCCGATTCACGTAGAACAATTAATTCAAATTCATAGAATGAAGACAGGGGCGCTGATCACGGCGGCTCTGGAATTAGGAGCCGTGACGAGTCAGGCGTCGACAGATCGGCGAAACCAGCTGCGACACTTCGGGCAATGTGTGGGGCTGGCGTTTCAAATCGCCGATGACCTGCTGGATGTGACCGGCAGTGACGAACGCCTCGGAAAAGTAACAGGTCGAGACAACGAATTGGGCAAGCTCACCTATCCCTTCTTAATTGGCATTGAAGCCAGCCGCAACAAAGCTCAGCAACTGGTCGACGAAGCCTGCCACGCTCTGGCAGGATTTGACGATCGAGCCGACTGTTTGCGGCATCTTGCCCGTTTCATCGTGGAGAGAGATCACTGATGCCGTTTGAGATTCTCAGTGAGCTGAAGTCACCAAAGCAGTTGCGTGATCTGGATGATCAGCAGCAAAATCAGCTCGCCAGTGAAATTCGAGAAGCGTTGCTCACCATTGTGTCCGACCGAGCTGCACACTTCGCCAGTAACCTGGGCGTGGTGGAATTGTGCATCGCGCTGCATTCGGTGTTTGACTTCTCGAAGGATCGCCTGATCTGGGACACCGGGCATCAGGTCTATCCTCATAAGCTGGTCACCGGCCGCTTTCCCGAATTCCAATCCATCCGCACACGCGGTGGCCTGATGGGCTACCCGAACCCCGTGGAAAGTGATTACGACCTATTCGTCACCGGCCATGCGGGTTCCAGCGTGTCGACGGTGCTGGGGCTGAAGACGGCCGATGATTTGCTGTTCTCCGACGAAGATCGCAAATCTGTGGCAGTCATCGGTGACGGTGCCCTGCCCTCCGGCATTGTTTTCGAAGCAATGAACAACGCGGCCGGACTGAACAAAGACCTGCTGGTCGTTTTAAACGACAACAAAATGGGCATTTGTCCGCGAGTTGGCGGCGTCGCCAGCTATCTGGACAAAGCGCGAGTCGCTCCGTTTTACAACGGTCTCAAACGTGACGTGTCATGGCTGTTGAACAAGCTGCCCGTCGTCGGCGAACCCGTCGAACACATGCTGGGTCAGTTTAAAGAAGCGCTGAAGACGTTCTTCCACGGCGGCATGCTGTTCGAAGAAATGGGCTTCCGCTACATCGGCCCCGTCGACGGCCACGATATCCAGTCGCTGCAGCGATACCTGGAAATGGTGAAGGAAGTCAAAGGCCCCGTGCTGCTGCACGTGTTCACAGAAAAGGGTTATGGCTTCGAACCGGCTCAGAAAGACCCGGTGAAATTTCACACGCCGGCACCTTTCTGCCGCGACGAAAACAACGAAATCGTTCCCGTTAGCGCTGACAAAAGCGTCGCCTACACCAACATCGCAGCCGACGCGATTCATCAAGCGATGCAGGCCGACGAAAAAGTGTGCGTGCTAACGGCGGCCATGTGCGCGGGCAACAAGCTGAACAAAATTCGGGACGAATTCCCTGACCGCTTTTTCGACACCGGCATTTGCGAAGGACATGCGGTCGCATTCGCAGGCGGGATGGCGAAGAGCGGGATGCGGCCGATCGTCGATATCTACAGCACATTTCTGCAGCGAAGTTTCGATCAGATCTTTCAGGAAGTGGCTCTGCAAAACCTTCCTGTGGTGTTCTGCATGGACCGAGCGGGCCTGTGCGGACCGGACGGGCCGACGCATCACGGCGTGTTCGATAATTCGTACATGCGAATCTTCCCCAACATGGTCGTGATGGCTCCAGGCGACGAACTGGACGTTCCGCTCATGCTGGACTTCGCTCTTAGCATCGATTCGCCATCGTCCATCCGCTATCCGAAAACCAACGCGGAAACGGTCGAACGCAGCGTGGCTCCAATCGAAATGGGCAAGTCTGAAGTCATGTCATGGGGCGAAGACGGCAATATCCTGGCCTGCGGCGTATTACTTCCGCGAGCCATCGAAGCCGCCGAAAAGCTGCGTGGCGAAGGGCTGGATGTCGGCGTCGTGAACGCTCGGTTTGTGAAGCCGGTGGATGAGGACGTGATCCGTCGAGCTATCGAAACCGGCTTCGTGATCACGATCGAAGAAAACGCCATCTGCGGCGGCTTCGGAAGCGCAGTCCTGGAAGCCGCCAATCGCATGGGCGAGCCAACCGACCGCATCAAGGTGCTGGCAATTCCCGACGAATTTGTCGAACACGGTCCGCGAGGCGAATTGCTGGCGGACCTCGGCCTCGACGCAGCCGGCCTGTGTAAAGCCGCCCACGAACTGGCAGGAAGCAGTTCCGACGCGAGCACACAGGAACTCGTGAAGTAAACTCGCATCGACGCCAGCCGCCTGCTTCCTTATGCTCCGATTTCGGGCATGTCTTGGGCAAGGAAGCAGTGATGGGTATTTCTCAGACGAAGGTGTCACGGTCGACAGTTCGTACTGGCGTCGGCACGAAAACGAAGGAAATCTGCCTTGGTGCGACTTTGATTCGGTTTCGAGCAACCGTCTGCGTCGCCCTGGCGGTATTCAGCATTCAATCACCTTCCGTGGCTGACGACGCAACCAGCCTGACGATCGATCGAGACGTAGCGACCACCATCGACTACGACGTTCAGATCACCGGCGAAATTGTCACACCGTCGGCAGACGGCGCGCGGCGTTTTCCATTGAAGTCGTCCGGTGAGTTTCAATTCCGCAATGAGCCATTCCCAACCGATTTGGGCGGGCCGTTTTCGTTGCGAGCCGTTCGGAAATTCGAATCGGCGGCCACCACCACGACGGTAGGCGCTGACCACGTGACGAAAGTCGCGCTGCTGTCGGCGTACCGTTCCATCCATGTGTTTGGCGACGAGACCGGGTTGCTGAAGGTGTCGCCAAAGTACTCACTGCCGCGCAAGCAGCTTGACCTTCTGGAAATACCGTTCGACCCGATCGCCGTCGGAGCGATGCTGCCCGGGTCGTCGGTATCAAAGGATGACAAATGGAACACTGACGTCTGGGTCGTGCCCATGCTGACCGGCATCGAAGCGGTCGTCGAACAATCGACAACCTGTCGTCTGGAAACCGTCAGTTCAAAGAAGGCCGTCGTGACGTTTGAAGGAAAGATCTCAGGAGCAGTACGTGGCTCAGCGTCGGAGATCTCGTTTGACGGGCAATTCGTGATTGACCGCGAAGCAGGACTGATCGAAAGCTTTACAGCTCAACAAAAGGAAAAGCGATCGCCCGGCCCTGTGAGTCCGGGGCTGGACGTGACCGTCGACATCAAATGGACACAGCAGGCAACGGATCGCTCACCAGCGGCCGATACGCCGCCGATCCGTGAATCACCTTCAGATTCTCAAAAGCTTCTGGTTCTTCAAACCCCGCTACGACTTCAGTTTCGGCACAGTCGCGAATGGCACTTGTTCCACGAAACGCCGACCGTGCTGATGATGCGGCAGTTGCGAGATGGCAACCTGATTTCGCAGTGCAATATCTCCAGTGCTGTAGCGGTGCCGCCCAAAGAACACACACCAGATAAAGAATTTCTGGCCGACGTCACGGAGTCTGTTGCGGAACGTCGAGGCAAAGTCACAAAGGAGGAAACCGTTCGTGACGACGCAGAATGGCGAATTCGACGAATTCAGGGGGTTGGAAACGCGGATGGCGAGACAATAATCTGGGACTACTATTTGTGTTCAGAAGCGTCCGGCCAACAGTTCTCGCTCGTGTTTTCTCATGCCGAGAAGGACGAAGCGGAGTTCGCGGATTCGGCGACCAAAATTCTGTCGACTCTGCAAATCGCTCGGCCCAAACCGGCATTGCCGTTTCGGTAGACCGACGAAAAGCAATCAGGAATCGGACAAATATCGTCCGTTTCGGCAGCCAGGCGGCAACGTCCGGTTGGCGGTCGTGAACTGCGACGTCTGGCTATATGCTGTTGCGCACAAATACCTTGCGATAAATCACCGATCTAACCTACGATCATCAGACGCGGTCAGTTTCCGTGATCTCTGTCGGGCGATAAGAGGCAGATAGATCAGCACTTTCGCTGAGATTCATGGTTCTTGTGGCCGAAAGCTGGACATTCAACCCCTTCTGCAATACCCATCATCATTGCAGGCAATGATTCTTCCTGAACTGCCTGTCTTTGCTGAATTATTCTGGCGACTTTGAGGACCTCAATTATGCGAACGAAATTTGTCACCGGGCTGGTTCTGACAGCCGTGATGTCAGCGGGTACGTACCTGACGTTCGCCGCCGACACGGCGCGCGTGACTCAGGAAGATGGAAAAACGGCCAAAATAGTGGCCGAGATGGTGAGTGCTCGACACATCAACCATCCGTCCATTAATGATGAGATCTCAAAGCGACTGCTGAATCGGTACATCGACGTCTGGGACCCTCAAAAACTGTATTTCCTGCAGGCGGATATCGACGGCTTCAATGCCTACGCCACTCAACTGGACGATCAAATTCGTGCGGGGGATGTGAAGTTCGCAGAACAGGTGTTTGAACGATTTCTGCTTCGCATGCGTGATCGTTCGGACCTGATCGGCAAACAGATTGATGTCGACCACGATTTCACCGTTCAGGAAGAAATGGTGCTGGACCCTGACGATCTGCAGTGGGCCAAAGACGAAGCCGAACTGGCCGACCGCTGGCGCAAGCGTATTAAATTCGACCTGCTGATGCTGAAGATGGACGACACCGATCTGTCAGAAGCTCGCACCCGACTCCACAAGCGTTACAGCCGCAATCGCAATCTGCTTGAGCAGACAGAACCGCATGAGGTTCTGGAATTGTATCTGTCGTCGCTCACACACGTTTTAGATCCGCACTCCAGCTACATGTCGCCACAGACGCTGGAAGATTTCCAGATCGTGATGAATCTGCAACTGGAAGGCATCGGTGCTCGGCTGAAGTTCGACGACGGCAACACCGTTGTTGAAGAAGTCATCAAAGGTGGCGCTGCGGCGACTCACGGTAAACTCGTCAAGGGCGACAAAATCATCGGCGTGGATCCGGACGGCCCTGCCGGTGAGGAAGAACTGGTTGACGTCGTTGAGATGAAGCTGTCGCGAGTTGTTGAAAAGATTCGTGGGCCCAAGGGAACGACGGTCACTCTGCAGGTTCGCAAAGAAGCGGGCGGCATTGAAGACTACACAATGATGCGCCAGATGGTGAAGCTAACGGACCAGGAGGTCAAAGGCGAAGTCATCGAAACGTCGGAGTGGATCGACGGCCGTCCTGGCAAAATCGGCGTGCTGAACATTCCTTCCTTCTACCGAAACTTCCAGGAAGCATCGCGCGGCGGCAGCTTCAAGAGTACCAGTCGCGACGTCAAGAAAGTGCTGGCCGATTTTCAACGGCAGGGCGTGGATTCTTTGATTGTCGACCTCCGCTGGAACGGCGGCGGAGCATTGAGCGAAGCGATCGAAGTGTCGGGCCTGTTCATTCCGAAGGGGCCAGTTGTGCAGGTTCGTGAGCCGAACAACGCAGTCACAGCCTACGACGACGAAGACCCGGACATGCAATGGCGTAAGCCAATGGTGGTTGTCTGCAATCGTCTGTCGGCGTCCGCATCTGAAATCTTTGCCGGAGCGATCAAGGACTACCGCCGCGGAATCGTGGTCGGCGACCGTACAACTCATGGCAAAGGCACCGTTCAGAACGTTATGAACGTCACCAGCCCGATTTCCCTGCGACGAACGCCGCGTGGAGCACTGAAGCTGACGATCAGCAAGTTCTATCGCGTCAACGGCGACAGCACTCAAAACAAGGGCGTGATGTCCGACATCGTGCTGCCATCAATTCTGAACAACCGCGACATCGGCGAAGATTCCATGGACAACGCTTTGGAATTCGACCGTATTCGACGAGCCCAGTACTTGCAGTTCACCTCGTTCGGAAACGAGGACCTGACAAAGCAACTGGCTCAACGTAGCCAGCAGCGAGTCAGCGCGGATCCTGACTTCGAAAAGGTGCGGCAGAACATCAGCCGCTATCTGGCTCGCAAGAACCGCAAAACGATTTCCCTTCACGAAGAGACGCTTCGAAAAGAAGAAGAAGAAATCGAACGCGAGCGTGAAGAAGAAGAGGAAACGATGAAAAAGGCCAGCGGCAACGGCGACGAAAAGGAGCTGTTCCCGAAGGACTTCTACAACAAAGAGCTGCTGAACATCACACTGGACTACACAGAAATGCTGAAGGGCCAGCAGACAGTTCAGAACTAGCGGCCCGCGTGCTGCGGTGAACTCGTAAACCAAGCCCTGCCTCTTTTAAGGAGCAGGGCTTTTTTCTGCGCGGACACTTTTTCCATTTGGACACTGAGGCGAGGCCGCAAGCAGTTGCGACTGACATGCCTATTCTTCGTCCAAAGATCGAAGCGAAGCAGCTAAAACAACTCGTGAATCTCACTGTGGCCGAAGTCGACCAGCGGGAACGGGCGACCGGCGGGGCCGGGGAGGTGAGATTCGAGCTTCATGCCCAGGCTGTGGAAGATCGTCGCGACAACGTCGCCCGGTAACACAGGACGATCGGCGGGAACGCCTCCGATTGGGTCGCTGGCTCCAACAACCCGACCGCCCTTCACTCCGCCGCCGGCAAAGTAGGTGGTGAAACATTGAGGCCAGTGGTCTCGACCGCCCGCCGGATTCACTTTGGGAGTGCGTCCGAATTCGGCGAGGTTGCACACAAGCGTATTGTCCAGCATGCCTCGCTGCTGCAGATCGCCGATCAATGCGGAATAGCCCTGATCATACATCGGGGCCACGATGTTCTTCATACCGTCAATCGATGTGAAAGGCTTCGAGCCGTGGATGTCCCACGTGATTTCGTCGAAGACGGTTAGGAATGTGTTCACAGTGACAAAGCGAACACCCGCTTCCACAAGCCGGCGCGCAAGAAGGCAACACTGACCAAAACGATTCATTCCGTAGCGTTTGCGCGTGTCATCAGATTCTTTCGAGAGGTCGAACGCATCGCGTGCCTGAGTGCTGGTCATCATGCGATACGCGGCCTGAAAGTTTTCGTCCAGCAGAGCCGCGTTTTCCGTCGCTTCGAAGTCCTTCACGGTATCGTCGATCAGGTCGCGCAGCTTCTGGCGGCGGTTCAATCGAGCTTCGCCAAATGTTTTGGGCGGCAGCAGGTCAGGCACCTGGAAGTCGGGCTTGGACGGGTCAGCCATCAGGGAAAATGGATCGTGAGACTTGCCGAGGAATCCGCCCGCCTGACCATTTGGCAAGTTGCCACCGCCCCGCCCCATTGTTTCGGGCAGCACAACAAACGGAGGAAGGTCGGTGCGGCGGCCTTTCAGAAAACTAAGGACGGCACCTGCGTGGGGCGTGTCGACGCCCCCTGTGAATTGCCTCCCGGTTTGCATCATCTGCCAACCCGCGTCGTGGACCGCAGCACCGGTGTGATGAGTCGACCGAACCAGCGAAAAGTGCTCAGCGATCTCTGCGTGCTTCGGCAGGATTTCAGAAATCTGAAAGTCACCGGTAGTATCGATCGGCTTAAACGGGCCTCGCACTTCTGACGGTGCATTGGGCTTCATGTCGAACGTGTCGAGCTGACTGGGGGCACCAAGGTTGAAGATCATGATGCACGAACGTTCGTCATGCCCCGGCTTAACGGCTCCCGCTTCCTTGGCCTGAGCGTACTGAGCCATCGTCAGTCCGGCGGCACCCAGTGTTCCCACTTGCAGAAAGTCACGGCGGGTCGCACCGTTGCACGTGTGCGCGGTTCCGTTGCTGGTGAGATTAAGCATGGCGGGGTCTCAGTCGGATGCGGTTTGGTGAAGTCGGCCAGCACGAGTTTACCCTGACGGATTGTGGACGACAATAGGGTGCAAAAGGATAGTGGCTGTCGCGGACGGCAAAGCGTATGATCGTCGCCTTAATACCCCGCGAATAGCAGCATCATGGCCAACCCCGATCAAACCGAAGTTCAGGACGATGACGAGCGCGAAGGTGCGCGGCGGCTGAGTCTGCAGGGGAACGATCCTCCTTCGGAAATCGAAGGCTATTCGATGCTGCGCCGGCTTGGCACCGGAGCATATGGCACCGTCTGGCTGGCACGAGAAGACCACACGGGGCGCATGGTCGCCATCAAGTATTACCCTCATCGACGCGGGCTGAACTGGTCGCTACTGAACCGCGAAGTGGAAAAACTGGCGACACTCCATTCTTCGCGCAATATCGTGCGGCTGTTAGACGTCGGCTGGAATGCCGAACCTCCGTATTACGTCATGGAGTTTGTCGAAAACGGGTCGCTGGGAGCATACCTTGCCGCCGGGCCACTCGGCGTCGAAGAAACGGTGCGCATCGCTCAACAGGTTTGCGGCGCATTGATTGAGGCTCACGGGGCCGGCGTACTGCATTGCGATTTGAAGCCTGACAACGTACTGCTGGACGCTCAGTTTCAGGTTCGCCTGTGCGACTTCGGCCAGTCGCGCATGTCGCATGAACAAAGTCCGGCATTGGGCACGTTGTATTATATGGCTCCCGAGCAGGCCGACCTGGAAGCGGTCCCGGACGCTCGCTGGGACGTCTATGCTGTCGGTGCATTGATCTATCACATGCTGACCGGGCAACCGCCTTACCGCGAACCGGAGATTCAGCGACAGCTGGAATCCGCAGAATCATTGCAGGACCGGCTCCAGCTCTATCAGCAACATATTTGTGACACTCCGCCGCCCGATCGACATCATGCGGTCAAAGGAGTCGATCGGCATCTGGCCGCGGTGGTGGACCAATGCCTTGTCGATGATCCAACGGTACGACTTCCGAACGCGCAGGCGATTTTGAATCTGCTGGCTGCACGAGAACGCAATCGGTCCCGCCGTCCTTTGTTACTTCTTGGCGTGCTGGGGCCCATATTGCTGATGAGTGCCATGGTGCCGATTTTTGTGCGAGCGCTCGATCGCAACATCGCCGAAATGGAGAAAAACCTGGTCGCGGACGCTCAGGAACGCAGCCTGTTAACCGCGCGCAGCCAGGCGAATTCGTTGCAGACGGAACTGGAATTTCGCCTGTTGGCGTTGAAGGTCGTCGTCAACGATCAGAACATCATCAAGCTGCTGACGGAGTTAATGAAACAACCCACGGACGACGTGGTTGCCGAAATGAAGCTGCTTCACGGCAAACTGTTTGAAGAGCGTCCGGAATGGATGCAGGTGCTGGACGCCGCTCGCGAAGAAGCGGATGACTACAACGACAGTCACGGTCGTAGTCAGGATACAAGCTGGTTCCTGACGGACGCGAAAGGAAACCAGATTTGGCGACGACCGTTCGGCAAGTCACTCGGTGAGAACTATGCGTGGCGCGACTATTTTCATGGATTGGATTTTCAGTACGACAAGGACAAAGTCCCGGACGATGTGGTCCCCATTCAGGAGCCGCACGTCTCCGTAGCGTTCATCAGCGAAAATACCAATCGCTACATGGTTGGATTAAGCGTGCCGGTCCGCGATCCGGATGGTAAGGTCATCGGCGTGTTTGCTCGCACGCTGCACCTGGGCGACCTGCAGACTCGACTGGGACAGGATATTCAGGGGGAAGACATTCAGGAAAATGACCCGACCCACGTCATCGCTCTGGCCGACATGCGGACTTGGCAATTAGTCGACCACAAATGGCTGGACCCGGACATCCTGACAAATCGCTCCAGTGGTGAAGCCGAACAGCTATTTGCCAAGCTGAAGCTCAGCGATCAGACAATTGAAGCCGTGCAGCAGGCGATCGACACGAATCAAAATCTGCCTCAACGACGCAACGTAGGAATCAAGCAACCGTCTTATCAGGATCCGGTTGGGCAACTGGACGATCCGACGGCAAGGGAATTTTCCGATGAGTACATTGCGGCGATTTCCACGATGAAAAGCGACGAAATGCCGTGGCTGGTGATCGTGCAGGAAAGTGCCAATCAGGCGCTGCGGAATGTGAAAGTCATGGCCGAACGCGCGACAAGGCAGGCGTGGTACGCCGTCCTGGCCAGCATTCTGACCATGGCTGGTATCTGGCTGTTCGTTTGGCAGGCACTGTCCCGCGCGAAAGATAGCCGGGACGCCTCGGCGGGCGATTCGCGTGGTGACCGAATGACAGATTGACGGCTGAAGCGAGTGCGTTACCGACGCTGGTTGCCGGAGAACGTAGTTCGCCTCGGAAGGCACAACCTACAGCAGCGGGAAGCTACGCGAGCGGCTTCCGCTTCCACAGGCCTCGATAAATTGGCAGACCCAGCTTGCGTTTTTTCCGTTCAAAGCTGGTTTGGTAATCCAGATCGTGTTCCGGATCACGTTCGGTCGGGGCCGGCTGAGTTTCGAACTTCTCGTTCGAATCCATCAGGTCGCGGATGATGTCGAAGTATTCCGCAACATCACTCCACGAATGCACATGACCTTCCGGCTGCACCACGTCCGCAAGAATGTCCGTGAACTCGGCTGTAAACAAACGGCGTTTGTGATGTCGCTTCTTCCACCACGGATCAGGGAAATACACATGAGCCGCCTGGACCGAATGTTTGTCGATCAGCTTCGTCAGCACGATGTTGCAGTCGCCGCCAATGATGCGGGCGTTGGGCATTTCGCGCTTGAGCAAACGAGTTGCGGCACGACGGCCTTCGCGGTAATCGATTTCCAGGCCGAGGTAATTGACGTCCGGATTTCGTTCGGCGGCTGAAAACGTGAAGAGTCCTCGACCACAGCCGATATCCAGTTCAACCGGATTGTCATTGCCAAAGAACGCGCGCCAGTCGATGTGTTCACCGACATCGTCGATGACCTGAAAATACGGCTTTAATGGCTTGATGGGAGCGGTTTGCATTGTGCGACTAAACCTGATCGCGGCTGACGGTGACGCCCAGCATTTCGCCTTCGAACATCATCTGTCCGTCGACGAATCCCTGAAAGCGAAACTGAGCCAGCTTGCGAGCTCGTACACGCACGACGCTGGCCACCAGGTCGAGGCGGCAGTTCGGGAAGACGGGCTTGCGAAACCGAACAGCATCCATGCCGCCAAACCCCAGATAATCGCCGCCAATCAGGTCGAACTTTCGAGCATAAAAACCGCCGATCTGAGCGGCCGCTTCGCACTGCACCACTCCTGGCATCAAAGGGAAGCCGGGCATGTGTCCTGCCGCCCAGAATTCCTTGTCAGTCACTTCTTTGTAGCCCACGATCAGGTGATTTTCCTCATCGACGTGCACGATCGCCGTCAGTTGTTCCATTTCATGACGTTGCGGGTTCACTCGACGGATGTCGTCCTGAGTGTAAATCGGGTTCTGAAAGTCGTACTGACTGATGTCTACAAGCGGTTCGGACGGCATGGAATTCTGCTTTTGTTTCTCTTTCAATCCGGTCGGAGGGGGAAATTTACCCAAACCCAATCACAGATGTTATTTGCGTAACATCCGTGAGCAACCGGTCAGGCCGGGTTTGCGGATCTTTAATCATATTCGCGGTTGCCTCAAGCCCTGTTTTCTCAGCCGCCAGCAGCGCTGTCTTCATTCCTGCCGCTTTTGCCGGGGCCAGATCCGTTTTCAAGCGACAGCTAACGTGCAGGATTTCAGACGGTTCAATGCCATGTGCTGCCAACTGTCCTGCGGCCTGCTTATACAGGGACGGCGACGGCTTTCGGATGCCCATTTGATAGGACAGCAGATTGTGCGCCGACGGAAACAGGCGAAACAACGGGGGCGGCGAGCCTTCCTCCGCGAGCGATCTCGCCAGCTGCACCATGGTAAATGGCTGACCGTCCGCCAGAACTCCCTGCTTGATACCAGCTTCATGTAGCTGGGTCAGAGCATCGGACAGGCCCGGACGGGCTTCTATCGCCTGCAGACAACGGTGAAAGAAGAACGCGATCTTTTCGCTAAGGTCCTCGACATCGCCGAGTTCGCCCTCGTCGTAAGTATATTCCTTATCAAATAGCCGATCGACCACCGCCTGCCAGATATGGACCAGATTCACATCGGTAATGTCGCCACGATGCTTCGTACCGACCATGGCCAGGCGTTCTGCGTAGTCGCGGTACTGATTAATCATGGACTGCCACGGCGGTCCGGGCTTGCGATACATGCTGATCCACATATTGAATTCGTGGATCGTCTTTTCCAATGCCACCTGCAGACGGACTTCCTGTTCAGGAAACAGCGTGAAGCCGCAATCGGGCGTTCGCAACAGCGTACCGTACACATCCCACAAAACGGCCTTAACGCCCGGCAGCGGGTCAATCGCCGGTTTCGCATTGACGGGTTTTGGCGCAGGCACCTTCGGCCAGATTAGGTCTCGCTGATCCAGCGAGTCAGCGTATTCCGAAAGTGAGAGTGACATTCTGAATGGTGGGCGCGTCACGAAGGCGAACGAAGGCAGGCTCTCCGGCCCACGACGGCGACAGGTTATTCCGGACCGCCCCGTAAGCAAAGTCTGGAAAAGGAAATCGGTGGCGTTTTCGAGGATGGGAGCAACGTGACTCACGCATCAAGCATCAACCGACGATCCCCGTGAACGGATGCCCCTCGTTCTGGTCGACTCGTTCCGGCCGGCCTTTGTCGTAGTAGACAACTTCGCGATGATTCAGGCCCATCAGCCACAGGATCGTGCTGTGAAGGTCGTGCACGTGCAAACGATCTTCGACGGCGTGCAAACCTAACTCGTCCGTCGAACCGATCGTCTGGCCGCCCTTCACGCCGCCGCCCGCCATCCACATTGTGAAGCCGGTGGGATTGTGATCGCGACCATCTCCTTTTTCACTCATCGGAGTCCGGCCGAATTCTCCACCCCAGATGACTAGCGTGGAATCCAGCAGCCCACGCTGCTTTAAGTCTTTCAATAGTCCGGCCACACACTTGTCGGTCTGAGCACACAACATCGTGTGGTTTCCCTCGATGGCGCTGTGAGAATCCCACTTGCTGCCTGCTCCGTGATACAGCTGCACAAACCGAACGCCGCGTTCAACCATTCGCCGAGCCAGCAGACACTGACGACCGAACGTCGCTGTCGTCTTGTTGTCCATCCCGTACAACGCCTGAGTCTCTTCAGTTTCTGCCGTCAGATCGACCGCTTCAGGAGCCGATGACTGCATGCGGAAGGCGAGTTCGTATCCGGCGATGCGAGCTTCCAGTTCGGTTTGCTGAGGCCTGGCGGCAGCGTGGCGACGGTTCAGGAAATCCAGCGCGGTCAATTTGCGGGATTGAGCGGCTTCGTCTTCCCCTTTTGGCCGCGTTAAATTTGAGATCGGATTGCCGGTCGTATTGAACGCGGTGCCCTGATAAATGGCGGGCATGAAACCGGTGCCCCAGTTGCGAGTTCCATTCACCACCGACGCATTCGTATCCTGCATCACGACAAACGCGGGCAGGTTTTCGTTAACGCTGCCCAACCCGTAATTCACCCACGCTCCCAGTGACGGTCGACCGGCAATTGGTGACCCGGTGTTCATCGAACACACACCGCCGGCGTGGTTAATTCCCTGACTCCAGCAGGACCGAATCACGGCAAGATCGTCAACACACTTCGCTGTGTGAGGCAGCCAGTCGGACACCCACAAACCGCTTTCGCCGTGCTGAGCCCAACGACGTCGGTCGGCCAGTAAAGGCGAATTGGCTTCACCCATAGCCGTCACTGGCTTTTCGAAAGATTCCGGTAGCGACTGTCCTTCCAGCTTCCGCAATAGGGGCTTGGGATCGAACAAATCGATGTGACTGGGACCACCTTCCATAAACAAAAAGATGACACTCTTCGCTTTGGTTTTCCGATGTGGGACTGTTACGGCGTTGGGGTTCACACCCGCCTGCGCAGAAGCCTCGTTTTGCAGAAACGCGGCCAACGGCAGGGCTCCAAAACCCATTCCCGCAGTGGTCAGCATTTCTCGTCGTGTTTGGTAGTTCGTCATGACTTAGTCAACGTATACAAACTCATTCGAATTCAACAACACGTGACACAACTCGGCCACGCCTTTTTCTATCGGGTTCAGTGTCAGTTTGGTTTCTGTTGTGAGAACGTGGCGATGAGCTGTCACGTCCACCAGCCGGCTGTGTTCATTGTCAAAATCCCAAACCGCAAGCGGTGAATGTGGTAACACGGCTTTAGTCGCCAGACGTCTGACCGAAAGCAAATGAATGTCAGCCGCCGATAGTACGCTCGGAATCAACGCCACTTGATCCAACTGCCCGTCCCAGCGATGTTGAGCCTGCTTGAAGCGACCGCCCAACACGATGGGAAACTGCCCCATTATTTCCCTGGCACTCTTGAAGTCGACCGTCGCCGTCTGCAACTCACCTGGCCGCGATTCCGCCGCCGGTTTGCTCAACGGCTGAAGATAAAAGGTCGCTCGCCCATTACCGGCGTCCGCCTGTTCGACCGTCACCGCCACAAAGTAGGGTTTGTTCAATTCAGGCCGCAGATTCGATGCCACGACTTCGTAGCCCTTGTCGCTAACGACCTGCAGAATCAGGTTTCGCGGCTTGAAGGCCGACCGCTCACTGGTAACGCCAATCGCCCAACCAGTTCGTTTGTTGCTGCTGTCCCATTGAGAAATCAACGTCCTTACAGTTGCATCCTGATACAGCGAATTTAGCTGAAAAATCGCAGCAAACGTAAACGGTGGAGTGACCTCTGGCTCGAACGTGGGTGTCGACAGCGGAGGCAGGCCGTCATCGCCGATGTGCACCCCGGCACCGGATCCCGCCAGCGACCCTTCAAGAGCGTTGTCGACCCGCGAAGTACTCTCCGTCGCATCGCTGATCAGCTTCACTGCCACCCAAGTTTCTTCGGAATCCACAGTGCGTCCCAAAGCGATGCGAAACGCCAGATCGGCCGCGGCCTTCAGATCGTCACTCGCCGTCACATCCAGCACACGGCGAGCCATCGCTTCGGATCGAGTTCGCAGCCAATCGCCGTTCATCAGGTTTAACGCCTGAGTTGGCGTGGTTGTCGTGCTGCGTTTCGGAATGCTGTTCAATCCATCGACACCATCAAGGGACCTCATCAGCGGTTCGGGCTTGTTGCGAATCGCCTTCAGGTACAACGAGCGCCGCAGACTGTTGTGATCAACGGACGGCCCGCCCTGCTCTGACTTCAGTTCACCCGACGCCGTTAAAATGGCATCGCGAATCTGTTCTGCGTTCAGACGCCGAATGTTGAATCGCCATCGAAGCTCGTTACCAGGATCAATTCGCTCGACGCTGGCAGCATTTGGATGGAAGGCCGACATCCGCCACGTAGCGGAGGTCAAAATCTTCCGGTGCAACCACTTGATACTCCAGCCATGATTAACAAATTCGCTGGCCAGCCAGTCCAGCAGCTGTGGATGACTGGGCCGTCCGCCCAGCGTCCCGAAGTCGCTGGCTGTTGCGACCAGTCCCGTTCCGAAGTGACGCTGCCAGATACGATTCACGATCACTCGCGCGGTCAGCGGGTTTTCCGGGCTGGTAATCCATTTGGCCAGCGCGGTTCGTTGCCCGGTCGACGATTCCAATTCAGGAACCTTAAACGCGACGGTTTTTATGATCGTCAGCCCGCCCGGAGGGACGACTTTTCGTTCTGGATTGCCACCGATATGAATCGGTTGCGGCGTTGGACCGTTGTCCGCCACTGTAATGGCACTTGGCAGTTTTTGAGGTTCGCGACCAGCCACTTCGGCGATCTGCTTTTCCAGCTCGTCGATCCGTTCCTGGTCTTCTTTCTTAATCTTCATCCGTGCCTGATCGTACAGCACCTGACGGTTCATCAAATCGGCCAGTTGAGCCTCCAGGTGAGTCCAGTCCTGCGGCGATTTGTCCATGATCGACTTGACGTCTTCCGGAAATCTTTCAACCGCGGCCTTCGCTGCTCGCTCAAGATACGGCCCGCGAATTGCATCCAGCTGCTGCCGCAGGTCGGCTCCTTTTTTCAGCCATGCCTGATACTGTTCTTCGTACTGTTGCCGATCCGTAAGATCCGCTGCGGGCACATCGTCTCGAGGCATCATCGTGCCGAAGCACGCCTGCAGTCGGAAGTAATCTTCCTGCAGAATTGGATCGAACTTGTGGTCATGACAGCGAGCACACCCGACGCCCAGACCCAGAAATGCTTCGCCGGTGACATCTGTCGTTTGATTCAGAATGTCCTGCCACTGCGTGCGAGCATCTCGCTGGTTGTACTCGTAGAGATACGTGCGCAGAAAACCGGTCGCCACTAACGCCTCAGCCTTCTCCGGAGCGACCTCATCACCGGCAAGCTGTTCGGTCACAAACTGGTCGTACGGCTTATCGTTGTTGAAGGCATTCACAACATAGTCGCGATACCGCCATGCATCGGGTCGGTAGAAATCGGCTCGAAAGCCATCCGATTCCGCATACCTCACAATGTCCAGCCAGTAGCGCGACCAGTGTTCGCCGTAACGAGTGTCTGCGAGCAGCCGATCGATCAGTTGATTCCACCGGTCTGGCGAATCGTTCGCCAGGAAATCGGCCACATCAGAAGGCGATGGCGGCAGGCCCAGTACATCGAAATACAGTCGGCGTATCAAGACGTCGTCACTCGCCTGAGCCGCAGCAGTGATTCCCGCTGCTTCCAGTTTCGCGCCGACGAACTGATCAATCTCATTCACACCCCAATCGCGTTGAGTCACCGGGGGCGCCGGGTGAGCGATCGGTTGAAGGCTCCAGAAGTTCAGCTCCTCATCTGTGAACATCGCGCCTGAAAGACGCACCGACTTGCCCTCGTGAGTCGGCCATGCTGCGCCGTCGGCGATCCACCGCTCCAGATGAGCGATCTCTTTGTCGGACAATGGCTTGTCCGGCGGCATCTCGAACGATTCATATCGGACAGCTTCCAGCAGCAAACTTTCGTCCACCTTGCCGGGCTTCGCCGCGGGGCCTGAGTCTCCCCCCATTAGCAGCCCTTCAAGAGAATCCAGTCGCAGCTCGCCCTGCTGCTGGTTTTCGCCATGACATTTCACGCAGCGGGCGTGCAAAATCGGTCGAACGTGAGTTTCGAAGTGCTGAAGCTGAGCGTGGCGCGCGTCGACTTCGTCGGCACTGCCAGTAAGCGGAACCAGCATCACGGCGACACACACGAAGCACTGCCAGAGCGGCCTCGCAGTGGCAGCATTTTGCGTTGAGTAGTTGTCCCGGGGGCAGGCCATGGCAAAACGTTTCATTGCAGCAGCGAAACGGGGAAGTGGTAAACGGGCGGGATTCTCAGCAGTCGGGGGACCTACCAGTGTACTCAGAAACCTTTGAAATGAAACACCCGAGCCGCGTTTTCGGGCTGCCGCGGGATGCATCCGCCCATAGGGAAGTGGTGGATTTCGCCAGAAATCCCGCGCTGTGGTCGAATCGGAGGAACTCCGGCGAGTCCCACGGCAAGTCGCCCCGCCCCAACAAGCGGCTGCACCTGCCGCTGCGGGCCTCACTGGTTCGTTTGAAATTCTTCATAAATGCCGCAACGGGCCTGTAACACATTCTTCGGTTCCTCGCTGAGGGTGTTATGCCCGACACAAAATCACCCGTTCAACAACGAAAAAGGACCGGAACCATGAAATTTTCACGCCACACTGCACTGATCACCGCTTTCGCCATCGGAACCACTTTGACGACTATCGACGACGCCAATGCGTGTCGCGGCCGCAGCGGTGGCGGCGGATACTCCGGGGGACGATCGAGCAGCTATTCCGGCGGATACAGCAGCTACGGCGGCTCAAGCTATGGACAATCCAGCTATGGCTATTCCAGCCACAGCACCTATCGTCCCACGCAAGTGATTCGACCGGTACAACACGTCCAGCCCGTACAACAAGTGGTTGCTCCGCCGCCGCCCGTGCAACAGCCCGTCATTCAGCAGGCCGTTGCACCTCAGCAAACGCCCGTGCAGCCAGTGAGCCAGACTCAGCAGACAGTTCAGGCACCGCAAACAGCGCCCACACCACAATCGGCGCCCGCACCGCAACCTCAGGCACCAGCACCGACGCAGGAGAATGCTCAAACGTCCGCACTGCAGGCACTTGGTGGATTCGCACCGCCACAGACCGCTGCGACACCACAACAACCGCAGGCCGCAACGCCAGCTCACGTCGAAACATGGTCCGCCAACCTCGGCAACGGAGCCCACGTTCAGTTGACTCTAAACGCCGACCAAAGCTTCACCTGGTCCGCGACCAACAAGAATGGTTCCGCCAGCAGCTTTAGCGGCAACTACACCATCGCCAACGGCTCATTGACCTTGGTTCGCTCAAGCGACAACCAGAAACTGGGTGGCAGCATGAACACCACCGGCACAGATGCCTTCAGCTTCAAAGTCGCCGGCAACAACGCGGCCGCCCTGAACTTCAGCCGGTAGGCGGGATGGCCCGCCAGCCGATTGGCGTGGTGAGCGGGTGACGATTTGAGAGCGAAATCGCCGGCGTTGCTCTCGTTGCTCCCTTTGCTCATGAGATGGCAAGCTTGACGGGGACAGAAGCCCGGCTTTTTTAAAAAGCCGGGCTTCTTTGCGTTCAACCTTTTGTCAGATTGCGTGTCCCGAACCTGTCTCGTCCTCACCCGCGTCAGAAGCACTGATCTCATGCCGGAAATCCAGAACAGCATTGCGGCCATTGAACCGACCTACCCGACTTCCGCCGTTCCTCCCGTTGCCACGCCTCGACTTTTCGCAAGAACGATCGGCCCGTATGCGCGGCTGCCAGTGCCGGTTCTCATTCTGTGCCTGGGCTCGTTCATCAATCGAGCGGGCGCGTTTGTGATGCTGTTTATGACAATTTACGTCAGCGAACACCTGGGCTACGGAGTCACCTTCGCCACAAATTGTTTCGGCGTCTTCGGAGCCGGTTCGATTATTTCGTCGCTGGCGGGCGGGCAACTGGCTGATCGCTTTGGACGCAAGCCAATCATGCTGCTGGCCTTGTTCGGAGGAGCAGCCACGCTGGTCTCAATGTCGGTGGTCGAAAGCCGGTGGGGCATTCTGTCGCTGATGTTTTTATTTTCGCTGACCTCCGACCTGTACCGTCCGGCGGCTTCAGCGATGGTTGGCGATCTTGTCGACACGAAGGAACGGCCGCTGGCGTTCGGGCTGATGTACATCGCATTCAATTTGGGTTTCGCATTCGCAGCACCCGTCGGAGGATTTCTGGCGGAGCATTCGTTTCGCTGGCTGTTCTGGGGCGACGCGATCACGACATCGGCGTACGGCCTGATGATCGTTTTTCTGATCCGAGAAACTCTGCCTGCGCATAAAGCAACCTCGACCAATCAACCCGCGACGCCACAGGTTGGCTGGCTGGAAGCGGTGCGGCACATTTCGCACGACACGACCTTCCTGTTGTTTTCACTGGCCACGCTGCTGACAAGCATTGTCTTCATGCAGGGCTTTTCGACGCTGCCCATTCATCTGACTCAACTTGGCTTTTCGAAAGAAATGATCGGCTGGCTGTTGGCGAGCAACGGCATTCTGATCGTAGTGCTGCAGATCCCCATCACATCGATGTTAAATCGCTTTCATCGAGTGCTGGTGATACTGGCCGGCGAATTGTTGATTGCCGTTGGCTTCGGGCTGACGACTTTCGCGGTCACCGGGTCGATGCTGCTGCTGACGGTCATCATCTGGACGATCGGCGAAGTGGTGCAGGCAGCGTTCAAGCAATCGATGGTAGCGGACCTCGCTCCGGTCACCATGCGAGGCCGTTACATGGGCGTGTTCGCGCTGTGTCACGCCGTCGGCATGACGGGCGGCGTACCCGTCGGCGGCCAGATTCTGGACCGCTTCGGCCCCGGTGTACTGTGGCCCGCTTGCTTTGTATTGGCAATGATGGCGTCGGTCGTGTACGTACTGATTTACGTCCGCCGCGTCGAACGGTGACGTCACTAAAACCACCCCTCCCACAATTTATTGTGGGAGGGGTCGATCGAGCGAAGCAAGATCGGGGGAGGGGTGAACTTCCGTGAGTTTAGTGGGCGCACCCGGCTCGCGAGCCCCCCTGCCGAACATCGCTTCGCTCGTCCGACCTCCACCCTAAGCTGCGCTTGGGGGAGGTGAAGTGCAGTCGCCCGCATTTGCAAACAATCAATATCGGTCCGTGCGCTGCACAGCTTCGAGGAACTCTTTGGTCAGACCGTGAATAACGAAAGTGTCGTCGGAATGGTCTTTGACGATCGCCGTGAAGGCTCTCGGTCGCTTGACGAGTCTCACGATGCAGAACACTACGAAACCAATCGGCCCGACAAGAATGAGTGAGCTATCGAGCGAACGCAATAGGAGTAGCGGCAGCATTATAGCCGCAAACAATACGCTATGGCATACGCTGAATTTTCGCGACAGGATTCGATTCTTCGCGGCGATTGGTGTTTCACCAACGACGAATTCGTATTGCCTCCCGAACAAAACTCTTAGCCCATACTCTGCCAGTATCACACCGATCATCCCAGAAACGTAAGCGGCTTTGACTAGCTCCATTTGCACCAACACGATGATCCACAGCAGGACGGCGACCACAGACAACCGGGCCGCTCTTTTCGGCAGATACTTTCCCTGTTTTGCGTGTACACCGATCAATCCCTCAGTGCTGCCCGTCATCCAGCAAATGTTCGGAAACCGCTCAAGACCGCGACGGCAATACAGCAACTTCCCAACAACGCGGTACGCTTCATTCCGCCCCAGTTCCACCGCCGACGATGGACTCTCGTCGCGCGCTGGCGGTGCGTACGGATTGGTTGTCGATGAGTCTTCGGTGTCCGGGTCGACCATTCTTATTGTTCTTATGCCGTTTGACTCGCGAGCGTCAATCGATGGGCAGCCAGGACCGATTCTTGTTGCGAATTGTTTCGAGGAACCCTTTGGTCAGCCCGCTGATAATGACCGAATCTTCATCGTATTGGTTGACTTGCACGTTGAAGTTCTTCGGCGACAGCCACAGATAGCCAACGATTAGCAACACGCAGACGACCGGAACGGACCACATCACCAGCATGGAATTCACGACATCCACCGTCACGACACTCGCAATCGCCAACAACCCAAGTCCTGCCACGCAAAAAGGGGTGACCCGAGCCAGTCGCCGCTTTTTCCTGGCAACAGCAGATTCTCCGACGATGATCGTGAGCGTGTTCTCGAAGTAATGAGTGTAAATGCCGCCGCCCAGAACTATGAAAGCAACAATTCCGATCATGAAGACGGGGTGATGGACATCGAGCCACTCAATTGCCAACTGCGATGCAACAAATACGCACGTTGCCAAGCCAATCAGCCAGCCTCGGGCAGTATCAGAAAGATACCTCACTTTGCGACTGTACTCACCAACCAGTTCGCTTGTACTTCCAGTCAACCAGCAAACATTCGGAAACTGCTCGCACCCAACGCGGCAGACCAGATTCTTTCCAACAACTCGATACCGATCGTCGGCCGAAAGGCGTACCTTCGCATCCGCCGCTTTCGCTGTGTCGTTTGTCGCGGGCGGAGCGTAGGGGTTGATCTCAGAATTATTCGTGTCAACTTTCGCCAACATGATCACATCCCCCTCGCTCGATTTCGTTCGAGTCCCCCAAAATTGTTTAACCCGCAGCCGGAGGCGCAGGCGTGCCAGATGGCGGACTCAACGCAGATTGAAGGTCCGGCATACCGGCCACAGTGTGTCTCACGAATGACTTGTCAGAGCGGACGCCTGCGCCTCCGGCTACGGGTTAAACGATCCATCACTGGATCCTGGTCTTCGGCTGTGGCAAGCCGAGCTACAGCCTTCCGCTACTTCTTCGGGCGTGGTTTCGGGGCCACGGATTCCGGGCCGAATTCTGTCAACGCAGGCAGAACCGTCTGCACTCCATTGGCGGGAACGTCGCGTTGAGCGGTCCAGATGATTCCGTTCATGATAAATGTGCGAAGATCGTCGATTTTCCAACTGCGATAGAAGTGAGGCATCACGATCCCGAAGCCTCGCCCGCCGTCGTCTCGCTGCACACACCACGACACGATTTCCTTTTTCGGCGCCTCGGGCGGCAGCATCGACGTTGCCAGAGCCGTCACGTTTGACGCCAGTTTGTTTTCGTCCTTGCCGAAGTAGTTGTTGATGTAGGGTTCGTCGTGCAATGTGAATTCCTTCCAACCGCGTGAAACCGGATGGTTGGATGAGGCCGGAACAATCGTGGCGGCGGGATAAATTCGGGCGACCGACTGGTGATGGGGGCAGCGAGTCGCAAAGTAGCCGCCCATCCAGTGCAGCAGAGGATGCTCGCCGTCTTCCTTCACGTCTTCGGCTCGCAGACCTGTGGCGTAATGAACACACACGATGCCGCAGCCGCGGTTCATCATGGCGCCCAGCTTCGCCAAAATGGCGTCCGATCCCGGCATGCGATTGGGTGGGAAGGTGTCGCCGATGAAAACCACGGTCTGGGCGCGATCCAGCACCTTTTCGTCCTTCGGCCATTCGTAAACCACGTCTGCGACGACGCCTCGCACGTCGGGAGCCGATTCCAGGCAGTGTTTCATCAGCCGACCACCGGCCGCGACTTCGTGACTGCCAGGCGGGTGATTGCTGGGGCCGACGACAATTAGCACGTGAGTTTCTTCGGCGACGGCGGGGACCATTCCCAAAATGGCGACGAGGAAGCAAACTAGTCGTCGTCTGACGGGATGCTGCGATTTCATAGGACACCTGCTTTGATTGAAGAATGGGGGAACGGTAGTGTGTTGGCGGCTTTACGCCACAGAGAATAACACGCCACTGCCCGTGCGCAACGCAGGGCCGTCAAAAATCGTTTTCGTCCGTCGTCTCACTTCTTTCGTATTCGGATACCGTTAATTCGAGGACGAGTGGAACCACATTTTACGCATGCCCATTCTTCACCAATTCACTCAGCCAGACGACACCAACGACACGGTGCTGGCCGCAATGCGCAAACAGCTGCCTGGCGAATTATCGTGGTCGGCCGCTCGAAAATTGCTGCATGGGCGGCAGGTAGCGATTGGCGGAGTGCTGTGCATTGATGAAGGCCGACGACTGAGCCCGGGTGAAGAAGTTCAAATTACTGATCAGCCGATCCCGGCTCCACCGACTGACGAAGATGTCGTCGTTCGCTACGTCGACAAGGATATCATCATCGTCGAAAAACCGTCCGGCATGACGACTCTTCGCCGAAAGTCCGAACTCAGCTGGTCAGCCGCTCGCAGAGGCCAGCAGCCGACGCTGGATGAAAGCGTGCCTCGACTGATTCGCGAACACGCGGCGAAACGGAACAAGTCGACAAGGATTTATCAGCGGCTCACAAAACTGTTTTCGGTGCACCGCATCGATCGCGATTCCAGCGGCCTGCTGGTGTTCGCTCGCAACGAAGACGCTCAACGAAAAATCATCGAGCAGTTTGCCGATCACAAAGCCGTCCGCAAGTACTTTGCTCTGATTCCCGGCACGCTTCGGGGGCAGACAATTGAAACCTACTTAATCCGCGATCGAGGCGACGGGGTTCGCGGCAGCACGCCGGACAAGTCGATCGGCCAGCAGGCGATTACTCACATCAGTACCCTGCGAACGATTGGCGCGTTTAGTGAACTGGAATGTCGGCTGGAAACAGGTCGCACAAACCAGATTCGGATTCATCTGGCCGAACTTGGCCATCCCATTTGCGGAGACATCAAGTACCGAGGCCCGTTGGGAAGTCCTCCGGTTGAAGACCAAAGCGGCATTCATCGAATGGCGTTGCATGCCGCCGAATTGAAATTCGATCACCCCACGACTCGCCAGCCAATGCACTTCGAAACACCGTGGCCACCGGACATGCAGCGATTCCTGAACCGACTGCAGGCCGGCGCCGTTCGTCGAAAGGAAGCGACGTGAAAAAACAGCACCGCTCCGCCCCGCGCCGCAACGCTCCGCCGCGCGGCGCTCGTTCTGAGGCCCCTCGATTCAATGAATCGCCGGGAGGGAACCTGGACCAGATCACGCAGCTCGCCCCTGACCCGACGGCTCCGATCCCAGCCGTTGTGCTGAAGCACCGCATCTCGCAGACGGCCGTGTTTCGCAAGCAGATTGATTCGGTCGATGGAGCTCGCGCCGGCGACCTTGTGGCCGTGTATTCGAAGACGAAGCAGCTGATCGGCTATGGCCTCTACAATTCACGCAGCGAAATGGCGCTGCGTATGTTGTGGCGGTCTTCCGAATTACCAACCGACGCGTCGTGGGACGAAAAACTGCAGTCGGCCGTGCGGTTGCGGCGCGACGTTCTGAAGGTCGATGCAGATACCGATACGTATCGAGTCATCCATGCGGAAGCCGATGGCATGCCGGGGCTGATGATCGATCGCTTCGGCGACGTTCTGTCGGCGGAAGCGTTCAGTCTTGGAATGTATCGGCGAGCAACCGCGCTGCTGGATCGGCTTGCAGGGCAGCTTGGCACGCAGCATCAAATCATTCAGACAAGTCCGCATTTTCAGGCACAGGAAGGCTTCGATCCGCCCACGATTACGTCACCCGACTGCCCTTCTGAAGTCGTCGTGCAGGAATTTGGTACTCGCTTTAAGGTGAAGTTTGAAGGCGGCCACAAGACGGGCTTTTTCTGCGATCAGCGTGAGAACCGTAAGAAGCTGGCGAGTTTCTGCGAAGGCAAATCGGTGCTGGATCTCTGCTGCTACACCGGTGGTTTTTCCGTGCAGGCGATGGCGCTGGGAAAAGCGAAAGAAGTGATCGGCGTCGACCTGGACGAAGCGCCGCTGCAGGTGGCCAAAGAAAATGCGAACCTTAATCAGGTGCGAGCCCGCTTTGTGCAGTCAGACGCCTTCAACTACATGCGCGACATGATCGCCGCCGGAAAACAGTTCGATGTCGTGGTGCTTGATCCGCCAAAACTGATTCGCACTCGCATGGAAATCGAAGAAGGAACTCGCAAGCACTTCGACCTCAACCGGCTCGCTATGCGACTGGTCAAACCGGGCGGGCTGCTACTGAGTTGCACGTGTTCGGGACTGTTGCCCGATTCTGAATTCGTCAACCTGCTGTGTACGGCCGCTCGTCAAAGCGGTCCCGAAATCACGCCCGCACGCGACGGCAAGAGTGCTCGCCACGCGGCTCGTGAAATGCAGATCATCGCCAAAACCGGAGCGGCTCCGTGTCACCCTGTGGGCAGCAATTGCCTGGAGACGGAATACCTGAAAGCCGTCTGGATGATCATGTCCGAATAATTCCGGATTTCAGGCGGATTTTCGCAAGACACTCGACGCCTTCAACACCATGATTTAGCGTTCCCGCGTCACAAAAATTGCGACCTGGCCCAACAATGCTGAGGAATCTCATGAATCGACTGCTCTGTTTTTTGTCACTCATCTGCGTGGCTGCCCTTGTGCCGTCCGCCGTCCAGGCCGATGGCTTAGAACCACAAAAAGGTGACCACATCTGCCTCGTCGGCAACGAACTGGGCGAACGAATGCAGCATCGCAACCACTGGGAAACCTTGCTGCACCAGTCGTATCCGGAACTGGAACTGACGGTCCGCAACCTCTGCTTTCCTGGCGACGAACCTTACGAACGCATCCGCTCTCTGGATTTCGGCGACCCGGATTCCCACCTCACACACAGCAAGGCTGATGTGGTGATGTACTTCTTCGGCTTCAACGAATCGTTTGCCGGCGAAGACGGGCTGGAAGAATTCACTCAGCAAATGACCAAGCTGGTGAAGGAGACTCAAAGCAAAAACTTCAACGGCAAGAGCAGCCCGCGAATCGTGTTGGTTTCACCGATCGCGTTTGAAAACATTGGTGATCCGAATGTGACCGACGGATCCGAGCAGAACAAGAATCTGGCCAAGTACACCGAAGCTCTTGAGCAGGTCGCCGCCGAAACCGGAGTCGCCTTCGCCGACCTGTACGCACCGACAAAGGCACTTTACGAATCGCACGATCAACAACTTACACTTAACGGTGCACACCTCAACGACGACGGCTACAAAGCGCTGGCGCCTGAGTTCATGAAAGCTTTGGGTCTGAAGCCCGCCGAAGGGAAGACTCCGGCAAAACTGAAGGCCGAAGTCGACGACAAGAACTTCCATTGGTGGCATCGTTACCGAGCTGTCAACGGATACTCGATCTATGGCAAACGAGGCCTCGCAGGTACCGACGGCACGTACAACAACCGCGAAGTGATGGAACGTGAACGAGCCATCCTTGACGAAATGACGGCCAATCGCGACCAGCGCATCTGGGCAATCGCTCAAGGCAAACAGGTGGCTGAAAAATGCGACGACAGCAACACGCTGCCCTTCTACGAAGTCAAAACCAACGTTGGCGGCGAGAATGACAAAAACCGCAAAGCCGGCAAGCTTGGCTCGCTGGAATACCTACCGGCAGCCGAACAGCAGAAGAAGTTTAAGCTGGCAGAAGGTTACGAAATACAACTGGTTGCATCGGAAGAAGATTTTCCTGAGCTGGCAAACCCCGTCGCCATCAACTTCGACAACAAGGGCCGCTTGTGGGTGTCGACAATGCAGTCGTATCCTCACTGGAAACCCAAGACAGAGATGGAAGACAAGGTCCTGATTCTGGAAGACGAAAACGGTGACGGGCGAGCCGACAAATGCATCGTGTTCGCAGACGGCCTGCATCAGCCGACCGGTTTCGAAATCGGCTACGGCGGAGCATGGGTCGCTCAGCAGCCGGACATACTGTTCATGCAGGACACCGACGGCGACGACAAGGCGGACACGCGAATTCGCAAGCTGGTTGGCTTCGACACAGCGGATTCGCACCACGGAATTTCCGCGTTTGAATGGGGGCCGGGCGGTTCGCTCTACTTTAATGAAGGCACGTTCAAGTATTCGCAGGTCGAAAGCCCTTACGGTTTGACTCGCATGCACGAAGCCGGAATCTGGCGCTACAACCCACGCACCGAACACTTTGGAACTCACGTTTCGCTGCCGTTCGCCAATCCGTGGGGCCACGTCTATGACAAGTGGGGTCAGGACTTCATTTCGGATGCGTCGCCCGGCTACAACTATTGGGCCACGCCGATCAGCGGCAAGGTCGAATACCCAGCCAAGCATGCAGGCGGAGCCTTCAACGACAGCGTCAACAACTTCAAAGATACGGCTCTACGCGGCCGCGAGTTCTACCCGACGTTCTTTCCTAAGCGAACACGTCCGTCAGCGGGCAACGAAATTGTTTCCAGCCGACACTTCAAGCCAGAAGACCAGGGCGACTTTTTGCTGTGTAACGTGATCGGTGACCGGTCCATTTTGCAGCATTCCGTGTCTGAAAAAGACAGCGGCTTTGAAGGCAAAGAAAAGCCTCAACTGGTGTTCTGTGAAGACGGTAACTTTCGGCCGATCGATATTCAATTCGCACCCGACGGTACACTTTACATCTGCGACTGGCACAACGCTTTGATCGGCCATCTGCAGCACAATCTGCGAGAACCAAACCGAGACCATCAACATGGCCGCATCTGGCGAGTGGTTTGCACCGGACGCGATCTGGTGAAGCCCCCGAAGATCGCCGGCCAGCCGATTCCGGATGTGCTTGAAGCGCTTAAAGAATACGAAGACAGAGCCCGCTACCGAGCGCGTCGCGAACTGGCTGAGCGTAAGACGTCAGACGTTGTCCCCGCTGTGAAAAAGTGGGCGGCCAGTCTAAACAAGTCGGACGAAAGCTACGCCCATCACCTGTTGGAAGCCAACTGGGTTCTGCAATCGCACAACACTGTCGATATAGATCTGTTGACCGCTGCGTTGAATGCGGACGACCATCGCAGTCGAGCTGCGGCGACTCGCGTTCTGTGCTACCTGCGAGAGAAAGCACCGAACGCTTTGAAGCTGGTTCATGAACGCATCAACGACGACCATCCACGAGTGCGACTGGAAGCCGTCCGCGCATGCAGCTTTTTCGACGCGGAAGAAGCGATCGAAGTCGTACTGGATGTGCTGAACCACGACGTCGACCAGTACCTCCAGTACACGCTGGATGAAACAATGCGGCATCTGGAAAGTCTGTAAAGACACCCGGAGGTTCTCAGCGAACGCAAAAGCCCGACGCTCGGATATCGTCGGGCTTTTCGTTTCTTAATTCCGTAGACAAGATGACAGAAACAATGAGTCGATTTCTTTTTATACCGTTGATCCTGACCGCTGTTGCTCCCACGATCGCTCAGGACCATGCGCACCATCATCACGGCGATGGAGAAGCCGAGGTTGAACGACCCAAAATCCTGCTGGACAAGAGCGCTCGGATCGTCGAATACCAACTAAAGCGATTGGATAACGCAAAGTTGCTACTGGTTGAAACGGCCACTGACGATCCGAAGTATTTGCCAGTGTTCAAGGCCATTTTGCTGCGACCAGGCTTGTCACTGCAGAATCGAGAAGCCGCATTAGACGGCCTGACAGCAATCAACAAGTCCGATTCCGCAACCGAACTACTGGCAGTTCTTGGGACGCTGAGCGACAGCGACAAGGATCAGCAACGAGTGGGGCGGCAGCTTTCCGCCATCCTGCTGAACCAGCCAGCTGAAGTGCTCAAAACAAAGGTTGCCGATCTCAACAAAGCGACGACTCAGGAAAGCAGCGTCCTGCGAGCCACCGGCTACGCCGGGTTGATTGTCGCGGGTCAGCCGGACGACGCGTGGGATCAAGCGAAGCAGAACGAGTCTGCGCGGCTGGACTATCTGGCCGCCGTGTCGCTGGTACCTCAGGGTCCGCTGAGGAATTCGCTGCGAGACAACGTCGTTGCTTCCTTGGACGACGCTCAACCAAAGGCCGTGCGAGTGGCCGCGATTCGAGCGTTAGCAACAATTTCGGACCAGCAGCCTGACAGCTTTCAGCGACTAGCGGACTTCGTACCGAACGTCGACTTTCGCACGCCCGCTGTCCGCAGCCTGCTTAAGCTACCACCCGAAGCTCGCGATGAAGCGACGTCGCGGACCCTGGTCAAAATCCTCGTGCAACACGCCGAGGACACTCCGGCCGCGAAACGCACGTCGGACGAATTCGTCGATGCCATGCAGCTGGCGGACGAACTGCTTCGAAAATTGCCGTCAGAAGAATCTCGCAGCTATCGAGATCGCCTGCGAGCGGTCACTGTGCGAGTTGTTCGCATTCACACGGTCGAAGAAGAAATGCGGTACGACCGGCCCTTCTTCGCCGTCGAAGCTGGTCGCCCCGTGCAGGTGATTTTGGAAAATGAGGACCTGATGCCTCATAACATGGTCATCACCAAACCGGGGCAACTAAAAGCGGTGGCTCTCGCAGGCGCGGAACTCGGCACCGCACCTGGCCTGGACGGAAAGCTGTATGTCCCGGAAAGTCCCGATGTGCTGTACTCAACCGACATGGTGAACGCCGGCCAGCGCTTCGTATTAACTTTCACCGCGCCGACGGAACCAGGCGAGTACCCCTACGTCTGCACATTCCCTCGACACTGGATGCGTATGTATGGCGTGATGGTGGTCGTGCCGGACCTGGATGCATGGCAGCGTAATCCTGTCGAACCCAAAGACCCTTTGGGCAACAATCGATCGTTCGTGCAGAACTGGAAGCTGTCCGATTTTCCAGCGGACCAATTGGCCGACGCCATGCGTGGTCGCAACCCCGACATTGGGGCTCGACTGTTTAAGGAAGCCACATGCCTGGGCTGTCACAAAATCAACGGACAAGGCGGTTCCGTGGGCCCCGACATGAAAGATTTGATGAAGCGATGGAAGGGCAACCATCACGGCATCCTGCGTGAAATTTTGGAACCCAGCTACAAGATCGACCCCAAGTACGCCGTGAAGATCGTGGTCGACATCGACGGCAGAACAACGTCCGGCATCGTGCAGGCGGAAGACAAGAAATCGATTTCAATTCTGGTGAATCCCGAAGTGCCGGAACCCAAGGTCATTTTGAAAGATGACATCGAAGAGATCATTCCGTCGACCACATCGATGATGCCGAAAGCCCTGCTGGACAAGTTCAGCCGCGAAGAGATCATGGAAATCCTGGCGTATATCACCGCGGCTGAGGAATAGGCTGATCAGTCATGAAGGTTGGGTACATCCTCGTCAGCAACGAGATCATGGTCGACGGCAAGCCAATCGGTTTTCTGTATCGCGAGCCGCCGGACAACTCGCTAGACAGTGGGTGGCGAGCGCTTTCGGGCGACGAGTCTCATGAATACGCAGAGGAAGCAAACAACTTCGCGTTGTATAATGCTTCTACAGTCGTGAACGTGGCTCGGGAAATTATTCCGCTTCTCGGACTATCTGCCCCGGTGGCCTTCGAACGCGATGCAACTACGGGAAACCTTGTGGCCGTAGAGGACGACGAAGACGTATCACATGATGCTTGATTTTTATTCGCCTGACGGCAGCGTCAAGCTAACGGTCGAAGACGATGGCAAGGTTGCGTACGGATACCTAAAGATGGACAACCGGATTGTCGGCGATGTCTGGCTTTATAATCGTATTCAGGCGCCGCCAAAGAGCGAGTGGGCGAATAAAGCCAATATCCCTTTCGCAAACTGTGAAGAATTCGTTCTCGAAGGCGGCACGATTTTACGACCTGTTGCTCCCAACGAAATTTCAGCGGAGTGGGAGAACGGATTAGATGCGTATGTCTACGTTCGTGAAGATCTGTTCGCCGTGGTCGGTGTCGGAGATAAGCCGGGCTACGCGAGATATGCCGCGAGCGATTCTCCCTTGGCTCGAGTGATGCAAATTGCCCCGGAAACGTAAAGGTCAGTCGCTCGTCAACGTCTGTGGCCAGGGTAAGCACTGGGTCGTTTGATCGATGGTTTCATCCACTTTCAACGCCACCCGATACCAACCGTCGTCCGACTGAATGCGGCTTAATCGCAGAGCGGGCAGCTTCTCGTGGAACTGTGTGACGTCGACAGTGCGTGGAAGAGTGGTTGGCGGAATGAGCCTCGATAATTGAGCGGCCTGATTGCTGACGAGCGTTGTCCAGGTATCTGGCGGCTCACTGCTATCTGCAGGCTCCACCTTGATATCGCTGACGGCGATGGACCACATACCGCCTGGCTCGCTTTGCCCCCTGAGCCCGATCTTCATTCGCTGAAACTGGCTGGCGACTCCCGTTTTCGGCAGGATTTGATACTGCAAAATCAGCGAAACGAACCCATCGTCAAACGCCAGCGCCACCGGCGCATGTTCGGCAAGACGAATCGAAAACAGAATCGGTTCGGCTCGCAGTTCGTCGACTCGCTGCAGCTTTTTCAACAATTCGGTCGGGCTGTCACCGCCCGCTTTTGCAGACTGCACCAGCTTCTGCAGTGTCGCATCGCTGACGGTCAAACCACCAATCGGTTGCAGCGCAAGCCAATGGTTGACAGCTTCCTGCCGCAGCACGATCGCGACCGCTTCCGGTCCGCTGAGTTCCGCAGACAAGGGCTGACTTCTCGCCGACACTCCAAACCGCACCGCCGGATTGTTCAACGCGATGGTCAGGCTGTTGGGGCCAGTGTTGGCACTCCATGCGACCGTTTCGCCAGCCAACGTTTGTTGGACGATCTGCCGAACCTGTTGCCAGCTTCGGTTTAGCTTCACAAGCTGCGCATCAACGCGTTCGTTAACCTCCGGAAGCACATCGTCCGCGACTCGCCGAGCGACAATTGCATCCGATATCGGTTTACGGCGCCGCACCGCATTCCATGCAATGCGATCGCTGAGTGGCCCGAGCAGTGGCATTCGCGTCGCAATACTGTTGACAGCCTGAGGTGTCTGGCGGACCTGCAGATTTCCATAGGCCGGCTTGGTCATGAACACTGAGCCGTCAAAGAACACCGGCTTCTTTACGTTGAACGTATGATTGCCCGCCGTGGCAATTCGAGCCTGGCGTGTGTACCCCACCGTGTCGCTGGCAACGTTACCAACGGCGACAATGTTAAACCGAGCGGTCGACGGGTTATCCACCGCCTCCAGTTGAATCGACGTGGTCGTCGTTTGCACGCCGCGGACGTCAGCTTCCATGACTCGCGTAGCAACGTTGTCACTTTTCACCGTCTGCTGTTCCGCAAACCGACTTAACAGATCCGTCCGAACGGTGATTGAAAAGTCCGCCACACCTGTCGCAGCGGACTGTGGCAGTCCATCGATATTACCGGACGGAATCGTCAGTTGCGGAATCTGAATTTGAGCGCGCACCTTGTCAGAATAGACGGCCAACTGAGACACAAGAATCAGCAGGCCGTAGAAATGTCTGATGGAGCATGGAAGCTGTCTGTACGACATGGCGGCATTCGTCCGAGGCCAGATCCCGCTGTTCGATGCAAAGCGGGCTCTCACTTCAGCTTACGCAAAGACTGTCTCGTCGGCTATAGAGTTTCATTTGAGGCGTACATTCGCAGGTAATTCTCGCGTTCGCATGGCAAGTGACCGCTCAAGACGGCTTGAGACTGCACAACTCTCGCCATACATCCATAGCTACCTATTCTTTCCAAGTCGCGGCTGCGGCATATTTCTCTTGGTCTAATTCAAGGCTTCGTTTAGAAAGCACCGGCCCCTGGTCCGCTCAAAGATCGTCGTCGAAGGAATCGACTCATGGCATGGATTGCCCTCGCTGCGTCAACAGCAGCCCTGTACTGGATATATGACGGATACGGCCGCTTTTTGCGACTGGCCGTTGCATTGCAAAAAATGTTCCGTTCTCGCAGCCACAGTAAAACGGCGCGGCGTGACAAAACAGCATTCGGAACCGACTCAAGAACGGAACACGAGCAACCCGAACTGACCGTCCTGTTAACTGTCCACAACGAAGAGGAAGTGATTTCGAAGCGGATTCACAACCTTCTGGAAAGTCAGTATCCGGCCGATCGGCTGAAGGTCCTGATCGCATCTGATGGTTCAACTGACGGCACCAGTTCTATCGTGCGCAATTTCGATGACGATCGCGTAAGCCTGTTCGAATCTCCCGGACTAGGCAAAACGGGAACTCAAAACGAAGCCTTAAAACAGGTGACGTCGGACATCGTCGTGTTCACCGATGCGGACATCGTTTTCGATTCCGACTTTCTTCAGCGAATCGCAGACCGGTTTCGTGATCCGAACGTTGGGGCTGTCGATGGTCGCCTGCTGTACGCGGCGAACCCTAACGATGCGAACACAACCAGTCAGGGGTTCTACTGGAACTACGAAATGACAGTTCGGCACCTCGAATCTCAACTGGGTTGGCTGGCTGTCGTCGCTGGTGCCAGTTTTGCCGTGCGGCGTGAGTTGCTACAGACAATGGATCCGTCGATCGGTGAAGACTGTATCGTTCCGCTGGACGTCGTGCAGCAGGGCTACCTGGTCGTGCACGAACCGGACGCCAAAGCATTTGACGAATTTGAAGAAGGCAGCGGCATCACGCTGCGACGTCGTATTCGACAAACGCTGCGAAACTGGCAGGGGACGTGGTCTCGCCCGGCTTTGCTGAATCCACTACGGCATCCGTGGTACGCACTGGCATTGTGGTCACACAAGCTGATGCGTTGGCTTTCGCCCGTGTTCTTATTGGTCGCCCTGTGTTCGTCCACTTGGCTGTTGATCACGGTACCTACCGCCTTCTCATTTGCAGCGGCGGCACCTTATCTGGCCTTGTTCGGCATGGCGGCTCTTGGCTGGCTGGCGGCGGCGACGGGGCGACGGATTCCGTACACCGGCGTCGCGTTCAGTTTCGTGCTGGCGAACACTGCGTTTCTGGTTGGCATCGCGCGAGCCATCGTGGGCCGCCGGGTTCACGCCTACAAAAACGCTTAACGCTGCACGCAGTACAGCTTGGTCCAGCTGCGTAAAAACAACTGGTCGCCAACGGCAACTGGTGATGCGTCGGTCGCGTCGTTCAGGCGGTTGACTGCAACGGCGGCCAGAGATTCGTCATCCTTCAGCACCACGCAGGCACCATCGCGGCCGAGAAAGTACAGATGCCCGTTGGCCGCAACTGGCGAGGCATACGCGTTGCCAAGCCCCGTCAGACGTCTGGGTTCGCCGATTGGTTCGCCCGTGTTGACATTCAACGTCGTCAGGATGTCTCGATTGCCGCCGGTGTAGAAGATTCGGTTGCCGCTGATCACCGGTGAAGGCACATACGGCGTACCTTTCGAATACTTCCATCGCCACGCTTCTGCTGCAGCGACGTCACCGCGGGAAGCCAGCGGAATCGCAAATGCGGCGGCGCCCCGATAGCCGCTCATCGCAACCACGAAATCGTCGTGTCGCACGGGCGATGGAATCGCGTTAACCGTCTGCCCGCCGCAATTCCAGATTTCATCACCACTGCTCAGGTCGTACGCGCGAACTCGGCCAGTTCCGTTGGCGACCACGATCCCGCGGCCATCTATTTTCGTGACCAGCGGCGTATTCCATGATGTCACTTCACCCGGTCGATCAGTCTTCCATTTCGCGTTGCCGGTGGCGGGGTCCAGGCACGTGATGAAGGAACCTTGTTCCTGGTCCCAATTAACGATCAGCGAATCGCCGTACACCACCGGCGTAACAGCTTCACCCCAGCCGTAGCGAGTCGTCATGTCGCCGAGATCGGTTTTCCAGATCAGGTTCCCGTCCAACGAATAGCAGAAGATGCCGCGTGAGCCGAATGACACATACAGCCGCTGACCATCGGTGGTCGGTGACGCCCCTGCATACGTATGAGTGGGGTGGTGACCTTCGTGCGGAACTTCTTCCACGGCCACGTGTTGCCAGACCAGGTCGCCGGTTTCACGATTGAAACTGGACACGATAAAGCGGTAGTAAACTTCCGGCGGCTGTGTCTTCGAACGTTCGTGCTTCTTCGGTGCCTGCTCTGCTTTTTTGTTAGTCGGCTCCGCTGAAAGCACGAAGATTTGATCTTCCCACACAATCGGCGTGGACGTGCCCTGCCCCGGAATCGCAGCCGTCCATTTTACGTTCTCCGTCGCACTCCAGCGGACTGGCGGCTTGGCGTCGTCAGCCGCACGACCGTCGGCCGTTGGGCCACGCCAATGGTGCCAATTCGCGGAAGCGTCCGAAGGCAGTTGGGCCTGTGCGTTGCTGGAAAAGATTGCGACGGTTGAAATTAGCCAACTGCCGAGAAGCAACTTGCTGTTCCACATGGCTGAGTCTCCAAAGCAAAACGCCACCTGGATCAACCTGGTGGCGGTGTGGGTCTTGAGTAAAGCAAACCTGTGGATTCACATCCACAATTCGTCGGTGCATGAAAGGAGGCGTATTACCGAATCAGGAACCGCTTGGCGTTGCGAACGGTCTTCGGATCTTTTGCCTCCAAAGCCTTGAGGTGTTCGGCTGCAGCAACGGCGTATTCGGGAACGACTTCGGCTTCCTTGTCTTTGTCTTCGCTGCAGTAATACATGTACCGGATGATGGCTCGCTTAATCGACGGGATATCAAACTCTTCGTCGTCGTACATCGCCATTAACTGCTCCTGCACGCCCCAGTCCTTCCAGCGAGCCAAGTCGGCGATAACAAGGTCAGCCAGTTCCGGACGTTCGAGCAGAGTTCGCATTGACTGCTTGAGGCGGTCTTTGGGAATTCGATCGGGCTCATACGTCCACATAAAGCGGAGCGTTTGCATGGTAGCGTACGTCTCACTGAATGGCAGCTTTTCTTCTTTGCCGTCCTTGTCCGTGTAGGTCTTCGCTTTCATCTTGCTGTCTTCGAGGACCTTCAGACCATCTTCGCCGGTGATGATCAGGTAGCCGGACATGGCGCCTTCAATACCGAGCCGGAAGTCAGAATCGGGATGCAGAATTTTGTGCTTCATCGCTTCTGCGTCTTCATCTTTGCCGCACAATCCCAGCAGCAAACCGTACAGCCCCATTCGAGTCACAGGCGTCTCGGGATCTGAGACCCACTTGCGAAGTTTCTCGCGTGGCATGCGATCGGCCAACGGCGCGATGACTTCATAAGGAGCGGCTGCAAATTCGCCGTAAGCATCGTTGGAAACTGTTAGCTCCGGGTGCTCCAGAAAATCCAGAAAGTAGGCCAATCGTTCGATTTGTTCCTTCTGGTCGGTGACAGGCGGCGGCATCTCAGCGACGTACTTCCAAGCTTCCTTTGTCACTTCCGTCGGTGCGTGCCAATCGATCAGTTTTGTATCCGGCCCCATCAACAGGTACAGGCCATCTTCTTTGCCCGCGATGTACTGAGGCAGTTCGATCTCCTGATCAACTTTGAAGACGTCTCCCTTCGTCTTCGCGACTTCAACGATCTTGAACTTCGCCGAACCCGCCGAGTCATCGGTCGCTTTCTCACCGCCTACCCACTGGCCCAGGACCAGGTGCCCGGACTGGTCAATTTGTTCTGCGAGCGTCAGCGACGGAGCATCACAAAATGGACAAAACGCGGCGTTGGCCGCTGCAGACGCGAGGCTTATCGAAAGCGCGGCCAGCAATGAGTAGCAGATATTTTTCATGGTCACTTACTTCAGAACGATTGCGTCTTCGACTCTGTAGAGTTCGTACAACTCACCGTCTTCGACTTCCGGCACAATTCTAAATATGCCCTCGACATCGAAGGGCTTGTTTTCAATGTAATCCGTCGTCTCGCCATCCGCCAGCAACACGTAAAACATGTCGTAGATCTTTGGCTGCTTGACAAAACAACAGATGCCGTTGTCGCGAGCCAGACCGAACTGAGTGATCCCGGACGCGACAAATGTGGGATACATGAAGCCTCGCAGCCGCACACGTTTTCCGTCCAGGTCCTTTAACCATTGCGGGAAATGGTCGACCGCGTCTGGCGGAACGGGTTCCATATTCAGGACCTTCAGCAGATCGATGTCGTCGTACGACAGCCGAAGCGCTTTGGAATCGCCTTCTGGACGAAATCGCTTTTCCGGGATCAGGAGCTTGATCTCACGTGGCTCCGATGACGATTCCTCCGCTGCTTTACCAGCGTCGGTTGCGTCGGCGACTACCGTCTTTGTGGAATCGCTCATCGCTGCCGGATCAGGACTGGCCGTGTCTCGCGCGACCGCTGTCGGTTTCGGCTGATCGTCGGCCTCAGTCGCGACCTCCGGTTGCTCGTCACCGGGTGCTGTCTTTGAGACGGCGACAACGGCATTCGAATCAGCCATCGGCGTTGGCGATTTCGGCTTTGCGTCCGACACGGCTTCCGTTGCCTCATCGCCAGAGCCTTCTGGTTCAGCAACGGCACCTGGCGTTTCAGCGTCAGCCGTATTAGTCTCAGCCGTTTCAGCGCCTATGACGGGCTCGGGGGCCACCGGTTCGCTTTTGTCGTTTTCAGTTGGCGAGGGCGCTGGAATGTCCGCATAGTCAACGAACCCTTCGGACGAAGAACACCCGGCCAGCAGCACCGCTGTGATCGCTGGGAATGCGGCAAGTGTGAATTTTCTGAGCAGGCCGAAATCCATTCTCAGCGTCTCCAATTGAAACAGGTTAAAACGACGTGCGAGCTTCTTCGACCATCGTGGCGTCGACTGTGTAAACCGGCTCACCTTCCGCTGCACGCACATTTGCGTTCAGCACTCCGGCCACAGCCACCATTCCAGTGTAGGCGTCGGTGGTTTGGCCATCGACCATTTTTACCACCATCATGTCGTATGGCTTGGGATCGCCACCGAAACAGCATTCCCCATTGTCTTTCAGAAACACGAACTCAGTCAGACCTTCCGATCGTTGAGTCTGCCACATGAAGCCCTTGAGAAAGACTTTCTCGCCGATCAGCGGAGCAACTTTCGGATGCAACCGACGAAGGCCACCGTAGTACACGAACTCATGAGCCGAAATTTCGTTCGGAAAGTTGACTCGCTTAAATCCCGGAGGACATTCCGTTTCGTAGGCATTGACCAGCTTCATTGACCCAAACGTCAGGCACAGGACCGACGCAAGAGTGCCCACAACGGCCATCCATGTTCCTTTTGCCGCTCCGGCCGCAGCTCGCACCCGAAATACGGCCGAAATCCCAATCACCACGCCCATTGCAGCTATCACCAGACCAAACACGCTGTTGGTGAAGCCTGTCAGGCTGGCAATCCCCAGCACAATCGCCACGGGCCCCCATGGCGAAACGGGAACATAATCAAATTCGTCAAACTCAGCCGGCTTTGCCCATGCTGAGTTCTCAGTTTTCAATTCTGTTTTGGCGATATCGTCGGTGAGCATTGTTGATGACATGAACGTATTCCGGCTTGCAACAAGACACGCAAACTGTTGGCGTCAAAGCGGTTAGGGTTCGCAACCCTCGGCGGCACTGGTCGATTGAGGGGCGATCCGACAGTTACTAACGACTCTATCATACGCGGCAGAAACTGTTTTCGTTAGCGAAAACGCTGTGAAACCGCTTCCGGTGATGCGTTGAATCACGATGCTCGGGTTCCACAAAAAATACCGGCAACAAAGACCAGGAGTGCTGGTTATCGACCGGCCATTTCCACAGAATGGCGGCCGTTTATAAAAACCCTTAACAAACGCAGATTTCGCGTTCGCAGATTGAGACGTCCCCAATATGACCACAGCGCTGTCCTTTCTGTTCTTTACATGCCTTGTCGCCGTCGTTGCCTGGTGGCGAACTCACAACGACGATCAGCAAACGTCGACCGGATATTTTCTGGCGGGCCGAGGCCTCTCATGGTTCGTTGTGGGCGGTTCGCTGCTGCTGACGAACCTGTCGACCGAGCAGCTTGTCGGCCTGAACAGCGGCGCGTACGAAAACGGTATGATCGTGATGGCGTGGGAAGTTTGGTCGTCGCTGGCCATCGTTGCCATGGCCATCATCTTCCTGCCGCGATACCTTAAGAGTGGCATCACCACGATCCCGGAATATCTCGAGCTGCGTTACAACAGCACTACTCGATCACTGACCTCCGTGATTTTTCTGGCGTCGATCGTGCTGAATGTACTGCCCTTCGTGCTGCTGTCCGGCACGGAATTTATGATCGACGTCTTTGGCGTCCCGGAACTGATCGGCACCAACACTCGGTGGGTGAACCTGCTCGTGGTAAGCACGTTGCTGGCAACGGTCGGCGGCTGTTACGCGGTCCTCGGCGGTTTAAAGGCTGTCGCTGTATCGGACACGGTCAACGGCGTGGGACTGGTCATCGGCGGACTGATGATTCCGGTGCTGGGTCTGGCCTACATCGGTGATGGAAGTACGATCGACGGATTGTCGGTACTGGCTGAGTCACAACCTCAGCGGTTGTCTTCGCTGGGCGACCACAATTCCAATATTCCGTGGAGCACCCTGTTCACCGGGATGACATTGATCACGATTTACTACTGGTGTACTAACCAAGGAATCGTGCAGCGGACGCTGGCTTCGAAGAGTCTTGCCGAAGGACAGAAAGGCGTTCTGTTCGCGTCGGTGATGAAGCTGGCCGGACCGATATACCTTGTGCTACCGGGGATTATCGCGTGGCACATCGCATCAGAAATGGACGTGCCGCCGCCCGAACGACCGACTCAGGCCTACGGCTACCTGGTGAATCTGACGCTGCCCAGCTGGGCCGTCGGCTTTTTCGCCGCGACAATCTTCGGGGCGATCCTGAGTTCCTTCAATAGCTTCCTGAACAGTGGCAGCACGCTCTTTAGCGTAGACCTGTACAAGGGTTGGCTGCGTCCCAATGCCACGGAAGTCGAAACCGTTCGCGTCGGCAAGATCAGTGCCCTTGTGATCATCCCCGTCAGCATCGGCTTAGTCCTGTTTCTGGCACCGCTGGCCGAAAAAGAAGGTCTGTTCGACTTGATGAAGAACATCGCGGCCGTGCTGAATATCCCACTGCTGGGGATTGTATTCATGGGCTTTTTCAGTCGCCGCGCGCCGGCCGCTGCTGCTAACGCGGCGTTGGTCGCGGGAATAGCGTTTCAATCCTACTTCGGAATCTACAGCGGAAATCACATCGGCGGCGTGGCGTTGCACTGGCTGCATGTGGCGGCATTAAACTTCGTGTTCCTGATTGCGTTGATGTACCTGATTCGCCTGGTTGCACCGCGATCCGAACCGTACGTACAGAAGTATTCTGAAGACGTGGACATCACTCCGTGGCGGTTTGCAAAACCTGTCGGCGTGGGAGTCGTTGTGTTGATTGCAATCATGTACATCGGCTTTGCTGGCGAGTTCGGTACGATTAATGGCGAGCAGATTAAAGCGGAATTTCAGGCCGTACATCCGCCAGCGGTCGACGTTGGTACAGGCGAATAATGGATCAACCACCGCTGCCGGGCGAGCCAAGTTCAGTAGAAACGAGCGACAAGATGCTCACCACGTCCTTGAGAATTCGTGTTGGTCTCGGCGAGCGAGCGAACGAGCACTCCATTCCCCCACTGACGACAACTGCTAGAATTTGCGGTTGGTTGATCGCTGCTGCGGTCCGCCGACGCCCCACAGAGACACTCACGCGCCCGATTTGCTTTCAAACGGAATGCACGCCATGAATCGTTTCACTTTCATCACGGCCACCATGCTGATCGGCATGGTTTCGATGTTGCCGACTAATGCGGACGAAAAAATGCCCGAACCACTTCGATCCGTCGAAGGAATTTCTGAATACCATCTCGACAACGGACTCAAGGTGCTGTTGTTCCCCGACGAATCACTGCCCAAGGTCACGGTCAACCTGACGGTGCTGGTCGGTTCTCGTCACGAAGGCTACGGCGAAGCCGGGATGGCTCACCTGTTGGAGCACATGGTCTTCAAAGGTACACCCGATCATCCCGACGTGCCCAAAGCCCTGAACGCTCGCGGTGCGAGGTTTAACGGAACCACATGGCTGGACCGGACCAACTACTACGAAACGATGCCCGCCAGCGATGACAATCTGGAATTCGCAATCCGCCTGGAAGCCGACCGCATGGTCAACAGCTTTATCAAAGGTGAAGACCTGGAATCCGAAATGACGGTCGTCCGCAATGAATTCGAACGCGGCGAAAACAGCCCTTCGCGAATTCTGCGGCAGCGCATGACTGCGGCCGCTTACGAATGGCACAATTACGGCAAGTCGACGATCGGGAACCAGGCCGACATCGAACGCGTGCCAGTCGACAACCTCAAGCGGTTCTACAAACGTTTCTATCAGCCGGATAACGCGATACTGATTGTGGCTGGCAAATTCGATCCCGCCATGGCGTTGCAGTTCGCTCAAAAATACTTCGGTGCCATTCCAAAGCCGGAACGCGAACTGAACCAAACCTACACAGAAGAACCCGCTCAGGACGGCGATCGCCTGGTGACGTTGCGGCGCGTCGGCGAAGTACCGATGGCGGGGCTGATGTATCACATTCCGGCCGGCGCTCATCCGGATTTTGTGGCGGTCGACACGCTTTCGACTGTCATCGCTGCGAATCCTTCCGGACGACTGTATGAGGCACTGGTCAAAAAGCGACAGGCTGCTCAAGTTTCCGGTGGCTCGTTTTCGCTGCATGATCCAGGCGTAATGTTCTTCATGGCCGAAGCAGCTCAGGGGATCGATGCGACATCGCTGTTGCAGCAGATGATTGACGTGGCGGAAGGAGTCACCGAGAAGCCGATTACTCAGGCAGAAGTGGATCGTGCCCGGCTGGAACTTCAGAAGCAGTGGGAAATGAGTTTCGCAAACTCCCAGGATCTGGCCATCGCACTCAGTGACTGGGCCGCTCAGGGCGATTGGCGGCTGTTGTTTTTGTATCGCGATCGGCTGGAAAAAGTCACCGTTGAAGACGTCAATCGAATGGCCGACTTTTATCTCACGTCTACCAACCGGACGGCTGGGCTGTTCGAACCAACCGATGCCCCCGAACGTACAAAGGTGCCGGAAACGCCGGACCTCGCAGAAATGATCGGCGACTATAAAGGCCGTGCTCAGGTAGCTCAGGGCGAAGCTTTCGACGCCGCTCCGATGGCCATCGAAAAACGTCTGACGCGGAAGACCATCAACGAAGGCATTCAGGTTACTCTGCTGCCGAAAAGAACGCGTGGCGAAACCGTGACTGTGCGAATGACGCTTCGTTACGGCGACGTCGAAAGCCTGACCGGCAAAGCAACCGCCGCGCAGTTGATGGCGTCGATGCTAAGCCGAGGCACCAAGACCAAAACACGACAGGAAATCCAGGACGAACTGGATAAGTATCTGGCTGAGCTTTCCATTAGCGGCAGCCCTGGTCGAGTCACCGTCAGCCTGAAAACGAAACGCGGCAATCTGCAGCCGGTGTTGATGTTGATCGGCGACATGCTCAGAAATCCGTCCTTCCCTGATCAGGAACTCGAACTACTGCGCGAAGCCATTCTGGCGTCGTCTGAAAAACGACTGACCGACCCAACCGCCATCGCTTCCAACACGGCACGCGAACTGTTGGACCGATACGACAAGGATGACCCGCGTTACGTCAGCAGCCTTGAGGAAGACATCGAACTGTTGAAGAACGTCACGCTGGACGAAATCAAGAACGTCTACCAGTCACTGATGCAGGCAAGGCACGGAGAATTAACTGTCGTCGGCGACTTCGATCCGGAACAGGTCACTAATACCGTGGCTGAATTCCTGTCGGACTGGGACTCAAAAGTGAAGTACGCTCACATCCCGCGAGAAGCGTTCGACAGCCCGGAAGATCGCATCAGAAAAATCAACACGCCAGACAAGGCTCAGGCGACCTACTTCGCGACCATGACGGTGCCCATGAAGGACACTCACCCCGACTACCCTGCCCTGTTGCTCGGCGTCAACATTCTGGGTGGCGGTTCATTGTCATCACGACTGGCCGATAGAGTTCGTCAGGACGAAGGCTTGTCATACGGAGTATCGGCGTCGTTACAGGCATCGCCCGTGGATGACCGCACATCGTTCTATGCTTATGCCATCACGAACCCGGACAAGATCGATCGCGTTCACGAAGTGATTCAGGAAGAAATTACAAAGCTGTTGAAAGACGGCATCACAGAAGAAGAACTGGCCATGAAAAAAGAGGCCGCTCTGCAGCAGCGGGAATTGAGTCGCTCGACAGATGCCAGCCTGGCTCAAACGCTGGCCACTTACGCCTTCACCGACCGGACCATGCGATTCGCGGTCGACTTTGAAGACAAGGTGCGGCAGCTTACAGTAGCAGACGTCAACGCAGCGCTGCGCAAGCATCTTGATCCGGAACAACTGATCATCGTGATGGCGGGTGACTTCGGGAAAGAGTGAATGACGGCGTGTTCGCGACGAAGCCACCGGCTCGTTTAAGCCGTAGCCGGAGGCGCAGGTGTCTTCTGATAGGCTTCCGTAATTCCACACATTCCAACTGCGACACAACCGTCTCCAACAGCGCCTGCGCCTCCGGCTACGGGTTAAACGACTCATATTCTAACATCCGCTTCTCAGTTCAGGCCCCAAGCCATGTATCGACTCATTCTGCTGACAGCCCTGTTCGCCCCTTCCTTCGCAACTGCACAGGACACCAACCTCGTGTACCCGGACACAAAAACCGTCGACCACCACGACGACTACCACGGCACCAAAGTTCACGATCCGTATCGCTGGCTGGAAGACGACGTTCGTGAGTCTGAGGAAGTGGCCGAATGGGTTGAGGCGCAAAACAAAGTCACCTTCGACTACCTCAGAAAACTGCCCGGCCGTGATCAGATCGAAGAACGTATCACGGAACTGTGGAACTACGAAAAAATCAGCGCTCCCTCCAAAGAAGGCGGGCGGTACTACTTCTTCCGCAACGACGGGCTGCAGAATCAGAGCGTGCTGTACATGCAGGAAACTCTGGACGCTGAGCCGCAAATTCTCATCGATCCCAACACATGGTCCGAAGACGGCACGATTGCTTTGGCCGGCACGGAGTTCAGCGAGGACGGCAAGTACGCGGCCTACGGAATTCAGGACGGAGGATCCGACTGGCGTGTGTGGAAGATCATGGAAATCGAATCCGGCAAGCTGCTGGACGACGAACTGAAATGGATCAAATTCAGCAGCATCGCTTGGACGCCGGACAGCAAAGGTTTCTTCTACTCGCGGTACGACGAACCCAAAGAAGGCGCCAAGTTTCAGTCGCTGAACCTTAATCAGAAAGTGTTCTACCACCGAGTCGGAACGGATCAGGCCGAAGACGAATTGGTTTTCGCTCGCCCCGACGAACCGGAATGGGGCATGCAGGCGTCAGTTTCTGAAGACGGCAAGTACCTTGTCATCACGATCTGGAAGGGGACAGACGATCGCTATCGTATCGCCGTCAAAGACCTGACGGACTCAGATGCAGAACCGTTCATGCTGATCGACAACTTCGAGCACCTTTACGGATTTCTCGACAACAACGACGACACACTTCTGTTTCAGACAAATCTGGACGCACCACTGGGTCGAGTCATCGCGATCGACCTCAAGAAGCCTGAGCGGGAACACTGGAAGCAGGTTGTCGCAGAAACGGAAAACGCGCTACTGGGAATCGGGATCGTCGGCAACAGGTTTGTGGGTCAGTACCTGCAAGACGCGAAGACTCAGGTCCGCTGGTATGACATGGACGGCAAGTTTATCCGTGAGGTCAAATTCCCCGGCATCGGCTCAGCATCCGGCTTCGGTGGCAAGCGAGACCACAAAGAAACCTTCTACAGCTTCAGCAGCTTTGCCGTGCCGACAAGCACCTACCGCTACGACATCGAAACCGGCGAAAGTACGCTGCTTCGGCAAGCCGACGTAAAATTCAATCCGGACGACTATGAAACCAAACAGATTTTCTACGCCAGCAAGGACGGCACAAAAGTGCCCATGTTCATCTGCCACCGCAAGGGACTGAAGCTGGACGGCAACTACGCTACGCTGCTGTACGGCTACGGCGGTTTCAACATTTCACTGCCGCCGAGGTTTAGCGTGAGTCGTCTGGCGTGGATGGAGATGGGAGGCGTCTTCGCGATGCCGAACCTGCGTGGCGGCGGCGAGTACGGCGAACCGTGGCACAAGGCTGGCACGAAACTCAACAAACAGAATGTCTTTGACGACTTCATCGCAGCGGCCGAATGGCTAATCGACAACAAGTATACATCGTCGAAGAAACTCGCCATTCAGGGAGGCAGCAACGGCGGTCTCCTGGTCGGTGCCTGCATGACGCAACGACCAGAGCTCTACGCCGCGTGCCTGCCAGCCGTTGGAGTGATGGACATGCTTCGTTTCCACAAATTCACTGCAGGCCGGTTTTGGGTGGATGACTACGGTTCAGCCGACAATCCGGAAGAATTTAAAGCACTGCTCGCGTATTCGCCGTATCAGAACCTCAAGGCCGGGACTCGATATCCGGCCACCTTAATCACAACTGCCGATACCGACGACCGAGTTGTCCCGGGCCATAGCTTCAAATTTGCGGCTCAATTGCAGGCCTGCCAATCCGGTGACAAACCGGTTCTGATCCGCATCGAAACCCGAGCTGGCCACGGTTCAGGCAAACCAACTGCCATGGTGATTGAAGAAGTCGCCGACCAGTGGGCCTTCCTGGCAAAGCATCTCGGACTGGATGTCTCGTCGCCTGAATAGAGGCGGTCTGCCAGACGGCTGATAGAGCAATTCACGCTTTGTTGTGGACGGTGCTGGCTCGTGGGAACCGGCCCTCGTAGGACCAATACCGATTTTCGCGGCCACAAGTCAGCGTGAAACACTGTAGCAGCCAACGATCACCTGCGCCATCGCCTGTTCGGAGATCGAAAGGCTACCTGCGTTAAGGCAGGTAGCCAACCGGGCAGAACCAACCGTATGCGATCTGGCGTGGCTCGGTCATTCCACCAGAAAAACGCCTCGAGCTCCATCAAATTTTGATGTGGGCTCGATGGACACCCTGCCGACCACGACAGTTCGCAGGCTTCCTACGGCCATGGCAGATTCGAACGTCCCGTTGCCCACGACAAACAGCGGCGCCCATTTGGCGTAGATGTGACCGGACACCTGCATGTCACACAGAATGTTTGTTTGAATGAGAATGATCGGGCGACGGTCCCAACGCCGCTGGAAAAGCAGCATGCCGTCATAGGGACTTGATGGATCATCCAGCGGCGACAATGAACTGGCTCCGACCAGATTCGTCATCACCACACTGGGGCCGAGATTTATGCCAACGTAACTTGGCGGAGCGTTATCTTCGTCGCCGCCATCCGGCAGTCCGGAGTGAACTGAGTAACCGGAAGAATTTGTGATGTAGAACATCACGTCGTTGGCATTCACGATGCACTCCGCCAGTAGCAGGCTGATACCAGTCAGCGGATTGGCACCCTTGATGATGTAAATACCCGGTTCAAACGTCACGCGGCCACCGACAATTTGTATAGAGTCATACACACCTGGCTGCAGCGTGGTCGAAAAACCGACCAGCGGCAGTGAGACGACGTTGACCGTGCCACGGTTGGCCGAATCCACGTTCGAAGGATCTGAAGATGACGTTGGTACAGTCAAGTCGATCAAAGGGTCGGTGGTCGGCCGACGGTTGGCCTTCAATGGTGAAGGTGAGCCATTTTCGTTGCTGCAATACTTAACTACGGAGTCGACCCCGCCAACAACGTGGATATCCTCTGCCCGAATACGCGACGTGGTCAGCAGTGGCGTACACGCACATGCCGATTCGATCAGCATCGTTTCGCCAACACGCTCGCCGTTTTCATCGACGCCTCCCCATTCGTTATTCACAAGTACGGCACCGTCTACAACCAGTTCCCCTAGACCCAGCACTTCCAAGCCAGCTACCTGCGGCTGGATCCCCGGAATCAGCGAGGAAAGAAGCGGGCCGTACGTAATGACTTCGGGATCCGGTTCCAACACGACAACTGCAGCGGGCTCAGTGACTGGCTCGATTCCGGCGACGGCGGTGACCCGAAGATTGCGAGTCGTGTTTCCGGCCACTGCGCTGAAGAAACCGTCGAACGCTCTCTGAACAGTGACTGCGACGTAGTCCGTGTTGCCGGCATAGTCACCCGTCAACGGCGGATGATGAGTCGTGACGACGGCAGAAGTGTTGCCATTGTGGATGCGGACAAAATCATCCGCGACGTCTTCCATGATGCCGTCGTCCGTCATAAGACTAAACGCGGCAGCCGTCGCAGCCGCATCCGCCTGAGCTTGCAGTTCTCGAGTTCTTAAAAGCATCATGCTACCGTCGACGTACAGGCCCAATACAGCGAACAGCGCAGGAAGACTGACGGCTAGAGCAATCAGGATCTTGCCACTTCGATACTGTTGCGAAGCACTGCTTTTCATTCGATGACTTGGTTGGTGTACGTTCATTGCAAGGTCTCAAAGCTGGCTGTCATCATCAAAGTACTAGCGAAGGATGCGCATCGTTGATCGAGCTTGAAGAGGCGACAGGCCGCTACTTATTGCCGAAAGCTGCGGAGGCTGGAATTCGAGTTCAACTGTCACTCTTTCAGATTTCGAGTTACCGCCGTCAGGCCAGGTTATCGTCAACCCCACCGCGTCTGGCGCCATTGCCAACAGCCTGTTTCGAATGATGTCAGCGACCGGATGGTCGTCACTGACAGTTCCGGACCACTCCTGCGGCCCTAAACCTTCCGGCGCAGTCGATCCGTGCAACATGGCAAAACGAGCAGCATGGCGTGCGCAATCGGACAGACTATTCGATCGCGCAACGTTCATCCCCAGGTCCAGCACCGCCATGCAGGACACCACCACGACTATCAAGACAATCGCGCTCTCAGCGACAACCACTCCAGAGCGGCCCTTCGTCTCAGCGCATGCGACTGAACGCGGCGTGGCAGTGTTTGTTGCTGTTGGTGCAGACCTCATTACCGATCCCGTTCTACTGATATTGAGTCATCGCGACAGTGTGCGTCAGTTCGATGTTCGAAGGTAAACCAGGCCAGGCAACGACTCGTTCGAAGCGATAATTGCAAGTCACCGAAACCAGCACACGATCACCCAATGGTGTATCAGTCACCTCAACGCTGAATTTCGAATCGTCGAAGTCAGGAATCGTCGATGCTTCTTCTGTGGCGATCGCAGTGATCTCTTCAACCCAGCTGCTTCGTGTATCGGAAGTAAACCGGTTCGTTGCAGCATAATCACTTCCGGCTCGCGCACAGTTGGTAACGGCGATGTCCACGTGAATGGCGCGAGCAAAGTCCGTGCAGCCAATTGCGATCGTCAGCATCAGCGGCAGGACAACAGCACATTCAACTGCCGAAGTACCGTTCCGTCGCGGCGTTGCGACAATGGCTCTGCTAGGATTGGGCGAAATTTGCATCGAAGTTACTCGCTTGCACTCTCAGTGTCGGCCAGTTTTTCGTACACCTGAATCGACGCTGGGCCAGCGAGGACGACGAAGATCACTGGAAACAGAAAAAGCAGCGTTGGCGCGAGAATTCTTACGGACGCCTTCATCGCCGCTTCTTCTGCGGCTTGTTCGCGAGCGTACCGCATCGTGTCCGCCTGAGACCTTAGCGTCTCACCGATGCGTGCTCCATACTTTCGCGATTGAAGACACACCGTGCTGATGGAACGCATCTCGTCAGAATCACAGCGCTCCGCCATCGCCTCGAAGGCCTGATCGATTGTAAATCCAAGATCCACGTCACCCTGAATTCGACGAATCTCTTCAGCGAGCGCACCGCGTTCAAACAACTCATCCTTCGAGATCCGCAGTACGATGGCTTCAAGAGTCACGCCAGCATCGAGACACGACACGATCAGATCCAACATGTCCGGAAGTTCGCGAGCGAGGTCATTTCTTCGAGACCTGGTCCGATTGTTCAACCAGAACACGGGTATCAGAATTCCGAGCAGTCCCCCTGAGAGTGCCGCCAGCGACTTGACCGTGACAGTCACTGGAAGAAACGAAGCAACTGCACCGAAAATCACCATCAGTGTCCCGGCCGCAATTGCCTGACCGAGGCAGAAGGTGACATCGGCATTGGCCGCGTAAAATCCACCTGCTGCCAGACGTTTCTTAAGCTTCTCAGACTGTCGCTGAAACGGCTTGAATATGTAGGCATCCGGTTTGTCGAATTCGTCACCTGGTCCGGTGAAATTCTCGACTTGCCCCGCGCCAGTATTCTCGATTGCGAAGTGCTGAATTCGCTCCGCAATGCGCGGATTCGTCTGCAGCAGATAGGACACGGATACGATCAGTCCGGCAGTCCCAATCGCGATGGCCAACAGAGTCGTGAGTGTCCAAATATCCATACTTCCTTCTCCTCTTAATATTCAAGCTGCGTGATTCGATGAATCCACATCGTGCCCGCAATCTGTAGCGCAACAAGACACGCCAGAACTCGTTTGCAGGCCAGCAAAGGACTAATGTATTCCGCACGAAACATGCATAGTCCGAAGAAAGCCACAAGCGGTAACGCAATCAGAACGGTCGCCTGCATTCTTCCCTCAGCAGTCAGCGCTTTGACTCGTCGAGCCAGCTTGTGCCGTTTGCGAAGCATTTCCGCTCCGTTCTCCAGAATCTCGACCGGACTACCTCCGGACTGTCGCTGGAAGACCAGTGCCATCGCCAGCATACGCAACTCAAAAAGAGGTATCCGTTCGACCAGTTCGCGCAGGGCGACATCAAACGAGACACCAAGATTCTGCTGGTCGTTTGTGTTCGCAAATTCCAATGCCAAAGGGCCACGACATTGTGTCGCGACCTGCTGAAAGGCATGCGGAATCGATTGCCCCACAGAAACCGCGCGGCGCATGACGTCGAACGCTTCAGGAAGATCGCGTTGCATCTGAGCGACACGGCGATTGCGGAGTATGAAGACAGCTAAGACCGGAACGCTAAATCCGACGAAGCCGAGGATCAGTCCCCACTTCAAACTCACAAGTGTCGAAAGTCCGCCGAGAGCTCCACCAACAATGCTGGCCATCAGCACATGCGAAAGCCGCAGCGGCAGCCCGGACTGTTTCAGAACCAACTCAAGCGGCAGAAAAGCCTGCTGAAACAAGGTTCGTTTCGTGTCCAGATCCTTGAACAGACTACTGGCTTCTTCTTCCGGATGATCAATCCCGCTAGCCACCTGGTTGACACGTTGAGCAATCCGTCGGCCGGGGCAGCAGAAGTATGCTGCCAGAGACACCACGAATGCAGCCATGCCTGCACCAATAACAATAAGTAAGATGGTCTCACTCATAGCGTGCTCCGTCCCGGTGCTGCCGCCAATCGTGGAATCGTGTCGCAACGATCCACGCGCAGAATTCGTTCCTCAAAGAAACTCGGATCAATCCTGGCACCGTGAGTCGCCAGTCGATCAAGACAGACCGGTCGTATTCCCGTCGTCCTGAAGTAGCCCGTCTTTCCAGTTGTCGGATCGGTGTCCTGACGTTTGTATTCGAAGATGTCATGCAGACTGACGGTTTCGCCAACAACGCCGGTAACTTCAGAAATCGAAGTCACTTTCCGCTGACCATTAGGCAAACGAACGCACTGAACGATGATCTGAACGGCCGACCCGACAAGTTCGCGAATGAACCACGCAGGCAACTCCATGCCTGCCATGCCGACCAGCATTTCGAGCCGCCGGAGTGCACTTCGAGGCCCATTGGAGTGAAGCGTTGTTAAGCTTCCGTCATGTCCCGTGGTCATTGCCTGAAGCATGTCGAATGCCTCAGAACCGCGACATTCGCCAATGATGATCCGGTCGGGCCGCATTCGGAGTGCATTGCGAACCAGGTCGCGCGCGGTGATTTCTCCCTTTCCTTCCACGTTCGCGCAACGCGTCTCCATACGAGCGACATGAGGCAGGTGAATATTCAACTCCGCCGCATCTTCGATTGTTACAATCCGCTGATTCGCGGGGATGGCCGAGCACAACGCGTTCATCAACGTGGATTTACCGCTTCCTGTTCCCCCAGAAACGATAACGTTTAACCCAGTAGCCACGCATGTCGACAAGAAATCCCACATCTCGCCGGTTAACGCTCGATGACCGATCAGATCGGACGCCTGCAGCCTGCGGTCTCCGAATCGCCGAATGGAAACGAGTGCTCCATCCAAAGCTAACGGACCGATCACAGCATTCACACGGCTACCATCACTCATCCGCGCGTCGACCATGGGACTTGATTCGTCCAGCCGCCGACCAACCTTACCTGCGATCCGCTGGACAATCTGCACCAGATGATCGGCGTCATGGAACGAGATGCTCGCCTGCTCCAACTGTCCCCGTCGTTCAACGAAAATCGTATTAGGTCCGTTGATGAGGATGTCTGAAATCGTTGGGTCGCGAAGTAGAGGCTCCAGTGGGCCCAGCCCCAGCGTATCGTCAATGATCTCTTCCGTGATTCGAGTGCGCTCCGTTTCTGTCAGCAGGTCGCCGCGGCGTCGACACAAACTCTCGATCCCGCGCCGAAGTTCATGGCGAAGGCGGTAGTCATCCATCGAGTTTAATTGAGCTGAATCGATCCCTTTGATGAGTTCTCGGTGAATTTCCTGCTTGATTCGTACGAAACTCTGGTCGCGTACTTCGACATTGGAGACTGGCTTAACTTTACCATGGTTGATAGTCCTTCAAGAGTTGTGTGCAGTAGCCGCGTCTAGGTAGGAATCAGTTGAACGTTGCCGACGCGAATTTTGTTAGCCTGCTCAGGCACCCAGCCAGAAGACGCGGGTTTGATCGCGTTCCAGGTGCCCCACAACCATCCAGAGCGTGCATCGTGGTCACGAAGAGACTCTGCATATCCCTGGCAAGTTCAGAACCAGGGGATTCGTCGACTGCAGGGTTGCCGCAGTTCACAGAAACGTTGGCAGCCAGGGCGTCATCTTTAATCGACAGGCTGATGCTGCGTCCCAATATCACGGCGGTCTCGTCTACGCCCAATTCACCTCGTCGCCTGCACCGATTCGCCACCACCAACGTCTTATCGGTGTTGACACCTTCGTTCTTCCAGTCGGCAAGCAGGCGTCGTGTCGCGTAGGCGGACGAATAGTTGAGACCGGTCAGCAGAACAACAACGTCACTCGCGTTAACCAGGTCGGTGGCGAACGGTGCTTTACGATTGAGGTCCGCCACAACACATGGCAAGGTCGACCTGGCCACATCAACCACACCTCGAACAGCATCACGTCCGGGAAACGAAGAACGATCCACAGCGGTGCTGCCTGCGAGTACCTTCACACCCGTGACGTGTTCTGTGATTGCATTGTTGAACATCTCGCTGTCGAGTTCTTCAACGTTGGTGCAGAGTTCTTTAATCGAATACCTTGGCCTGAGATCCAGATGGTTGACGAGATCGCCATATCCCCCAGTCAAATCCAACAGTCCGCAGGTGTCGAAACGGCGTGCTAACAGGATCGAAAGATTCGCTGACGTCAGTGTTGCCCCTGACCCGCCAAACGCTCCCACAACAGTAATCAGCGGGCTTGATCTTGGGATGTCATCTCGATCGACTCGCGTGGTCCGTGTGACTGACTCTTTGATCTTTGTCGCCAGTTCTTCGTTCTCATCAATGAAGTCGTCAGCACCGGAATGCATGTACTTCAGCAGATGCTGGGGACTGGATACGGTCCCGACAACAACAAGCTGAGTTGTCGTCAATCGACGCAGGTTCTGGATCAACTTCGTTGCAGTCTCAACGGAGTCTGGCAGTACCAGAATGATGATATTCGCGTCTGCGATCTTTTTCTCTGCGAGTTGAAGTTCTTCGTCGCCCAACCCCAGTTCGGTGATATCGGCGGCTGCTTCAAAGCGTGCGATGGCAAATCGCAACTGAACACTCAAGGATGGTCGATCACTAATGATAACTGCGTTCTTCATACCAAAGCCCCACTCCCACTCTTGTTCGAACACTTGTGTCACATTGCTACGAGAGACAGCTTTCACTTAGCACGTTGATCATTGCCGGATTGGAGCGTTCAGCAGAGGTCGTAAATTACGCGCCGCTTAACGCTCGCTGCTGCTCTGAAATGGACTATCGAGGGTCGCGCCTGCGACATGCCACGGAGTTCCGCAAAACTATCGCGTCCAGGGATTTCCCCAGGGAGACGGCAACGGATGACAGGGTAGGCATACCAGCATCAGTGCCAACACGTTAGGTGGTTCCCGGAAGGATTACTGGCACCGCGTCACGCACAACGCATCGATGTACCGCTCGAATTGAGGCCGCTGTTGCTTCAAGCGGACCACGATGGCAGCGCCTGGGTTGTCCCGCATAGCGCAGCAAGCCATCGTGCGTGGAACGGGGACGCCTAAAGACTTCCACACGCGGCGAATCGTGAGAGCAAAGTGGCGACTGTGCAGTACGACCGCGATTGGATCGCCTGGCGTTATATCGCCAAACAGTCGTGCCGCGGTTGGCTGCCGCGCCGGAATCCTGATCACAGGATTGATTCGCAATTAGCTGATCAGGCTACAGCGAATTTCGCTGACTCGTGGCCGCGGAACAAGCGTTTCGCGCTACGAAGGCTGTTTCCCACGAGCCCAAACTGTCCACAACAAAAGGGAAACTGTTTTAACGCAGCTTGTTCTTCAACAAAGCGTCACACTCAACTGGCCTATTGCACAGCGGCCCGAAAAAGAAGGGTGAGGTTACGCGGCCCGCTGCAGGCATTGGCCGGAACGAAACAGGGGACGACAGATTGGGCGCATTCCTGAAGTGCAGACCATGTGGAGCGACTTTAGACTCGAACAGAAACGACCGCGTGTCGTTTCTGTTCGGACTATTTGGGCTCCTGCATCGCCGCATGGGAAACATTACGCGCAGGAGAACTGGCCGCACGCGACGGATTATGTGCGACCAGTTTTGCAGGAACCGCGAGTCTTATCCCAGAACCTTTGCCCGTAGTTCTTCGAGCAGACTTACAGCTTTGCCGATGTCGGCTTTCTGCTGTACGGGATCTTCGGGGATCTCGCGTTCAATGGTTAGCGGACCATCGTAGCCGATGTCCTTCAGCGTTTGCAGGTAGGCTTCCATCCCGACGTCGCCTTCGCCCAGAGCAACTTCACAGCCCCAGTCTTTTCCGCGTCGACCTTCCGGTGCCCATGTGCCATCTTTGCAGTGAACGCTGCGAACATGCTTACCGACCTTCTTGAGCGCTTCAATCGGCTCACCGGTGCCGTACAGAATCATGTTGGCCGGGTCGAAGTTGATGTACAGATTGTCGCGCGCCACGTCGTCGATGAAGTGCAACAGATGATCTGCGGTTTCCTGCCCGGTTTCCAGGTGCAGGTTCTGGCCGTTTGCCTTGACGTGATCAAGCAGGTCACGAGTCGTCGCCAGCAGATCTTTGTAGCTGTCGGAATCGGTGTCCTCCGGCACGAAGCCGATGTGCAGACCCACAGCATCCACGCCCAGCAGCTTGGCGAAGTCGCTGATTTCCTTCATCTCCTGGACGCGTGCCGCTCGAGTTTCTTCCGGTACGAGCCCAACGGTGCGGACCGTTGTGGGAATGTCCGCATAGCTTTCGCCTTCGAAGCCGCCAAAGACACAGGTGACGGTCACGCCCGCGTCGGAACACTTCGCCAGAAAAGCGTCGGCCGTTTCTTTGGTACGATTCGCCTGATGTGGCGCGTGCAGTTGAATGGAAGGAATGCCAAGGTCCTTCACAACATCAAAATTCACGCCCAGTCCCGCGTCCACAGACGCAAACACACCAATCGGCCACTTAGTCATCACAGTCCTCACTGGCAACAAATAAATTGAGTCTCGTACAGGGCAACATCGTTGCGGAGGACCGATGGAAAATCAAACGAATCACTCCGATGAGCGGAAATGAGCCGACAAAGCCCGATTCTCACTGCGTCTGAGAATCACGGCCGCGGCGATCACCTGGTTATTGCGACCACGGCGCGCTCGCGCCTCCGTTTGATCGCTGTTCGACGACCAAATCCTGCGGATTGGCCTGCAACCAGATGCGCATCAGATCGGGCACAGTCCTGACTTGTAGCTTATGCATCAGGTTGCTCCGGTATTTCTCAACCGTCTTTTCGCTGATGAACAACTTTCGCGCGATCAATTTATTCGAATCTCCAGCGACAACTCTCTTCAGCACCTGCATCTCTCGCGGACTAAGCGGCGCGAGTTTCTTTCGGCCCGCCTTCCGCAGGGGCTCCAGAATTTCTGATTGAGAAATTGCAGACCAACCCTCAGCCACGACGCGTGTCGAAGAATATGACGTGTCGGCAATGTGCTCACCCGTTGTGTACGAGTCGGTCATGGTGTACCTACCTCCTGACTGTAAAACGAAACGCCTTCACAGCGCGCAGTCAAGTATAGAGGCACGTGGCCCGATCCGTATGGCGGGTTTCCGACAGACCGCTTGGGTTTTAGCTTTGAGGTTCACGCCAACGGTGGAGTCGAGGCAATTGGGCGTCGGATGCTTCAAGCCCCGCCAACTGTACGATTCGGGCAGCTTCGGCGATCGAATTGATGTTCAGCTTCCGTGCGATGTCCGTGCGGTAGCGTTCAACAGTGCGTTGAGCGACGCCGAGTGTTTGGCGACGGACTTCAACGGAATGCCGTGGCCAACCAGGGCGAGTACTTCGATTTCACGCTTCGTAAGAACATCCAATGGGCCAAGATCCACGAATTTGGAATCAACGCACGGATACGTTCCATCGGACTGATCCGACTCCAGAAACTGCCGCGTAATCGCCATAACTCGCGGCGTGCGACTTTCGTTAGCCTGCATCGGCCACAGCAAGGATTCGGTATGCCGTCCGCCGCGAACATGCCTCAACAGAACGGCCTCGCCGGTATCGATAACTCGCCGAATGATGGGCATGCGTTCTGCCGCGAATTCGGCCCCTTCAACTTCTTCAATTGTCATTCCAATCGGATCAAAGTCATTCCCGTAAAAAATTTGTCGTGCCTGATCGTTGCAGAACAACACCTTACCTTCCCGATCCACGATCAGGACTCCAACACCAGGCTGACTCTTCAGGATTAGCCAGAGTTCGTCCACGGCTTTACTTCTCTCAGCAAAATCAACAGTGACAGAGACGCCACGAAGAATTCTCGGCGCGGCAAGGTTTGCAGCGAACGCCGGAGGACCAAGTGTATCGACCCTCTGGATCATTTGAAAATAGATTAAACGGCCTCGAGTCACGCCAGACAAAAGTGGCCAGTCACTTACCGGACGCGCGACTCCACCCGGTCCATACGCCATTCTGCAAATCCAGCGGTACCCAGGCTGAGTCCTGCGTCAATGACGATGCGTTTCGCGATCGTCTGACGATTACGACGTCGACGTCCTGAGGAATCCTGTCCGCGTGGACACGATTGTTCTCGAAGCAACCGTCCCACGTCGCTTTACGGACGGGAAACGACGGCGTGTTGAAATGGTGCCCCAGCCACGGGCGAACGTTTGTGTACGTCGGCAGCAGGTAATTCAACGTTTCAGATTCCGTCAGCACGATGCGACCCGTCGTGTCAGGTGAGTTGTGAAGCGTCTGTAGAAGTGCTCGCTCATCGGTCATCAGATGGAAGCCGTCTGCCTTTGAGACCTGCCGCTGGGAATGGACGATTGAAAAGACGATGTTGTCCGACAGAAACAGACATCCAGCGAACGCGCAAACCATGGCCGCTGTCATACGGGAAGACTGCGTCCACGCGCGATACCAGCCGAAGACTACGGGCAGGCTTAGCAAAAACAACGGCATCCAAACATAGCCGCGCGTAAAGTGCAGCGGCTGCACGGGCGGAATCAGTCGGTCATGGAACGCCAGGCCTGTGGCAACGACAAGGGCGGCGAGTAGAAACTGTTCGGTTCGGTCCAGTGAGCCAGTGGCCAGTTTTCGTCGCAGCAGCACGCCGCACGGAATCGCTACCGGCAGGTACGCCAAAGCGGCCGACGTCCACGAGAGACTCCAGTTAAGTTCCCAGACGTTCTGCAATTCCGAATGCGAAGGAAACCCTGGCAACCAGATTTTGTAGTAGCCAAGAAACGCCACCAAAGTGGCGATCGAAATGGACAGTTGGTTTCGGTTGACGGCGTCGCGACTTCGTAAAAATTCGATAGCTCGCCAGAAGTTAATGGTCAGCAATAGTTCAATGCCGGACCACGGATGAGTCGTCGCCAACAACAGCAGACTAATATTGGCGGCACGTCGATGGCGGCGGATTTCTGACACCCAACACCAAGCCACCAGCGCGTGGTAGATGGCTTCTGTGGAAAACAGCGAGTTGCGGCCCCAATTCAAAAACCACATGCCCTGCCCCGGGTCGAACTGCAACACGGACGCGAGCCACGTTTGTGAGTTCGCCATTGCGGCAATCGTGCCCGCCGTACACAACACACCACCGCCCCACATCGCCAACAGGAACGACAGATTCTGCTGCCTGTCAGAATTCGATCGCAATGCCACAAGTTGCCAGGTCGCCCACGCGAAGACAATCGAAGCGAAGAACGTGAATGTCAGTATCACGTCGCCCGGATCGAAACCAATCTTCGCCGTCAGCAGCCCGAAACTCCACGGCAACCAGTGAACGTAGATGGACGGCGCCTCTGCAGACGGATCGTATGGGTTTGGGTAGAAGACACCATTCCCGCGTTCGAAGGCCGCTCGACCATTCGCGACATAGTACGGCAACTCATACTGAAAAAAGCCCGTCGCTGTATCTGGATTGGAAGTCAGGTGAGCCACCGGAATGGCCCAAAACGGTGCCAGCGCGATGACGATCAGCAACACCACCTTCGGAGCGTTGAACTTACCGTCATCGCTAACACCATCAGCCGGACTTTCGTCGCGGTTCCGTTCTGCCAGCGCGCTGAGTGTTGGGTCCGGCGTGACCGGTTTGGTTGGCGGTTCACTAACCGACATGTCGTGTCTGTTTCCGTCGGATTACCGAGCTGGCGGCAGCAATTGCAGCGTCGATTTTTGTGACACTGCCTTCCGAGTCACCCGCGTCAGATCGACCGGTGGTCGGTGAATTGCGTTGCGGACATGCGCCCGCGGGCTGACGGGATACGGATTCACTTGACGTTGCGGGGGCTTTCGAACGCCTGGTCGGGCGCTGGTGGTCGACAAGCGGGATGCTTGAATGTTGGCCAGTCTTGATGCACTGTTTTGCGATTTCCCGGTCAGCAGCTCCAATAGCCACGGGCTTGGTCGAGGTATCACAACCACCTGCTTGCCTTGAGTTGGGTCATTCGAATCGATGATTACTGTGATCTCAGTAGGAGTGTCACTGCTCGTCGATGTGGCCATGGCGATTGCAGGCGCCGCGGCGGCGGCAAATGGGTCGGTCAACGCATCAGGCGGCATGGTTTCGAACGCGGGCGGTGCCGGCGTTTCGGCAGGGGCAGCTTCCTCAGCGAACGGTGCTGCACTTTCGTTGAAGATTTGATCGTTATCATCGAACAGCTGGTCGAATGGATCAGCCTCCTGTTCAAATGAGGCCGTTTTGGTTTGCCCCTTTTCGGCGTTCGCTGCAAAGCCCGGGACTTCGGTTTCGAACAGCGAATTCAGATCCAACTGGGCCATCAGTTCGCGAGCCGCACCGACACCGGTGTAGAGGCCTTCTTTGGATTCCCGAAAAGCCCCGCTGCAAACGCCAACCAGTTCTCCGTGAACATTAAACAGCCCGCCGCCGGATCGCCCCTGCACCGGATCAATGGTACACAGAATATTTTGCGGCCCTTCAAAGTAGCCGACCTTTTTGACGTTCATTCTCAGCAGTGTCGGAGACTTTCCTCCGTTGCAGCCGATACTGAAAACGTCGTCGTTGGGCTTTAGTTTCAGCTCGCCCTGCTGCAGCGGAGCCATCGGCAGTGGTGACGTATTTTTGATTCTCAGGAAAGCAAGATCGGAATCATGGTTACCGCCCAATACTGTCGCGGCGTACTTCAGAGTTTCGCCATTCCGAAACACTTCCACTTCGACGTCAGCCTTCTTTGTGACGTCTTTAAACATGTGAGCACACGTCAGAATCGTCGACTGGCCAGTCACGCTGTGAATGATCGTCCCGGTACCAACGTCTTTGAATTCACCGGCATCCAAACGAACTCGCACCGTCGATTGCATAGCGAGCGTATCGTCGGTAATTGCGGGCTTACCCTCATCCGGGCTTTGAGCTCGAAAGTCGGGTCGTTCGATATCGTCGCGGCTGGCCGTGCGTTCGCCGCCTAGCCCGCTCTTCATCCGGTCGAACATATTTCGCAGCCCTGACTTTGGAACGGCAGCCGTGGGCGGATCTACTTCTGCCAGCTGCGGTTCAGCAGGTGGCGCGGCCGCCTTTCGCTGTTGGTCCAGCTTCCTGGCAGCGTCGTTCATCGCCTGCCGCAATTCCTGCTCAGCCGTAATTCCGACAAAGCGTTTGACCTCTTTGCCTTTCACCAGCAGGATGAACGTCGGAATTCTGTCGACGTTGTACTCACGGCTTACCGCATGCTCCTTCCCAAAGTCGATCACGCGGATTGGGTAGCCAGCGCTTTTCATTCGCTGCAAGACAGGCGCCATTTCCCGGCAGGGCTGGCAGTAGCTTGCGGTGAAATCAAGCAGGACGACGTCCGGTAGCGGCTGACCACCTGGGTCGGCGGCTAGCATCAGCATGGCAATCAGGTTCATTTTGGCTTCCTTGCCAGTCGTGTAGGTGGATGGGCGGCCCACAGAAGCGACTTCATGCGAAGCCGATTCAGCCGGTGTCTCAGACAGAACCAACAACCCTTCCCTGAGTCATTATCTCTGTCCGTTTTTTTCGAGACATGTCCCGAACCCGGAACGAAGCCGTTCTTCAGATTCTCTGAATCGCGACGCCGAAACCTTCCAGGCTTTGTAAATGTTACCTTGAAATTGTTGTAAGTTCTGCAATTTGCAAGGCTGTTGCAGCGGCACAGCCGACCAGCTTGATGTCTTTCCATCAAAGCCGGAACGCTGCGGAACACGTGGAATTGGCACCCTTCCGCTTCACCATGATGACCCATTGCTGCTGACATCGACCGACTTCCTGAAAACCCGCCGATGTCGCTATTTCCTTCCACGCGACTACTCAGCAACCAACATGCCAAAACTGCCGGAAGATCTTCTCACGACTACTTATGCTTAATCGCGGCTTCCATTTCGCGCCGGTGCTGTTGCTTCTTAAGGTTCTCACGCTTGTCGTGCAGCTTGCGACCTTTGCACAGGCCCAGCTTCACCTTGATGAAGCCGCGAGTGATAAAGACGGCCAGCGGAACCAGTGTCAGCCCCTTCTGTTCACCACCTTCTGCGAACTTGCGAATTTCACGGCGATGCAGCAATAGCTTGCGCTTGCGACGCCGTTCGTGATTGAAGATGGTCGCCTGCGGGTATTCTGCGATGTCGGCATTCACCAGCCATACTTCATCACCGTCGACTCGCCCGTAGGCTTCATCGATGGAGATCTTGCTGTTACGAATGCTTTTTACTTCGCTGCCGTAAAGCTGAACGCCGCAGTCGATCTCATCCAGCACATCATATTCATGGCGCGCTTTTCGATTGCGACACACGGTGCGTGAGTTCGGGTCTTCCGCGTTTTTAGATTTCTTCTGGGCTGCCATAATGTATACCACTGAATCGCACTGACGTGCCCACTTCGGGCCCTGGACCGAAGACGTGCGGCATCTCACCAGTCAAAGTCGGTCTGTCCATCGTGGCGACTAATTCTTCAGGAAGCAATCGTGTGGCACAGACTTCGCTAAGCCAGCACTGGAATCGGCTCGGGGGTTGAGTCATCTCGGACACGAAATCTTCTTTCTGGTTCTGCGGCGATCCGCAATCCCAAAACCATGAGGGAATCGCGGGGTTCCGCATTTTCCGGGAAAGCCCCATTTCCAGGGGCATGACAAGTTGACGTCAGCAATAGGGCAAGCGAATAATCCTTTTCAGCGCGTTCTGTTGAAACAGCATTCCGAGCCTGAGTACTGGGTTCGACTGTTTTAGGGCAAGCAGAACAGGATCGAGAAATCGCGTGCACGACAAGGTGAAGGAGTAGTCTTGAAGCACGGTCGTTGATCGCCATTCGGGAACGCCTGCGTCGTTCCGACCCACAATCGTCACCAGAGCGGGACATTGCCTGAGCATTCTGCGGAATCGGGAATTTCCGGGACCGGACGATTGATTTTTCAGATACGCGGGTATGCTGAGAGCCTACAGCGACTCCGGCATTCGACTGGTTTTGTTGAGTTGTACAACTTTGATTCGCCCGGCCTGCGTCAGGCACGGGAGCGAAATGCGTGTGTCTCACATGGAGGCACAGACACTCGTATTTAACCATAGGGGCTAAGCTCCTCGTCTCGAACGTTGGCAGGAGCCGACCGACGAGAAAAACAAGAAGAAGGGGATTCGCGTGCATCGTCTCGATTCAGGAATGAAGGCGATCATTGAACAAGCCAGGGAAAGAGGCTTTGTCACTGTTCAACAAGCTCACGAGTGGCTGCCGGATGAAGGCGGCGACCCGGCAATGGTCGACAACCTGATCAAAGCCATGGATGAGGCGGGAGTCGATTTTATCGAAGATCCCGACATCCCGCTGGAACCAGAACCGATTGAAGAAGAGATCCGTGAAGAGCAGGCCGAGAAAGCGGCTCGTGCTCTGCTTGGTGCCGAAACGTCTGCGCTATCGTCACGTGACCCCATTCGTATGTATCTCAGCCAAATGGGGAACATCCCGCTGCTGAGTCGCGACCGGGAAATCTTTCTGGCCAAACAGATCGAAATCACACGCAAGCGAATGCGACGTCATGTCGTCGAATCTGATTTCGCACTTCGCATCGCCGTCGACATCATCGAGAAAGTCAAACGCCAGGAATTGCCCTTCGAACGTACTCTGCGAACTTCAGAAACTGAAGACGTTCGCAAAGAACAAATCGAAGGCCGCATGGAAAGCAATCTGGCCACGCTTAATGTGTTGATGGCCGAAAATGAAGCCGACTTCAAGGCGACTCGTGGCCTGCCCGATGGCGACCCGGAGAAGGAAGTCCTCGAACAGCGTCTCCGCAATCGTCGCGTCAAGATGTGTACGCTGTGCGAAGAACTCAGCGTGCGAACGCACCGCATGCAGCCTGTCATGAAACGCATGCTGCAGATCGGTGAACGCATCGAACAGTTGCAGGACGAAATCGCCTGCCTGAAGGGACTGCGTACCGCCGAATCGGAACGCGAGTCGCTGGAACGCGAACTGGAAGAATACGTGCAGATGGTTCTGGAAACTCCAGACCAGTTCCTCGCACGATGTCGCGAGATCAAAAGCCGCATGGATGGCTGGACAGACGCCAAACAAAAACTGTCTGGCGGTAACCTGCGACTTGTTGTTTCGATTGCCAAGAAGTACCGCAACCGAGGCCTCAGCTTTCTGGACCTGATCCAGGAAGGCAATGCGGGCCTGATGCGAGGCGTCGAAAAGTACGAATACCGTCGCGGCTATAAGTTCTCAACGTACGCAACGTGGTGGATTCGTCAGGCGATCACTCGCGCTGTCGCGGATCATGCTCGAACCATTCGTATTCCGGTTCACATGTTCCAAAACATCTCAATGCTAAAAGCCAAGGCGGAAGAAATTCGCCAGGCAACCGGCCGCGAGCCCAGCAACGAAGAGCTGGCTGAAGCGGTTGGTATGAGCATCGAGGAAACCGAACGCATCATGAAGACGTGGAAGCATCCGATCAGCCTGGATACTCCCGTCGGCGAAAGCGAAGACAGCAGCTTTGGTGAGTTCCTTGAGGACTCACACGAACAAAGCCCGGCCGAATCAGCTGCCAAGCAGATGCTGCGTGACAAAATCGACCACGTGCTGAAAAGCCTGACCTACCGCGAACGCGAAATCGTCAAGCTGCGATACGGACTGGGTGATGGCTACAGCTACACGCTGGAAGAAACCGGTCGCATCTTCAAAGTGACTCGCGAACGTATCCGCCAGATCGAAAGCAAGGCTCTGAAGAAGCTGCAGCACCACACGCGAGCCATCCACTTGCGTGGCTTCGTGGATCACGTGCCTGATGAAGAAGAAGAACAGCCAAAAGAAAGCTCAGAGTCAAACGCGGACGCCGTAGGCGTTGCCTGATGGTCTGAGCCTGTGTTCCGGTAATCTACGAGGCGACTTTGTGGCATTCACAAAGTCGCCTTTTTTCGTTTTCAGGCCCGATCACATCGGCTACCGAGCGGTCGCCTGGTTTTCACCGAAACAAACGGTGATCACAACTCGCAACCGATGACAAAGCAGGGATTTTGTTACGCCGCCTTCAACTTTCCGCCCGTCCTTCGTCGACGTTCACGTTCTGGACACCTATTATCTGCGAAGTTTCAGATCGGCAAACAAAATTTGACTTGAGGACCACGTCCTCGCTGGCTTAACGAAGAGAATATTATGGGATTGTTCGAAGGCAAAAAGGGGCTGGTTCTGGGGATCGCCAACAACTTCTCCATCGCGTGGGCCATCACGCAGAAGCTGCACGAACAGGGTGCAGAAATGGCATTCACGCACCTGCCCGACGGCGAACGCCCCAAGAACGAAAAGAAGGTTCGCAAACTTGTCGAACCGATCGGCGCAAAGTTTGTGATGCCGTGCGACGTTTGCGATGACTCACACATCGAAGCCGTCATGGACAAGACGGCCGCCGAATTCGGCAAGATTGACTTTCTGCTTCACAGTATCGCCTTCGCCCCACCCGCCGACCTGACTGGGCCGACCTACGCGTGCAGCCGCAAGGGTTTTGCAACAGCCATGGAAATCAGCGCGTACAGCCTGCTGGCTGTTACCGGCGCGGCGAAAAAGAAAGGCATCCTGAACGAAGGCGCCAGCGTGCTGACGCTGTCGTACTTTGGTGGCGAAGAAGTCATCCCCGGCTACAACCTGATGGGCATCTGCAAAGCGGCTTTGGAATGTGAAGTCCGCTACCTCGCCAGTGAACTTGGTCAGGATGGCGTGCGAGTCAACGCAATCAGCGCCGGCCCTCTGAAGACCGTCAGTGCTCAGGGTGTGGGTGACTTCGACCAGATGCTCTCACTGTACGCAGCCGTTTCCCCGATGCGTGACAACATCGACATGGACGACGTCGGCAAGTCTGGCATGTTTCTGCTAAGCGATCTTGCCAGCGGCATTACGGCGGAAGTGATTCATGTGGATAAAGGCTTCAGCAAAATGGGAGCACCACCCGCCGACTTTGCGGATTCGATGAAGTCGTAGAAGCCGCCATGTCTTCGCCAACAAAAGTCGCCATTGCCGTGGTGGAATCCGTGGGCCATGTCCTGGTCGGCACACGAGCAGCCGATGTGCCCTTGCCGGGCATGGCCGAATTCCCAGGCGGTAAATGTCATCCGGATGAAACGCCGCGAAGCTGCGCGGTGCGTGAGTGTCGTGAAGAAACCGGTCTGATGGTGACGCCGCGAGACCATCTGGCAACGGCAACGCATACGTATGACCACGGCACAGTGGAACTCCACTTCTGGCGATGCCACCTCACGCCGGACCTGCCGGATCTTGCGTCCGCGGCCAAGCCGTTTCGATGGGTCAAGATCGAAGACCTTTCTGCGTTGAACTTCCCGGAAGCCAACGCAGAAGTGCTTTCGATGCTGGCAGGTTCGTAGCCATGTCTGATTCGAGTGCCCCGGTCAACGCCGTCATCATCGTTGACCATGGCTCACGCCGCGAAGCCAGCAATGACATGCTGCTGAAAGCGACAGAAGCGTTCGCTCAGCAGTCGTCGTACGACATTGTCGAACCGGCTCACATGGAGCTGGCCCAACCCGACATCGCCGCCGCCTACCGCAACTGCGTCGCTCGCGGAGCAAAACGCATCATCGTCTTCCCCTACTTCCTGTCGCCCGGTCGCCACTGGAACGAAGACATCCCCAACCTCGTCAAATCCGCCGCCCTGCCCTTCCCCGACACCGAATGGCTCGTCACCGCCCCCTTCGGCCTGCACCCGGGTATGTCATCCATCATCAACGACCGCATCCGGCATTGCCTGGAAGTCGCGGAGGCGGGCGAGGGATCGTGTGATGTTTGTGACGCTGAAGAGCCGTGCCATATTCGCGACGGTAAGACCTGAGCGCTTGGCTTGAAGCGTTGACAGCGAGCAAGATGCGAAGAGGAAGTGGATTCGATGACTGACACGTTCCTTGCCGGAAAATTGCACCGCCACAAGTTGCCGCCGGAAAGTGTGGCACGAATCTCCGAGTCGTGAGCGAGTACAAAAATGCCTCTCGTTTGCACTGTGCGCCGCCCTCCGCTGTTATGATTCGTTCGATCGCCCACCCCCACAGCGGCATCGGGTCCGCTGTGCGGACCATTCACGAGCCGCCTGTCCGCACCCGATCAGAGCCTGGTCGCGTTCGGGCAACCGCCAGGACAGATTTCTCACGGCCGAGCGCAGAGCCAGAAGGAACCCACCGGGCGTCCGCAAGATTACCGCACATCGTGATCGCAACCGATGGTCCGCACAGCTGACCCTACCTGGCTACGCAATGCCGGAACCTGATGCACGTTTTTCGCCCGCCGATCCAGGCAATGTCCACGAAAGCCATAGACTATCTAAGAAGGCGGTTGGCTGTTGCGATTGATCCGGAACAACGCATCGCACACCGCAATATGAAGCGAGGTTGCAGCGAGCACGAGGCCAGCCGTGAGAGACACCTTGCCGAGTATCGGAGGGTACGAACGAGGCGAAAGCCAAATCGAATAAAGGCCAATGGCGACCAACGCTATCAAACTTAGAGCAAACGCGAACGCTGGGCATCTGACGGGGGCGCGCATGCGGTGTCGTCCAGACGAATCGGAGTTATTGTCGAAAGTTGTGTTCTTGAGTGAATGAGAAAGGTGGCGCATCCTGTTGGAACTTCTCCTCTCCAACGGCCCGAAGTGGGCAAAGGAATACGCTATGAGCAAGACTAAAACAGACCGAACCAAAGTGCCAGTGGGTCAAGCGCTCGATCCCGAAGTGATTTCCTTTCGGGCTCAGTTCGACGAGCGAAGTCCGCTCGACGAGATTGTCCGTGAGGGAGCCAGGCGGATGCTACAAACCGCAGTCGATGCCGAGGTGGATGCGTTCGTCGCCATGCATGCGGATCGGACTGACGAGCACGGCCGGCGACTGGTCGTCAAGAACGGAAGCCTTCCGGAGCGGGACATCCTCACCGGTGCCGGAGCGATTCCGGTCACTCAGGGGCGTGTCCGCGACAACGATCCTGATCGCGAAAAACGGGTGGCTTTCTCGCCAAGCGTGCTTCCGAGCTATCTGCGAAAAACGAAGGCCATTGAAGAACTCATCCCCTGGCTTTACCTCAAAGGAATTTCCACGGGTGACTTCAACGAGGCGTTGCAGTCGCTCGTCGGCGAGCGGGCCGCCGGGCTGAGTCCCAACGTGGTTTGCCGGCTCAAGGATCAGTGGTGCAGCGAATACGATGACTGGAGCAAGCGGGATCTATCGAACAAGCAGTACGTTTACATCTGGGCCGACGGCATTCACGCGAAGCTCCGACTGGAGGATGACGCCAATAAAAAGCAGTGTTTGCTGGTGCTGATGGGGGCTACGCCGGAAGGCCAGAAAGAATTGATCGCGGTGCTGGACGGTTACCGCGAGAGCGAGCAGAGCTGGTGCGAGTTACTGGTCGACTTGAAGCAACGTGGCCTGCAATTGTCACCGAAGGTTGCCGTTGGCGATGGTGCGCTTGGCTTCTGGGCCGCGATCCGCAAAGTATTCCCCGAGACTCGTGAACAACGCTGTTGGGTTCACAAGACGGCCAATGTTCTCAACAAGATGCCTAAGAGCGTTCAACCCAAAGCGAAAGGCGACCTGCACGAAATCTGGCAGGCAGAAACGAAGGACGATGCGAACAAAGCGTTCGATAAATTCATTGAAAAGTACGGTGCGAAGTATGCAGCGGCTTGCGATTGCCTGAAGAAGGACCGCGACGAGCTGCTGACGTTCTACGATTTCCCGGCCGAACACTGGAGCCACTTGCGGACAACCAACCCGATCGAATCCACCTTCGCGACGATCCGCCTTCGTCACCGCAAGACCAAAGGCAGCGGAACAAGACGGGCGAGCTTAGCGATGATGTTCAAGCTGGCTCAGTCAGCATCGAAGAAATGGAGACGACTCAACTGCCACGAAAAGATCACACTCGTCATCGAAGGACGTTCCTTCAAAGACGGAATCATGCAGGATGATATCGCCGCCTAAATCAAAAACCCAAAACACAACATTTGACAATTGCTCGACGAATCGTTAGTGAGTTGCCAGACTGACTAACACCGCAATTGCAGAAAGGTACCGCTGATTCAGAAGCTTTTGCCTAATGCCTCAGAGTTATTGTCACACTTGTCGGGCCCGGCCTGGATTCAATCGTAATGCTAAGATGATGTCCATCTTTTGAAAACTCCAGACCAAGCGGAACAATCCGTCCGATGCGTTCGGCTTTCCAGCCTCGCTGTCCAAGCAAATAAGCATAGAACGTCTTCAGTTCGTCCACACTAGCTGTCGTGCGATAGAACTGATTCATGTGTTCATCCAGCATACTATCCTTGAATCCCAGAACAGGCAACGTTCGGAGATCAATGGTCTGTGTCGACCGATCCGTGGATCGTTGTATTGGCGTCAAGTCCAGATTCCTTGCATCTTCACGTGACCCCCAAGTCTCCAATCGGTGAGTGCTCGTCATGCTCAGAAAAAAACGTCGACCACCGAGCCACATCATCCACTTTATCTTCGGTACGAATGCGGGTTTGATTGCGGGTCGGACGTCGACCGTCGGTATCACCTGAGCCAACTTGGTTGTTGCATAGTCGACAATTTGTATGGATTGATCACCAGCAACAGCCAAAAGTGATCCATCTCCGGAAAAGCAGAAAGCCGATGGATTGTCCACGCGATGACAAATCGGTACCTCCGCGCCCGAGTCCGTTCGAGCAAATAGCTTCCTGTCGCGCTGAATTAGGTAATCACCATTTGCCGGGTTCAGCGGTGATGGAGCCTTGACGTACGCGGATTTCAAACCAGCAAGTCTTGTGCAACCCGGAATCTGCCAGATCTCCGTGTTCTTCCCAGAGACCGCAAGCGTTGCTTCATCGACGTAACATAGCTGGCGCGGCTCGACTCCTGAGTTGAAAGTCGTTGATTTTTTCAAGTGTCTGTTGCTGTATAGGTGAATCGGCGCAAAGTGTTCGCGGCACACTGCGATCTGTTCCGAGTTGGGTGCTACAGCGACACTCCAAATTGCGTGCCGCCGGACATCATTGTTTGACGCTATAACGGTGCCAGTTTCTGTTTCCCACGTCGTCAATCGTCCGCCATCATCACCGGTAATGAACCAGTCCCATCTTGACTGAACGCGGCAGCAGTGATTCTTGTTTTAGAGTTTGTGGGGTCTGTGTAGAGCCGGACGGGCTCAGTCTGCGCTCCATGCCATAACGAAAGATTTCCCACCCCAGCGGCAAGGTATCTGAGTTGATCGGGATGTGGTATCAGAAAATCGATCGTGGGAACCTCTTTAACCGATAGCAGCTCCAGGGAAGCGTAGTCCGGTGGCTCCCACGCCTTGACTTGCTCAGCCGTTGGTTCAGGAATCAGCCGTGCATCGTCGATGGCCCTAATCAACGAGTCGTCGGCTGGAATGATTTGAGACTGCCAGGTGCCCGGCTCGGGAGCAACTGCCCGACCTCCTCCCGAAACAGCATTGCTTCCAGCTACGGGCTCCCTATGAAGCTCTGTATGGGATCGAACCGAACCTTCGTCACCACAGCCCGTTACAAGCACCAAAACCGACGCAAAGATGGCCAATCTCAGACATCGACGCATGGCGAGAATAGCCCTGAGAACCTGAGAGTTTGAACTCGCCATCGTATTGACTCCCCGATCGAGCCCGTAACGCTCGACACACGGCGTGGGATGGAGGCGAGGATGCAGCGGTACCACTTCGCCATTTAAACTGCCATCCGTTGCTGCGCCGCCGCCGGTACGAATTCCTAGCTGTGACGGAACAAACAGATGTTCAAGTGAGCCGCTGCGCGGCGGGGTATTTTCTAATGGAGTCTGATTTGCGAATGTAGTGAAATCTTGTGCCATGTCTTTCTGATTGTTTCTTTCACTTTCAGGGAGACCATTTCATGTCACACGATCATTCTTCACAGAACGGGAACAACAGCAACTCGGACGAACAACGCAGTAACAACCAACCCACGAAGTCGCTCCGCGAACGGATGTCGCAGGATCTGCAGTTGCGGGGTATGGCGCAACGGACTCATGATGGCTACCTTCGCGAAGTTCGCAAGCTGGCCGGTCATTACCACACGCCGCCGGATCAGCTTTCCGAACAACAGGTCGCCGACTATCTGTTGTACCTGATCAACGACTGCGAGTTCGCTCCGGGTTCGCTGCGAGTCGCTTACAGTGGGCTCAAATTCTTCTACAAGTACACCGAACCGCGTGACTGGAAAGTGCTCACGAAGCTGCGTATTCCGAAACAGAAAACGCTGCCGGATGTGCTGTCCATCGACGAAGTTCACCGACTGATCGCCGCCGTGCGGCAGCCGCGCAATCGAGCCTACTTCTGGGCCACCTATACGCTCGGCCTGCGGATGAGCGAAGCGCTGAGTCTGCAGATCGGCGACATCGATGCCGAACGCATGCTGGTGCATGTGCATCGTGGCAAGGGCGCGAAGGATCGCTTCGTGACGTTGCCGCATTCGACGCTGCATGTGCTGCGCAGTTACTGGAAGACGCATCGCAATCCAACGCTGCTGTTTCCGCAGATCGGACGCACGAAGAAAGAGGGCCCGACGACGTCGCGGCCGATGGATCCGTCGACCGTGCAAGGCTGCATCAAGGATGTGGTCAGCGAGCTCGGCTTCACCAAGCAGGTTTCGATCCACACGCTGCGGCACAGCATCGCCACGCATCTGTTTGAGGCCGGCGTGTCGCTGCGCTGGATTCAGAAGTTCCTTGGCCATAAGAACCTGCAGACGACGCTGGTCTACCTGCATCTGACGGATCCGAAGGAAGAAGACGGTCGCAAGACTCACGACGATATCGCCGACGCGGGAACATTGTTCGACAACATGTTTCCGCCGCCCGGCGAACCACCTATCGGTCCTGACAACGATCCGCACCGAAATCGCAAGCCGCGATAGATGCCGACCGTTGCCGACGTATTGCGGCAGCACGGGGACGACTATCTGAAACAGTTCGGCGAACGCATGCCGTTGCAGCACAAGCGCGTGCTGAGTTTCATATCAAAGTGTCGCACCGGAGAACTGGGCCATCTGCGATACGACTGCGGCGACTGCCAGCGAACTCACTGGGTGGGACGCAGTTGCAACAACCGACACTGCCCGAACTGCCAGTCTGACAAGACGCAGAAGTGGCTCGCCGATCGTCTGTCCGAATTGCTGCCGGTGCCCTACTTTATGGTCACCTTCACAGTGCCCGAAGCGCTGCGGAAGGTCGTGCGCGCTCACCAGGACGTGTGCTATCGAGCGTTGTTCGACTGTGGCAGTCAGACGATTCACGAACTGGCGTCTGGAAAGCGGTTCGTTGGCACGAAGCGGATGGGCTTCTTCGGAGTTCTGCACACGTGGGGGCGAGACTTCACGGTCTACAATCCGCACGTGCATTTCGTGGTGCCCGGCGGTGGTGTTTCGGAAGATGGTTCGCAGGAGCCAACGGCCACGCCTCGGCGCATGAAACGCACCAGGTCAAGCGGCTCGCCACGCCATGGTCCGCCGGGACCGCCCGGCTGGCAGCAGTGTCCGCCGAATTTTCTGCTGCCGGAGAAGGCCGCGTCCACAGTCTTCCCCGCGAAGTTTCGCGATGCGGTTCGAGCGGCGGGGATTGAGGACGAATTTCTGGCCGCTGATCCGCGTGCGTGGACTCGGCCGTGGGTGATGGATGTCGAAGCGGTGGGCGACGGACGCGGCGTGCTGAAGTATCTGGCTCCGTACGTTTACCGTGTGGCGATCAGTAACAACCGCATCGAGTCGATGAATGAGACTCACGTGACCTATCGCTACACGCCGTCGGGGAAGAAGTTTTCGAAGCGTCGCAAAGTTTCGGGGCAGGAGTTTGTGAGAGGCTTTTTGCAGCACGTGTTGCCGCCGAACTTTCACAGAATCCGCTACTACGGTTTTTTGCACTCACACAGTTCGCTGAGTATCGACTATGTGCGGATGCTGGCGTGTTTCTACCTGGGCATGTGTTACATCCTGGCGAAGCGAGCCGTTGCGGAAGAACCACCGAAGCGGCCGATGGTGTGTCGTGAATGCGGCGGTGACCTGCATCTGGTGATGATCACCGATCACGTCGGCCGAGTCCTGTACGAACACCCGCTGCCGTATCTCGATTCCGGATGATGACGTTGTCACACCGAACGAAGCCGAGTCTTCGAAGCCTGTCGAAACGACAGGACGCCTGAGCCAATCGATCACGTAACCGTGGAGCAACCGAGTCTCTTAACGCTGCGCGGTGAGTAAATTCTGCACGAAACGAAGCAGAAAAACTCAGCCTTTCGCACCCAGCCGGGCTCCTTGAACAAAGCGTTTGAGCTTCGGCTCGACCAACCTGCATCGCCACCAACTCAAACAACAACATCAACCCCGCGACCAACCCGCCAACTACCATCGCCGCGAAGTCAAACGCTCATTAGTTATCTCGGAGTCAGTCAGGGTGCCATGCCTTCGCTGAACGTGCGCACGCTTTTATTCAGGCTATCGAACGTCACTGCACCGATGCCAGTCATGGTAAGCCGGGCTGCTGTGTTGCGAGTCTATTGGCGGCGTTCACCATGCGATAAATTGAAGGCAGATGACAGCCCACAGCACGCGGCATGCGGGAGCAAACATGACTTCCCTACCACTTATCTTCGGTAAACTCCGTTGAAGTTTCGCTTGCGAGCTCGACTGATCTCAGCACGTTGGAAATCCAGGTGCGAGTGTGACGTCGGCCGGAATTAAAGAGCCCCGTTAACAGAAATGGGGGCCAAAGCACGTGAGCAACCTGGAGCGTTTGGAAAACCTGCCAGCGTACCACCTGATTGGGATTATTTACGACATAAATCCACAGGACACCGCCGACGATCAGCAGTACTGGCAGACCAATTCCGATGATGAACGCCAACGCAGTACGCCGCATGCCTTTTAAGAGGCGTTCGAAACCCAGCCGGTAGTGAACCTCTACGGTGTCGGGACCGATCCGTTTCAGGTCAAACACAGCTTCGCTGAAATACATTCCCGTTGGCTGATTACAGATTAGAGGGCCAGTCTTGCGAATCTGAATGCGTTCATCGGTGCGTTCGGTGATTTCAAACAGAGAAGCGAAGACCCCCGGTACTCCAGAGTCCAACAATGTTCGGCCGAGCAGCCGACTGACTTCCGAACGGCTGCCGCGAACCGTTTGAATTCCCGTGACATCAATATCGCTGAGTGGTTATGGTTCGTCGAAACGCGCCATCGGCCAGGATTCCGTAGCCGTCCGAGTCCCCTGCCCCAATCGAGCCGCCTTCCGAAATGAAATCGCCCAGACGATGACAGCGATAAACATGACACCGGCGAAGATTATCTGTGTCAGCTCGACACTCATCGCTCAATCCTCCCTTGAGTTACCACACGAACGAGGTCGAATACCGCTCGGCTCAGGAATTCTTGCTAAGAATTCCTGAGCCGCAAATTTCATCGCGTATCACTCCATGGGCGAGCAGACTCCTGAATACGGATATCTGATGTCCATGGCGGCTGTTCGGCATGCTATCAAGGAGATGCCAGACAAGCCTCCAGCGACACGCTTCGCTGGGTGAAGATCAAAGGCGAATCGGACCTCGGAACCAGATCATCCGCGCGACCATTCGCGCTGTCCAGGCCGAGGCGCCTCGGCGGGCGGTTGGAGCTTGTGCTCCGAATGGAAGTTGTAGTTCCCACTGGCCACTTGCCGCATCCAGCGACCAACGAAAGCAGCACCGGCGCTTCAGCCCGAACAACGTCACCCGTTCACCACGCCAATCGGCAGGCGGGCCGTCCCGCCCGGCCTAATTAAACCACAACGCGAAGTTGAAGAATTGGCCTCGGAAGTTGGCCATCATCTTTTGCCATTTCTCAGGCGATGTGATGTCGCCTTTTTCGAGGTAGGGCTGCAAGCCTGTGCCCTGCAGCCATAGAGCCAGGTCAAATCGCGTGGGTTCTGTGAAGATCTTTCGCACATTTATGCCGATGTCGGGGTTTACGGGGAAGCGGTTGGTGAAGGGGGAAACTCCGCCTTTAATGCCGCGCCAGAAGGGCACCAGCTTCTTGCCCTGCAGGATCAGTTCCAGCTCGTCGAGGAACTCGTGCCACCCGGTAATTTGAGCTCGGCCGATGCTGAAGCCCTTCATAACAGACGTCTGCTTCGAATTTGGCAGCCATTCGTTTTCGTCATCCTCTTCGGCTTCAATCAGTTTCCATGAAGCGCGGCTGAGGCGAATTACGGTCTCCATGTGCATCAGAGCCTTCTGCATGCGTTCCGGTTCGACCACTTCGTAGTTGATGGTGTGCAGCCACGCGACGAAGTCGAAAATATTCTGACCACCAAATCCCATGAATGGTCCGATTCCTTCCGCCTGCAGGTATTCGTAGGGCGAATCGACGTTCGGGTAGAACAGGTGAGCAGTCCGCTCGAACTGATCCTGCCAGTCGTGAGCCAGCACGATCTCTCCCAGCGCCGACAACGCATGACAGTAACCCTGCAGCCAGGGGACGTCGCCCGCGTCGAACACGATGGGGAATTTTTTCGGCGCAGCGGCTTCGGGCGGCCGCCGAGGATTCTGCAGCACTTGAGTGATATGCCACAGGCTTTCTTCGTTGGTGACTTCGCCATCGTTGTTGAGGTCGAGTCGAATCTGACCCAGCTTCAGCGGCAACCGCACATCATCCGGCGTGACGGCAGACAGCGTCTGTTCTGCCCGCTGCAGCTGATTCACAAAACGTTGCAGCATCGCCCGAGCATCCTTGTACGAAATTTGTTCGGGCTGCTTGTTTTCTTCGATCGGCAATCGCATGAATGGAATTGATCGAGCACGCCTGCCCAGCAGACCAAATCGATACTGGTCCTGTCCCAGCCCTTCAATCGCCTGCAGAAACTCGACAACTCCCAGACTAAACCGAGCCTGTTGGTTGGCAGAATCCTTTTCAACCAAAGCCTGCATCGCCGCTGCTCCGTCGGCCAGCTTTCCCTGCAACAGGTATTCTTCCACCGGAGCCGCTTCGTCTGCGACAACGCTGCCGGAAAAGTCCGTCGTTAGACACGCGACGGGAAGTAGGACGGACGTCAGTATTCGAGTGCAGCGCATGGCAGTCTCCAGTTGGGAATTGCGAACGGAAGATATTCGCCGCTGGCCCCACTATATTAGAGAATCCGGCAGAGAGTAAGTTACCGCGTCAGAAGCCCGGCTGTTCAGACCGCGTCTGATTCTTTCACCAGCAGCGTTCCATTCTGCGCGCCGCAAGTCAGAACGCTGGTGCCCACAGCCAGCAGCTGATTTCCCGGGTGCCGCGCCGGAAACGCGGTGCCTTCGATTTCGACCATCCCCATCGGTCGCAGCGCGGCGGAGACAACTCCGACGGTACCGGCGGGCGGGAAGTCGGGAAGCGTTTTGGTGGGAAGCTGCTGTTCAGGAGGCTCCCGCATTTGTTTTTGGGCGCGATCCCAATGTGGTTTGTCGGGGAAACCGAGTACGAATTGCTTGAGTAGATAGAGCGGCATGAAGACGGTAAACGAAATCGCGGCAGCGAAGGCTACACCGAGTACTCCGTCGAAAGGAAAAAAGTGGCCTAGCAACTCAATACACTTCGGCTTCGTCAGCAACAATAGCACGACACCAACCGGCAGCCATTTCAACAGCGTATCGATCGCTACGCCGTCAAGTCCGTAAAAGAAACCGACGACGGCGCCATGCACGAGGACGATGCGGACTGCGATCGAGAACGCTCTGGCCGCCTTGCGAGGAACGGCTGTTTGCTTCGAGCCGAATACCCACAGCAACGTGGCCGCGATGAATGCAGCGCAAACCAATGATACTTTGAGTAGCTCTGACTCGGTCATCGTTGGTATCGCCGGTAATACAAACTTCTGACGGTCAACGTAACATGGCCCCGTCATCTGGCCTTCAGTCAACTCCCCCCCAAGGGACATGGATTCAGATAGCCTTCAATTCGTGGCTCGACTCTGCGAGTCGAATACCTTCCGCTCAAAAAACACAATCCTTTCGCCCGCTGTGCAAGCCAGGCCAAGCCGGCTTGGCACGCCAAACCTTCTCGACTCGGAGAGTCGAGCCACAATTGTCGCGAACCGAGACAGAAACTGTGTTCTGTGAAGAATTCGAGAAGGCAAGAACCGGGAACCAGATGCACCGAATCAAATCGCCGTCCGGTGGCGAAGAGAGCATCACATCGGGTGCTGAGCTACGGCAGGAATTTATTCACCTTCAACCAGTCTTCCAGCCGAGCAGGCCAGGTGGCGAGAACCTTGTCGCTGCCACCGAGCCCCACGCCATGTCGACCTTTCTGGTAGATGTGCAGTTCGCAGTCAACCTTGTGCTGTCTCAACGCGGAATAGAACGCAATCGCATTCTCCACTGGCACGGCCTGGTCTTCCGTCGTGTGGAAGATGAACGTGGGCGGTGTGTTTTCGGTAACCCGCTTTTCGTTGGAAAGCAGTTCCACCAGTTCCGCGTTCTCGTAACGATCAGCACCAAGCAGATTGCGTCGTGAGCCCTTGTGAGTGAACGCTTCGTCCATCGTGATTACGGGATAACACAGAACCGCGAAGTCCGGACGACTGCTGAGTTTGTCAATCGGGTCGGTTGCGTTGGCGTTGCCTAAATCAAAATGAGTGGCCGCCGTAGACGCGAGGTGACCGCCTGCGGAAAAGCCCCAGACGCCGATTCGTTTGGGATCGACACCATGAGCCGCCGCGTTGTGTCGCACTGTCCGCATGGCTCGCAGCACATCACCCTTTTGAATCGGATGATGATACCCCTTCGAACCCAGCCGATATCGCAGGATCCACGCGCTGATGCCGCGATCGTTCAGCCACTTCACGATTTGGTGACCTTCATGATCCATCGCGAGGCCGCCGTAGCCGCCGCCGGGGCAAACCAGCACGCCGCAGCCGTTAGCTTTGTCTTTGGCGACCGGAAACGCCAGCAAAGCGGGCACGTCGTGTTCGCCGGTGCCGTTGGCTCCTGGAGCACCATCCGGCCACAGGGGTTGCCAGTCTTCGGCCTGAACTGAGGTGGCCAGAGCGGCAAGTAATACGCAGGAAACAGTAAGGCGAACGTTCAAGGTCGGGCTTTCTTTGTTGGCGGCCAAATTTGTTGACAGCTGAAGAGAGTGGGCGGGGCGGGAGGCCGTAGTCATATAGATTAGATCGCAATGCGGCCGCATTTCAAACGACCTAAGCCTTGCGTCGCCGCCCGGTTTGCGGACACTTCACGTTCTCGGCCTGTCATTTGACACAGACACCGTCATGCCCTCGCCCGTTGAACGAATTTTGCTGCTGACCCACGAGCTCTGCTTTCGCGGCTCGTCGATTCTCGCGCTGCGCCTGGCTCAGGGGCTTGAGGCCAATCGCATTGAAACGGTTGTGCTGTGCACGCACCGGTCGCCTTTGGACGCCAATCTCACAAACAATGTGCGGATCATTGATGTCCCCGGCTACACCATGCCCATTTGGGGGCGAGTCGTGCATCGCACGGTACTGCAGAACCTGATTGACCAGCCGCCGGACGTGATTCACGTGCAGGGGCCGAAGCTGCTGCCTCAAGCCATTTGGCTGGGCCGCACGCTCGAACGCCCCGTCGTGCTTAGTCTCACCGATCAGTGCGAGGCGGCTCGGATTGTTCTGCCATCTCAGGCCAATGTGTGCCGAGCCATCGCGTGCATCAGCGACAGCGTGAAGGCAGCCCTGCCGTCTCGCCTGGAACAAATCGAACAACGCGTCATTTTGCCGGGCGTACCCTTCGATCTCGAACGCCGCGACGCTCCTTTGCTGGAAGAAGGACGTGACCCGGTGGTCGGCATGGCGGGGCCGCTGGAAGCGATCAAGGGGGGATCGTTCTTTCTGCGAGCCTGCCATCGCGTGATTGAAGCAGGGGTTTCCATCCGCATTGTGGTGACGGGCTCCGGACCGGAAGGCAAGAACCTGCGCCGGCTGGCGACGTCGCTGGAACTGGATCCCTGCGTCACTTTTGTCGACGACGGCATTGCGATGTCCGCTTACCTGTCAGCCATCGACATCTTCTGTTTGCCATCGTTGCAGCAGGGGTTTGGCGTGATCATGCTGCAAGCGATGGCACTGGGGCGCCCCGTCATTGCGTCCGGCGTGGGTGGCATTCTAAGCATCATCGAAGACGAAAAGTGTGGGCTGATCGTTCCGCCGTCTGACAGCCGAGCACTGGCCGATCACATTCTGGAATTGCTGCGTGACCCGGAGAAGGCTCGTCGCCTTGCGATCGCCGGCAAGAACCTGGTCGAAGACCGCTTCACCACAGAACGCATGGTCAACGAAACCATCGCTCTTTATAACGACGTGGCGAAGACGGAAAGCACGTCGGTCGCGTCGATCCCCATTGCCACCGCAAAGGACGGCGTCGCATGAAGGCGGAAATTATCGCCATCGGATCCGAACTGACCTGCGGCGCGAGATTGGACACCAATAGTCAGTGGCTAAGTCGTGAACTGGAAGGTCGCGGCTGGACGGTTCAACGTCACACCACCGTCGCCGATGATCGCGACGCGATGGTCCGCATCTATCAGGAAGCGGCTCAGCGTTCGCACGTTGTCCTGATTACGGGAGGACTCGGCCCAACGTTGGACGACATCACTCGCGAAACACTGGCCGAAGCCTTCGACCAGAAGCTGGTGGAAGACACGCCTTCGCTGCAGCACATCGAAGCGTTGTTCCAAAGTCGCGGCCGCGAAATGCCCGAACGCAACAAGGTGCAGGCGCTGCGGCCCGAATTCTCCACCAGCATCCACAATGCCAACGGCACCGCCCCCGGCATTCTGATGAAGCTGGACAATCCGCCCTGCACCATCGCCGTGATGCCCGGTGTGCCGGCGGAAATGAGAAGCATGTTCCGCGAACAGGTTGTCGAATCGCTGCCCACCAGCGATGTGGTCACGCGAAGATCGGTGCTAAAGACGTTTGGCTATGGCGAATCTGACGCAGAACGTCTGCTGGGTGACTTAACGGCAAGAGGCCGCAACCCGGAAGTCGGTATCACCGCCAGCCAGGCCGTGATCTCACTGTCGATTACAGCTCGCGCTGGCAGCGTGGACGAATGCGAACTCTTGACAGCCGCGGTTCGTGAACAAATTCTTAACCGACTTGGCGACGCAGTCTACGGTGAAGGCGATGCAGAGCTACACGACGTCTTAGTCGCTGACCTGCTGCGACGCGACTTGACCTTGGCGCTGCTGGAGAGTTCCACCACCGGCGGGCTACTTGGTCAATGGTTTACGGAAACGGAAAATCACGCGAGCCGCCTGGCATTCAGCCAGCTCTACCCGTCGGCCGCTTCGTTCTCGGATCCAGAACTTGACTGGGAAGCCGCACTGCGAAACCGCAGTGCCGATTTGCTTCACGCCGGAGCCGCCGATTTTGTGCTGGCGTCATCGCCCGCAGCGTTAGTCACCAACGACAAGGGCGTGCCGATGCAGCAGGGCCGCGTCATTGTTGTGGGCAAAGAGCTGGACGTTTCTCAGGATGTGAGCATGACCGGCAACCTTGCCATCTTTCGCCAGCGAGCCGCGCGTACGGCCGCAAATCTTCTACGACTTTATCTCCTCCACGCAGCGAAATAGTCCGTTGACTGAGACCACTTCAAGCGACAACCCAGCAATTGTACGCCCCGCCACATGCGACGACCTTCCGGCACTGGAAAGCCTGATCGCCGAATTCGTAAAGGCCAATCGGCTGCTGCCGCGCACACCAGACGAACTGCAGGACCTTGTCCCATTCGGCTTTGTGGCCTGTCACGGCACACGGCTGGTTGGCTTTGCCGCGCTGGAAATTTATTCGTCCAAACTGGCAGAAATTCGCAGCCTCGCCGTGCTACCGGACATGCAAAACAAAGGACTCGGCAAACAACTGGTCCAGGCGTGCGTGGACCTCGCTCACAGCCGAAACATCCTGGAAGTCATGGCGATTACATCGTCTGACGAATTCTTCCGCAACTGCGGCTTCGACTTCACACTGCCAGGCGAGAAGAAGGCACTGTTCATTCAAACGCGCGAAGAAGCGTAGAAGTTGCACACCACCCCGTAGGTCCTGCCTGCCAGGCTGGACCTCGCCGCAGGCGACCCAATACCTTCCCGCAGCCGCCGCACATTCCGCTGTCGAACAGGCGACTCATCAACGCGCGCTTTTGCTGCCTCACCCCGCGCGCACTCTGCAAAGCCGGAAGTCCATTTTGGCAAAATGGACCTACTTATCGCCGTAAACCGGAGCCTTCCAGTCCTTCGGCAGCCTGCCCTGAGGTCGGACGCCATACGCATCGGCAGGGATTGGGTTGTCGGCCGCCGTTTGCAGTGGAAGATCATCAGGAAGGTGTTTCACCTTGAAGTCTTTGTACTGAATCGTCATCGCCGGCCCCACGTGCACTTGCACGGCCAGCACACCTTCCAGGCTTCGTCCGTCTTCGTCCAGATCAATCAGATCGGCGGTCTTGTGGCCGTCGATCCAATGCTGATGGTGATTGCCTTCCACCAACACGCGGAAGTCATGCCACTCGCCGGCAGCAAAATTCTCCACCGGCATCTTTCCGACGACCCACGGCTGGCCGTCGGGATCGATAATGACTTTCTCACCGGTGTGAGACAAAATGCGGCGGCCCTTTTCTTCGTAAAGCATTCCGTTGTAGTTGGGATTGTTGGCCACGACGTCGCACTGGTAACCCGTCACGATGTCCAGACCCAAATCCGGTCGCGACGTGCCGCGATACTGAATGCCGCTGTTACCTCCCGGAGTCACTTTCACCTTCACGCGCAAATCGAAGTTCCGGAGCGTCGCGTCTTTCCAGGTGATGAAGCGATTCATCTTTAGCGATCCGTCGGTCTTGCCCGTTAGAGCTCCATCTTCGACCGACCAGTACTGCGAATCACCCGTCCAGTGACGAAGCGTCTTACCGTCGAACACGCGAACAAACCCGTCAGCGTCCATTCTGGCGCCAACATTCGCGGCGGCAACCGGATGAGGCACGGTGGAGGCCGTGAATTCTCCCTTCAGCGGATCCAGCGGCCCGCCGACTTCCCTGACTCGCGCTGTGGTCCGTTCTCGCATGGCCGTTAGCGTTTCCGCGTGCTGCGGGTTGTCAGCCAGGTTAATCAGTTCGTCCGGATCATTCTTCAGGTCATGCAGAAACTCGCGGTTGCCATGGTCGAAGTATCGTACGTACTTGTACTGCTCATTCCGCAAGCCTTCGAAGGCGGGAATGCGGTTTCGCACGGCGAAGTGTTCGTGAAAGGTCTCCGTCCGCCAGTCCGCCGGTTTTCCTGCTGAGACAATCGGCTTCAGACTGGCACCCTGGTAACGTTTCGGAATCTCAGCACCCGCCCAATCCAGAAACGTGGCGGGCAGGTCCAGATTCAGAGCAATCGCGTCCGTCACCTGACCACGCTGGCGATCGGGCACTCGCGGGTCCATAACAATCATGGGCACCCGAAGAGACTCTTCGTAGTGAGACCACTTTCCGGCGAGTCCTCGATTGCCCATATGGTAACCGTTGTCTGCCGTGTACACGACGATAGTGTTGTCAGCCAGTCCCGCTTCTTCCAGCGCCTGCATAAACCGCCCGATGGCCCCATCAATGCCGCTCACCATTCGGTAATAGGCTCGCATGTTCGTCAGGTAACGTTCGTCTGTATTCCATCGCCAGAAGAAGCGTTCGCGATTGATGGTGGTCTTCAGGAAGTCAGGCAACGCGTCGAAAATTGCCGGATCGTTGAGTCTCGGCGGCGCTATGGCGATGTCATCGTACATGCCATCCACCGCGCGAGGCCACGGAAAGGCACCGATGCCAGGCCGACGGTCGCTGTCTTCGGCGTGACAGGCGTTGAACCACATGTTTAACGCGAATGGCTTGTCCTTCGGTTGAGATTTCAGAAACTCAATCCCGCGATCAACAATAACTTCCGTTTCATGCCGCAGGCTGCCGTCCGGCTGCTTTTTGTAGAAAGGATTGCGACTGATGGCCTCGAATTCGTCAAAGTGGTCAGCATTCTTATACCCCTTCGGCATCTTGGCGTGCCACTTGCCGAAGTAGCCGGTGCGATACCCGTTCTGGCGCAGGATGTCTGAATAAAGCGTCTCAACCGCATCGGCTCGCGCCTGTTCCGGGTTGCTGGGTGTCCCGTAACTGCGGCCGATCAGGCCCGTCAGAATCGTGGTACGGCTGACCCAACAAATGGAATGACTGACGAATGCATTTTCAAACCGAGTTCCCCGCGCGGCGAGCGTGTCGATGTTGGGTGTCTTGATGACATCGTTGCCATAGCACCCGACCGTGCTGGTGGTTTGATCGTCGGCAAAAAAGAACACGATGTTCGGTTGCTCACCGGCAGACAGACTTGCCATTGATGCGGCAAGGATGGGGAGAAGTACGAGAAATGTTTTCATGTTCGTTCGCATGTATGAATTGATCTTCGATTATTAACCAGCTGAACGCGCTGCGTTACAGCGAATCTCGCTGACTTGTGGCCGCAGAACAGACGTTTCGTGCTATGAAGGCTGTTTCCCACGAGCCCGAACCTTCCACAACAAAAGAGTAACTTCGTTAGTCCTTATTGTTCCACACCTTCATCAGGTCGCGACTGCCCTGCCGCACGATACCGTTGTCTTCCAGAATATCTTCTGTTGCGTCCAGCACTTCCTGGCGATCCAGCACAATGACATCCGCAATCAAGTCGTGGAATTGAATCTCAACAAACTCACCTTCCGCATCGCGGAGTAGTTCGACCATTTGAGCAAACCCGGTCACCTTCTGATCGTTAATAGACTTCACGGTAAAGAAGTAAGGAAGTGCGCGGTATCCGCGAGCGGTCGCGTGAGTCAGCAGCTTGGTAACGACAACCAGCTCCTCTTTCGAATCCTCATCTTTGAATTCGCCCATGCGTTTCAGCAGTGGGCTCTCGCTGGCCTGCATCATCGATTTGGAAAACGACATGGCTCGTCGCTGACTGGCGCTGCCGGAACTAATTGCCGATTCGATCGCGCCGTTATAGTCGGCGGTGGCTTCGGAAAACAGGACGGGGCCGTAGATGAAGTACCGTGGCGATCGGCCCACGGTGTAATCGATCAGCTTCTTCCGAGTTTCCACCGGCACCTGAAGCTGCTGTTCGGCGCCGTCCCGAAGTACGGTCATCGGCACGACGCCGTCTTCTTCGATTTCGATGGCCAATCGCGTGAACGACAAACTGATGTCGTTCTTAAATCGGCAACGACCGCGGTTATCGATGTCGTAGTCGGCCAGCTTTGTGATTACGTCACCATCCTGCAACGGCGAATCCGGTTGCTCCCGCACGCCATGACACAGAACTCCGGTTGTGTCGGCGGGAATGCCCAGCTTGCGGCGCAGAGTTTTGTTTTCCAGATACTGAAACTTCACATGGAAGTCTGCTTTGCCATCGTAGGTGCCGTCTTCCACATCCTTCAGGAAACCCTGAATCTCTTCTGTTGGAATCACGTAGCCAATATCATTCGCGCTGCTGCGAACGCTGAACGCCAGGCCGGCGATCCTGCCGTCAACCATCGCGGGGCCACCGCTGTTGCCGGCATTGATGGCCGCATCGATCTGGATTCGCATGCCCTTGGTCCCGTAGCGATAGCTAGTGTGTTCGATGCGAGACACAATGCCTTCAGTCACCGATTGCGAATCTCCACCGGTGGGATAGCCGTAGACTCGCACGGTCGACTGCACCTTCGGCGATTCGTCTGCCAACTCCAACGGCTTCACGTCGGCCAAAACACCGGTCGGTTCGAACTCCAGCAAGGCGAGGTCGATGCCGGGGGCGAGGATCTTTACGTCGGCAGGAATGCGTTCGGAAGAATTGAAGGGCTGCAGAGTCACCTCAGTGGTATTCAGCACCACATGAGCGTTCGTCAACAGCTGCCCGGGACCGATAATTACCCCCGACCCGCTGACCGGTCGCGGCGACTGCTTGCGCCACGGAGAACTCAGGCTGATAGTACGGTTCTTCGAATGAACCTTAACAACGGCCGTCAGATTGGCTTCTTCGTCGGCGTTCGTGCTCGCAGTGCACAGCAACAACGCAAGAAGGCAGCTCACGGGCAGACGGCGACAGGCAGCAGCCATAGATATTTCTTCCTGTGACAGGAATTGCTGGAATCGGTGTCTGGGCATCGTAGCCAAACCGGATTCAACAGAACACCGAATGTGCGACACCAAAGCGAGCGGAATAACCTATGCCAGCCTCGTAGCTAGCTCCCATGCCCCCAGCCGGTCGGTCTCCGGGGGCATTCCGTTGGACTCATTATCTTCGCCGGTTCGTTGCTGCGCAACGCTGAGCCATCGTGCTGTTCCCACAGAACAAGACCCGTTGCCTGTTCCGCCAGTTGTTCAATGCGAAACAGCATTTTGACGCTGCTGACATCTGACGGGCAACACGCAATATCGGATGCAGATTGATTGTCCGCGCAGCAGGCGGCTGCGGAGAGAGGTGACCTCAAACCATTGCGCTGCGACTACAGAATTAAGGCGTCAAATAACGGACGGCCGGGCGCACCATCATTGGTCGCAGGGATGAGGCGACGCACACAGAGCACTACAAATCATGCTCTTTATTGACACGCCGCAGCAAAGCGGCATGGATGTCCAAGTAAAGGAAACCTCAGAGTACCGAGAGCTGCAATAGGCGCAACCTGCACCAGCCCGTAATAAGGCGAGACTTACCAAATGTCCGAGTTAAACAGCCGACCTTCTGGGCCGCCATCGTGCAGAGTACGAACTACCTCGTCGTCGTCGAATGAGAACTTTTGACCGTCGCTGTCTATAGGAAGATCCGAGTCGATCACTGTCAGGATCTGCTGTATTCCCTGATCCGCAAGGTCGCGTAAGACTTTGATCATGTTTAGCTTAATACGGTCATCCATTCCTTCTAACAAGCCGTCGTGGTAGACGAATCTCAGAAAGTCTTCACGGAGCAGAACTTTCGCGATGGCTAGGTCATATGCCGCGCAAAGTGCCTGCTTGTAGCTCTTGCCATCGTCTTCGCTGGTGGGATGGCTGTGCGTATCCAGAAACTCCGCTTCAAAGTCGAGATGCCCTTCAGCATTCACGCGAGTCGTAATCAGAGCCTTGTGGCCAAGAAACTGGTTGCAAAGGTCAGCCAAGGCCGCACGGACCCTGATGTAACGCCCGTTCTCCTTTGCTCCCTGCTGATCGACGTTGTTCTGCAGTGCTTCGTTCTGGTCTTCAAGCTCACGTTTGAGCTTTTTTAGCTCCGTTTCTTTCTGGCGAATTCCAAGCAATGCCTCACGCTGGCGTTCGAGGCTACTGAGATCGTTCTTCATCGCGACAAGTCGTTCGTTCAGATCACGATACTTCGATACGGAATCAGCATCGCTGAGAGAATGCAGCTCCGATTGCCGCCGTTTATTTAGCTCGTCAATACGAACCGTTGTGCTGGCAAGACGTTCACTGGTGAGTTCGAGTTCGGCCTTCAAATACTCGATCCGTTCCTCCGCGATTTCTCGATTGAATCGAACAAGGTCGTCAAACTCTCGCTTCACCTGATACGGGAAAACGACGCCAGCCTCTTCGAACAACTTTCGGGCTGCATTCGGTCGAAACTGAATATTCTCCGCCTGAAGTGAATCCACAATTCGCTTGCGTGTGCGGGAAAGGGAATATCGCGTGGTATTCAGCTCGGCAAGTTCAGCGTCCAGTTGCTCGACGACCTCCGTGTTAATGGCAGAGTCGTTGATTTCGAAGTCGAATTTGTCCGCTGCTGCCTGCAGTGCGCTAACGTCTTCCTCTTTGATCTTAATCAGCCCACGAACTTCATCCAGATCGATATCTGCGGCACCTAACTCCAGTCGTAGCGTGGCGATCTTCTGTTTGAGGGCTTCGATTGCATCTTCAATGTCGTACCCCTGCACGACCAACTGTGCGTCGAATCCAAGGATGTGTGCAACATAAGGCTTCCAATAGCGATGTTTTCCGGCAGCGTTCTTTGCAAGTTGAAAGACGTCTGTGAAATCACTCTGCGTACGCAGGGAATATCCAACCGGAACACGAAAGTCCCAAGGCTTTACAGCCGACAGCCCCAACAGTCCGTCGAGAATCTGCTTTCCCGAATCAAAGCCGACGTACTCGTGGTCCCAGTCTGCGGAGTCTGAATCAACCAAGTTCCTGCGTGGCGTTGGGTGAGTCGCAAACGAAAGTTTAGACGCTTCCGCAACGCTTCGACGAATCGTCAGGTATTGCCCGGACAGAGTTTCGAGTTCCAGGAAGAACACGAAGTCCTTGAACATCTCTTCGTGCTTAAACAGGAAGAACTTCGGATCTTTCTTCCGACACAGACAAAAGTCGATGACTCGGGCGAGCGTTGTCTTGCCGAGGTTATGGACGCTCTTGTCACGGTTCTCCGGGTCGCGGATATCACCAAGAACGACGTTCAATCCGGGATTGAAATCGATTCGCCGGAAGCCGTTCGGCAAATTTGAGTAAATGGTGCTTAGCCGCATCGGTCAATTGCCAACATACTCAAAGGTGTCGTTTTTCTTTCTGTATTCGATCAAGCCTAGAAGAAACAGCAGATTAACGGCAGGTAGAAACAGACTGGCAGCATCTGGCTCGTGTGACACCAACACCTTCCGCAGGTCATCGAATTTTTCGGATCTCCGTGCCTTTACCCGCCGCAGGATCACTGTCGCCGCAGACATCAGCGTTTTGTCGGGATGCGCATGTTTATTGGGACGGATCATCCAATGTCTTTCGCGATGTCACAGCGACAATACATGTAGAATACGACAGTTCGAGTCAGGCGGCGATTCTTTCGAAGATCAATATCACGAGCAAACAGTCGGCAAATCAAATCCTCCAGTAATTTCTCATACACTACGCCTGAATTGCCCCATGCCACCAGTTTTGCCTCAAGCTCCTCAGCGGTGTCTTCGTACAGGCTTACGTACGGTTGGTTGTCAGGATGGCCAAGAAACTTGTCGATTGATCCAAAATCAACCATTTTGGGGCGAATCTGGCTATTGAAGTATTCGGCCCGCAATCCAGTGGCTTCGTTCTTTTCCGCCGGGGTTATTCGTTTTTCCGGCGGCGGCGTGTCGCCTTCCATCAACTCATCCAACTGAACCTTGTATTCGGCAAGCTTCATGATGACTTCCGCCAAGTCTTCCGGGTCAATGTCGGCTGGAGCACGTGCGGGATTCAAGTCTGCTCGATCAACGGCCTTCGGAAAGCGTTTTGTCAGCCGGTCCAATTCGCTGCTGTCGTATAGGCGAATCCGACTATGCACCAGCCCGGTAGCAGCCTCAATTGCCTTCCTGACAGTCTCATCCGTGACACCCGTCAGCCTTCGGTTGGCAAACAGAATGTAGTAGTCAAGTTCTCCGGCAGCTACCAGTTTCTTGATGCGTGGAAACTCACCGAATAAGATGGAGTCGGCCCCCAAAAAATCTGCTTCGGAGAATTTCTTATTCAATAATTCCGTGTGCTTTGCCTGAATGATGATCGTGCCACTCCACGGATGAGACGTACTTGGAATTCGCTGGGCCTTTCCCGAAAACCGGGCATCACGTCCGCCGTCCTTCCCCGTCACAAATCCCTGAACTCCGTCGCCGAGCAGTTCGACGCAGAATTCGATCACGAGTTCTTCAAACTGTGTGTCGCTGAGGTTGTGGTAAGAAATGTTCACGTTGTGACAGAGCTTGGGTTGGTGTCAGCAGCTATTGGTTCAATTGTACTTCCCGCAGCCAAAATCTCCATAAGCTCGTGAGAAGTCTCGTGCCAGCGTGGCAAACCGTTTGCCACTGCGCCAATCCCGATCTATGACGGGACTCCGATTAGTCAGAACGGATGCGGATTCGCACTTTGTCCGGACTGACTCAAGCCCAAGGTGCCTAGCTGCAGAAATACGGTGGCATAATGGGATGGCCAGCATGGAGCCGCCAAACGGGCTCGCAATGTGTCTGGGAAACACAAGAGCGAGACTCACAGCATGTGGCCCAGCAAAGTCCGCGTGCTGGAGCGTACCGTTAAGGAAAATCCTTGACTTATAATTGAAGCGCCGCGCTGGCCGCACGTGAAAAACATCACACGCGGACCAATATCTTCGAGTCGGTTCCGAAGTGTCAGATCCGTGTGGTCGTAGGTATAACGGGCCCAAAACCAATGAAAATAACCTCGCAAAGGTGGCCGCGTGCCGACCATTCACGAAGCCACAGTAAAAATTTGACGCCAACAAGACCGCACACTACATGCTGCTGCGGGCAAAGTGCCAACGGCGAAACCGGACCGTCGCGTCACGACGTGAGTGCCACAATTCCCGCTGCGTAGTTGAGCGTGCGTGGCGCGAGACGAAAATAACCGATGAGATCGGTACCGGTTGACACCGTGATTTCTACGGTTGCAAGGCATTCAATCCCAGTCGGCGGGTCTCATTTTTTAGTCCCGAGCGGAACAGCCTTGTTCTGTTTCGCAGGTTGGTGATACTCCGCGTACACCATGAAAGTGGCAATTTCGGGAGGGCAGCAGCCTGCCCTGCTCTTGTGCCAATTGGCGCTTGGAATCAGAGGATAAGTGCGTGACAATTCAGAGAAACCCAACTCGTCGAGTGAAAATCGGCAGCGTTGCCATTGGCGACGGCTGCCCCATTGCCGTACAGAGCATGACGGCCACTCGCACGACCGACATCGATGCGACGGTCGCTCAAATCAACGACCTGGTCAATGCCGGGGCGGACATTGTGCGAGTCGCCATTGACAGCCAGAAAGACGCCGAAGCGTTGATAGAAGTCCGCAGCCAGGTGAGCGGCAATTTTTCCGTCGACCTGCAGGAAAATTATCGGCTGGCGGAAGTGATCGCTCCGTATGTCGACAAGCTGCGTTACAACCCGGGGCACCTGTATCATCACGAACGCGAAAAGCCGTGGGAGGACAAGGTGCGATACATCGCCGATGTGGCCAAAGACAACGACTGTGCGATTCGAGTGGGCGTGAACTGCGGTTCGGTCGACCCGGACAAGAAGGCGAAGTACGCGGCCGATGATTCGATCTCGCCAATGCTGGAAAGCGCGTGGGATCACTGTCGACTGCTCGACGACTACGGCTTCACTCGATACTGCGTTTCGTTAAAGGATTCTGACCCGCAAAAGGTAATCGAAGTCAACAAACGCTTCGCCGAAGAGCGACCAGACGTGCCGCTGCATTTGGGAGTCACCGAAGCGGGAATGCCGCCGGACGGCGTGATCAAGACTCGGATCGCCTTCGAACAGCTTATCAGTCGCGGGATCGGCGATACGATTCGAGTTTCCCTGACGGTGCCGAACAATCGCAAGCACGAAGAAATCGAAGCGGGTCGCAGCATTCTGGACGACATCGCGAATGGGCGAGTGCGCTCGGTCGTCGACTACGGCCTGAAGACACTGAACATCATCAGTTGTCCAAGTTGCTCACGAGTTGAAAACGAAGCGTTTGTGGATCTGGCCGAGCAGGTGAAGGAGATGACTCGCTATGCCGAGGACCATTCCATCACGATTGCTGTGATGGGTTGCCGAGTGAACGGGCCGGGCGAAACCGACGACGCGGACCTCGGTTTATGGTGTGGTCCCAATCACGTCAATCTTAAGAAGGGCCCGGAATCGATCGGTGCCTACACGTACGATGAGATCCTGCCCAAGCTGAAAGCAGAACTGGACGCATTGATTGAGCTGCAGGTTGGTCAGGATTAGTGCCGTCTGAACCGACAGCCGTTTCGGTGACGGCCGCTATTCTTTCGCGATGACGCCTCGTTGAGGATCGTTCGGTGCATAGGGCGGCCTATCGAAGGCGTCTCCTGCACCGACGACTCGAGGGTCGTTGCCTTCTGTCAGTTCGGCGAACAACTGTTTACGAAGCGCGGCCCGAGTTTCTTCGAACTGCGGATCTGTGGCGAGGTTTTGCACCTGATCCGGGTCGGCGTTGACGGCGTACAATTCTTCGGCCGGACGCAGGGCAAAGCCGAGCTTCCATGCCGTTGCGATCGACTGGCTGCCTTCGTACTCGGCGAAGAACGTTCGCGTTGGCCCGAAGTCCATGTCCATCCGGCGGGCGGATTTCTTCCCGCCCTTCACATTCTTGATTAAAGACGCCGACAGCGGCGGTTGAGCGACCGGCCAACGGTCTGGGGCAAAGTTGACGACGTACAGAAAATCGCGTGTGCGGATGGCTCGCATAGGATACGGCAAACCGCCGGGCCGAGCTTCGTTAACATGGTTCTCTCGCCCCACAATCGCGTAGCCTCGCAGTTCGCTTTCCTTAGCCGGATCATCGGCACGAATCACGGGCAGCAGACTCTGCCCATCCATATCATCGGTCGGTTCCAAACCGGTGGCGTCCAGAAACGTCGGGCCGAGATCGATCAGACTCACCGGCGCCGCAACGGACTTGTCGGCCGCCACATGCTTAGGCCAGCGGATGGCTAACGGCACCTGAGTTCCGAAGTCGTACAGGTTGCACTTGCCGCGTGGAAATCCCGGAACTCCGTGATCGCCGCTGACGACGACGATTGTATTGTCCAGCTCACCGCGTTCGGTCAGTTCCTGAAGCAACACCCCGACGGCCGCGTCGAACGCCATCGTTTCGCCCAGATAGTCGGCAAAGTCTTCTCGGACAATTTCGTTGTCGGGCAGAAACGTCGGCAGCCTGCCCTTCAAGTCATCCGGATTGATGCCCCAAAGCTTTTGGCCGGAACCCTGAATCCAGGACCGATGAGTATTCGTAGGATTGAACCAATAATAGAACGGCTGGTCGTCTTTGCGGTCATCCAGAAACGCGTTGAAGTTGTCATGCACTTCGTTCAGCAGCTTCGCCTTTTCTGCTTCCGGATCGGCAGCCTTCATCGCGTTTTGCGAAAACGAATTGAACCGACTGCCGGCTGATTTGTAGTTGCGCTTCTTCCCGCCCATGCGATCTTCGCTGATGTGCATTTTGTACGACCAGCCGATGTGATAGCCCGCATCCTGCAGAATCAGCGGAAAACCTTTCACCTCGTCCCACGGATCATCGAAACCCTTCATCCACGGATGATGCAGTTGCGAATGGCTGCCGTTACGAAAGAAATGGCGACACGCCACGATGGCGGCTCGCGAAGGCGTACACGATGGAGCACTCACCAAAGCATTGTGAAACAGCACACCTTCGCGCGCGACTCGATCGAAGTTCGGCGTCTGCAACGCATCGTTGGCCGACGGCCGGCTGGGGTCTGCATAGGCACTGGCATACTTGCCCAGGTCGTCGGCAAACGCAAAGACAATGTTAGGCCGATCTGCCGCGCAAACACTCGACGTGGTTAAAAGCCACATCACCGTAAAGAATGAAAAGTATCGCATGAGCGTAAACTTGTGTTTCAGGGGGAATAATCAACCAGCTTTCGAACGAATTCAGCGACTCACGGTAGCCGCTTTGTAGGCGAAGGTACATCGTTCGGATGTTGGGAGGAGCGTTTGGCGCAGAGGGAAGCATAAGCCTTGCCGCTGGCCAACTTTCATTGGCCGTGGATTCCAATCGCCACGATAGGCTGGCAGGTTCCGCCATACTCACATCCTGTTGTAGTGCGGCTTACCTCGTCCGGAATCCTACCAGGTTCCTGACGATTGTGGCTCGACTCTCCGAGTCGAGATGGTTCCAGAGGTTTAGCCGTCCGTCTGCAGACCTGGTCCGCGAGCATGACCGAGCCAATGCAGCACCCCGCGCCTCCTCGACTCGAAGCGTCGAGCCACAAACTCAGCACTACCTGGGTCGACATTCCGAGCGACAAGCAACTATTATCAACAAGCTTCAGCTCCGCTCTTTGGAACCCCGCAAATGCGTCCAACAAACCTTCTCACCCTCTTCGCAGTGTCGCTGGCAATCGCAACCGCCAGCGCCGACGAGCCCCGCACCATCGCCCTCGTCCCCGGCCTGACAATCACACGACTGCCGGTGACGTTAAAGAACATCGACAGTCTGGCTTACGCCCCAGACGGCAAGCTGTACGCTGCCGGCTACGACGGCACCGTGCACGTGCTGACAGATACAGATGGTGACGGCCTGGAAGACGAGGCTCGCGTGTTTTGGTCGAAACCGGGAGACCTGCTGACTCCCGTCGGAATGCTGGCCAACGACGACGGCGTTTACGTCGCCGCACGCGGAAAGATCGCGCTGGTGAAAGACACGGATGGCGATGGCGTAGCAGACGAAAGTGAAACCGTGGCGTCCGGCTGGATCAAAGAAAAGTACAACGGAGATACTCGCAACGATGCCGCGGGAGTTGCAATCGATGCGGACGGCAATCTGTACTTTAGCCTGGGTTGCATGTCGTATAACAAAGCGTGGCTGCTGGACGATGATGGGAAGTCTCAATATGACCCAGGCAGCGAACGTGGCACGATTCTGAAAGTGTCACCGGATCGCAAGAAGCGTGAAATTGTGGCGACGGGATTGCGGTTTGTGATCGGCCTGGACTTCAACCGGCACGGCGATTTATTTGCGACCGATCAGGAGGGCGATACCTGGTTTCCTGGCGGTAACCCTCGTGACGAACTGCTGCACATTATTCCCGGACGTCACTATGGATTTCCGTTTCGGCATCCGCAGTACCTGCCCGACAGCGTGGACGAACCGGAGGTCGTCGGCTTTTCGCCTCAGCACCAATCGACCTGTGGTTTTCGGTTTAACGAACAACGCACACACCGCAAACCATTTGGACCGGACCATTGGGACGCCAACGCAATCGTGACCGGGTTTTCGCGAGGCAAGCTGTGGCGAGTTCCGTTGGCGAAGACTCGAGCTGGTTATGTGGGGCGGCAGGTGCAGTTCGCCGCCTTCGAATCTCTGCTGACGGACGTCGCTATTTCTCCAGCCGGTGATCTGCTGCTGACGGGCCACAGCGGCAAGCCTGACTGGGGCGCGGGCCCGGGAGCTGACGGGCATCTCTACAAAATTCGCTATGACAGGTCGGCACCTCAACCCGTGGCGGCGTGGACGGCCAGCCCGCTGGAAGTGAAGGTTGCCTTCGACCGGCCCGTGAACCCTGATCTGTTGCAGACGCCAAGCATTGAGATGGGCGAGTTCGTTTGGGAAGGCGACAACTACGAATGGATTTTTCCCGGCTACGAAGTTGTCAAAAACGAAAAGCGAGCCCTGCGTCGACCTCTTAGCGTGACAGACACTCGTGTTTCGGACGACGGCCGCACAATCACCTTCACGACAACCGGACAGTCGTGGCGCAGTCGCTACGGCATCACGCTTCCCGGTGTCGCCGCAGCCAAATCGAAGACGGCGGGCGACAGCGCCGTTGAAGTTTCGTTCGACATGCACGGTGTCGCAGCAGAATGGACTCCTGCCGATGGCAGCGCGGCAAGCTGGTCCGGCTGGTTGCCTCACGTGGATTCCAACATCATCGAAACCATGACGGCCGGCTCTGCCACCCACGAACAACTGCAACAGTATTGGAAGCAGCCAGGAAAGTTGAGAATGACTTCCCGTCTTCTGCTGCCAGGCCACAATGTCACGTTTCGATTTGAAGGCAGCGGCCCGTTTTCGATCCGTTGCGGCGACGTTCAGACGCATTCAGAAAAGATGGATGGGCGATACGTCGCACAATTTTCGATGACTTCCAAAGCTGATTCGAAGACTAACCCGCAAGCCGAAACCCCGCGCGGCGGGCGAGAAGAAGTGCGGCCGGGGGATGAAGTCGATCTGGAAATCACGTTGCAAACCGGGCAACCTTCCGACGCGGCACTGTTTGATGTTTCGTACCACGCAGACTTCGATCCTTACGAACGACCGTTGCGGCTGGAGCACCTGTTCGTCCCGTGGGCTCCCGTGTTGCAACCTCCATCGAGTGAAGAAACCGACGACACTTCCAGCAGCGAAATTGTCGGCGACCCGCAACTTGGTCGTAAGCTTTTCTTCAGCGAGGAAGCCAAATGTTCGGTCTGTCATACTCACGGAGACAAAGGCGGCAAGGTTGCAGCCGACCTCACGGTTTCCGTCCAGCGATCAACGGAAGCGGTGCTGCGTGACATCGTGGAACCGAGCGCCGCGATTAACCCGGATTACGTCAGCTACGTGATTCAAACGGCCGCCGGGAAAACGCTTACAGGCCTGGTGAAATCCGCCGACGAACATCAGATTACACTCATCGACGCGGCGGCAAAAACGCATGTGGTGCAAAGGGACGATGTGGAAGACATTCGAGCGAGCTCGGTGTCACTAATGCCGACGGGGTTTGACAAACTCGGAAAAGACAAGCTGCAGAATCTTGTCGCCTTTCTGTGCTCGGAAGATGTCGAAGCCAAACGCAAGGGGTTGCCCACAGGAGTCATCCAGCGAGACTACTGGCTGAAAGTCCCCAGCGGTCCGCTATCTGCGCTGACGAAATTGGAATCGTTTCCAAAGCAGCCGACTGGCAGTGGGCTGTTGACGCGGTTTGAAACGCCGGTGAACTGGAAGGACTACTTTGGGACTCGAACCCACGGCTACATCCATCCACCCACGACTGGCGACTACACGTTTTGGATGGCGGCCGACGATCATGCCGAATTGTGGCTCAGCGACTCCGAAGATCCCGGCGAAAAACAACGCATCGTGCGAATGAACCGCTGGACGCCATCGCGAGAATGGGACAAGTACCGCGAACAGAAATCGAAACCTATTCACCTGAAAGCCGGACGCCGCTACTACATCGAAGCGCTGCACATCGAAGCCACCGTCGACGACTGCCTCGCCGTCGGCTGGCAACTACCCGACGGAACCATAGAACGCCCTATCCCAGGACGACGGTTGTCAACTGTCGCAGACAATGCCCGCTCAGAAAAATAGAACCGTCTGCTTCGCCGGTTCGACACATGCGGAGCGTTGGTTCTATTCCCGCAGGTAAACCTCCCGCTGGCCGCTCGAAAAAGATGTGCGACCGTGCGCAGAGACAATCAACGGAGCCAATCGTTGCGTGCTGGTCCAGACTTCTTTTCACGAATTCCAAACTGCGGCTTGACACAACTACACCACGTAGTCACCATAACTACATGGTGTAGTTGTGTGAATGATTTGGATTCGAGCGAACAGGAGTACCTCAACGTGGCTGACAGCGACGCATCCCCGCTCACCAATGCTCAGCGCGAGATTATGGAAATCGTGTGGGCACAGGGTGAGGTGACCGTCACCGAGGTTCGTGACACATTGAAAAAACGGAAGCGGGATCTTGCACGCAATACGGTGATGACCGTCATGGTGCGGCTGGAAGAACGCGGCTGGCTGCAGCATCGCGAGCAGGGCCGCACATTCGTCTACTCAGCCGCTCGACCGAAAACGGTATCGCTGGGAGCGAAGGTCAGCCAGATGGTGGACCGACTGTTTGCCGGTTCGCCGGAAGACCTGGTCAACGCATTGATCGAGTACCGTGGTCTCTCCAATGACGAAACGGAACGCATTCGCGAGATGATCGAGCAGGCTGAATCAGCACAGAAACCCGCGAAAAAACAAAGGAGAAAATCATGAGTGGTTCCCTATGGATGTTCGGAGACCAGGTTCTGGGCTGGGCTCTGAACGTCACGCTTCAAGTGGGTTTGGTTGCCGCTTTCGCGATCTTGCTGGCCGCAACACTGAAACGTTCCCCCGTCGTTCGGTATTGGGTGCTGTATTTGGCGTTGCTGCTTGTCATTCTGTGTCCGGCGTTTACGGCCGCCATACAGTCGTCAGGAATAAGCATAATTTCGGTGGACATGGTTGGCAGAACTTCGCCATCGGGAGACGTCGTTGCAAACGCATTGGCGGCGGCGGACTCTGAACCGGACTTCGGCTCGAAGCAGTCATCCCTTGAGTTGGCTGTATCAATTGCAGACGCTTCGATAGTGATGCCGGAATTCGAAGTCGCCGAAGACAAGCCTCAAAACATTCCGGTTTCGGAAAGTGAGATCGACGAATCAACGATCCCGGAACCGATGGCGGCAGTCGCGGCTTCGTCGGAATCGGCTTCCACTTCCACAACATCGCTGGAGCGGACGTTGCGGGCGATTGGGTTGCCGATTCTTGCGATCTGGACCTTGGTTGCGGCTCTACTGCTAGTGCGGCTGTTCCTTCAGTGGCATAGACTGTCGCTGCTGTTGAAATCGGCGACGCCAAACACGGACGCCACCTTCGCGGGAGCCTTCCGAGCCGCATGGGCGGCTTTGGGAATGGATCACAACCGCCGTATGCCGCAGCTCGTTTTCTCACCGGCCGTCAGTGGCCCGATTGCTGCTGGAGTCTGTTCGCCAAGGATTGTGCTGCCGGAATCGTTTGCGCGGCAGGTCAACTCTGACCAACTGCGAGACATCCTGATTCACGAAGTCGCACACGTCGTTCGCGGTGATCAGGTCGGCGTGTTGCTCCAGAATTTCGTCGGTGCCGTGTTTTGGATCCATCCTTTGGTGCGACTGTTGAACCGGCAACTGGCTCAGGCCCGCGAAGAGGTCTGCGACAACTACGTCCTGACAGCAACGGATGCACCGTCGTACAGCCGGACACTGTTGACGCTGGCCCAGCTTTTGGATTTGCCGCGATCACTTCCCGGAACAGTTGGCCTTTTCACTTCTCGGTGGAAGCTGGAACAACGAGTCGCCGGGCTACTGGACCAGCAACGCAGCCGTGTGACCCGTATCAGTAAGACGGCGCTCAGTTTGATCACGGCTGCGGCAATCGTTTTGGGTGTAACCGCGTCGCTCGGGACGATTTCGATTGCTGCCAGCTTTCCGGATGACGATGCGGTAGCCGACGCTGAACAGCCGCAAACATCAAAAACTGCTGACGAACGAAAATCGTCTGCAACGGGAACAGACAAAGACGAGCACTCGCTGACGGTCAGCGGTAGTGTCACCGATGAATCTGGCATGCCGGTCGCCGGAGCCGTTGTGGCCGCTATCGGTCTGAAGTTCCTACACGGAAAGTCGCCAACAACGGATGTCCCGGCCGAAGAGCTGACCGACGCAGCCGGTAAGTTTCACCTGTCCATTCGTGGAGCCACGTCGAAGACTCATCGTTTTTCAAGCGTCGTTGCCGTCGCTGATCAGAAAGCAATGGCTTTCGAACCTCTTAATCTCGATCAGGGCAAAGTCACCCTAAATCTGCAGATGCAGCCTGAAGAACTGATTCGAGTCAAGCTGATTGATATCGAAGGTCAACCGGCCGCGAACCTGCCGATCGAGTTAACCGCAATCATGTCATCGCTTCATGGCGGCACCGGGCTTCGAGATGTCGTTCTGAAAAACCGCAAGGGATTCGGAAAACTACGGACAGACGAAAACGGCTTGCTGACCGTCGAAGGCATTGCGGCCAAACATGGAGTAATATTGAAGGTCGTGGGCAACGACAAGTTTGCTCCGCAGGAGCTGGCCCTGAACACCGGAGTGCCCGAAGAACGTGGCGAACGCGATGCGACGTATCGTTCGCTGGTGAAAAACATGAAACCAGGGGAAGTCGGAACACTGGCTCTGTCGCCGGCGCGGTTCTTTGAAGGCACCATTCTGCTGGGAGACTCCGGCAAACCGGCCGTGAGTACGAAAGTGTCTGTCGCATCGAGTCAGCAGACATCTGGTGGTTCGATGGCGAGCGTTCAGGGAACGACGGACGAACACGGGCGCTTCCGCATCAACGCTAAGCCCGGAGTCCGTTTTCGAATCACGGCTTATCCGCCTGAGGGTTCGGCATTTCAGATTCGTACACTGGACGACCTGAAGTGGGATTCCGGCGAGTCGTCGAAGAACATCGAAATCAAGCTGGCCGAGGGCCAGGTCGCTCACGGCGCGGTTGTGAATGCTGTCACCAAGAAGCCGCTGTCGGGCGCGTTCGTGCAGTACATTCCGGATGAACTGCACAACAAGAACAGCACGTCGGGGGTGGTCACCGGTTGGCAGGGGATCGTGCAAACCACGGCAGACGGGACATTCCGAATCAGCGTCTTTCCCGGACCAGGAACGCTGCTGGTACATGCTCCGAATGGCAGCAGCTATGTCCTTCGCGAAATGGGGTCCAGTGAGCTGAACGGACGGAAGGGCGGCTACCGGCACTATGCGCACGCATTTCACAGCATCGATCCGGTCGCTGGTCAAACCTTCGGAGCCGTCACCATTCCTTTGATGCCCGGAAAGGCAGTTGTGCCAAGGATCGTCGACGATTCCGGAATTCCGGTTGACGAGCCAATCGTTGTATCTCGTCTGAAGGTTGCCCCAACATCTCCATACTGGCGGGCGTTCGGAAGGTCACTGGGCCGCGACCTCGAAATTCCGGGACTTGAAGATGGTAAGCAATACGCAGCGTACTTTCTCGATCCGAAACGTCGGCTGGGTGCGACGGCGCAGTTGAGTACTGACAATCTGAATCCCACCGTCACACTGATTCCGTGCGGTTCTGCGAAAGCAACGTTGGTTGATCAAAACGGACAACCGATCGCCGACAACGGCGGCTATGGACTCCAGTTTGTGGCTCGGTCAGGACCGTCTCGATTTGACGTGCCTGCCATGCGCCGAGGCGAACTCGTGGCCGACGAAGATTTCGCCGCCAACGTCGATCGACTGAATCACGGTGACCTGAAAACGGACAAGAACGGAGAAATCGTGTACCCGGCTTTGATCCCGGGCGCCACCTATCGATTCAACAGCCGGATTGACGGGAAGTGGCAGATCGTGAAGCAGTTCAAACCCGAATCCGGCAAGACGTACGACATGGGCCGGATCGAGATTCCGGTCGATGAGGAGTGACTGATGTTGCCGCTCTCGACATCATCGCTCAGTCGCTGGCAACCGACGGATTCCGAACCATGGAATCTGCGGCGAGTCTGGCATCTGCATCGCCGGGCCGGTTTCGGTGCGACGTGGTCCGAACTGCAACGCGACCTGAGCGAAGATCGGATGCGGCAGTTGATCGCGTCGTTGCCGGATTGACGAGTGAGATCGAAGATTCCGAGTTCGAACAGATGTCGTCGGTTATCTGCGACGCCGCAGTCGGTTCCAGCAACATCAATCGACTCAAGGCGTGGTGGCTGTACCGGATGCTGAAAACGCCAAACCCGCTGCGCGAGCGGCTAACTCTGGCGTGGCACAATCACTTCGCAACCAGCAACATCAAAGTTCAGGACGTTGGCATGATGCGCCGGCAAAATGATTCCCTGCGAGAACACTCGGCCGGACGATTCGAATATCTGCTGAGATCAATGGCTCATGATCCAGCGGTGCTGGTGTGGCTGGATGCAGATGCCAACCGTAAGGAACACCCGAACGAAAATCTCGCCCGTGAAATCATGGAGCTGTTCACGCTCGGAGTCGGCAATTATTCGGAAGAGGACATCAAAGAGGCGGCTCGGGCGCTGACCGGCTGGACGGTCAAGCAGGGTGATTTCCTCAACGTTGCGAAACGACATGATGCCGGTGAGAAGACGATCTTCGGCCAGACCGGCAAGTGGAACGGCGACGACTTCGTGACACTGCTGCTCGAGCACTCGGCGACTCCGCGGCGCATTGCGTTCCGAGTCTGTGAACTATTGATGGGCGAGTCGACATGTGAGGATTCGCTGGTCGAAGAACTGGCCGTCGGACTGGTCGAACACGATCTCGACATCGGCTGGGCCATCGAAACGGTCCTTCGCAGCGAAGCCTTTTTCGCTGCGGGCAACATCCGTAACCGAGTTCTCAGTCCCGTCGAATTCATTGTCGGACTGATCCGCTGTCTCGAAATCAACAGTCCATTGCCCAGTACGCTATTGCTGGCGGAGACGACGGCGAATCTCGGTCAGGATCTGTTCAACCCTCCGAATGTGTTCGGCTGGCCCGGCGGTCGATCCTGGCTGACCAGTCGAGCCATCATAGGTCGAGCCAACTTCGCATCGGCACTGATCAACGGAGAGCTGCATTCGTCGCGCACGCCGTTCGATGCTGCGGTGCTGGCGGAACGACACAACGTTGGCGCTGAAAAGTTGTTACCCCAGGTATTGCTGGGTTCAGAACTGCCTACTGGAATGAAGCCATTGAAGAAAGAACCGAATCAGTTGGTGACAGCGGTCTTGTCGTCGCCGGAAGCATTCTTGGGATAGCCAATGTCGCCGTCATCGCTCCGCGTGACGATCGGCGCGGAAAGCGGTCACAAACGACATTCAGTGTCGTCCGGACGAAAGAGTTTCTAACTTCAGAAGACACACGATCCGGGCGACAAATGAGATGACTTGAACCGGCCTTGTGCGCTCCTCATCACGCGGAGCGATGATTGCTACTTTTGAAGGACCCTGGAAATGCCCCTCAATTCAACTCGCCGACACTTTCTGCGCCAGTCGTCCCTGATTGCGATGGCCCCGGCGATTCCCGCGTTTCTGCGCCCTGCCGCGCATGCTTCAGCGAAGAATAACGACGAACGCATTCTTGTCGTCGTGCAGCTCGACGGAGGCAACGACGGAATCAACACCGTCGTGCCGTTTGCCAATGATGGCTACCCGCAGCACCGCAAAGAGTTGCAACTGAAGACGAACCGGCTGGCCAAAGTGAATGACGAAGTGGCACTGCACCGCTCACTGCGGCCGCTGGCGGATCTGTTGGATGACGTGCAGTTCTCAATTGTTCAGGGGGTCGGCTATCCCAATCCGAACCGGTCGCACGATGTCAGCATGGCGATCTGGCAGACGGCTCGGTTCGATCGCGACGATCACAAGTCTTTTGGCTGGCTGGGGCGAGCAATGGACGAACATCGCGAAGCCAACGCGAGTGGCGCCGCGGATTCCGTTCTGCTTGGAACCGAAAGCCCTCCCGTGGCTTTGCGAGGCCGACGGTCCACTTCGGTTTCACTGGCCCACCTTGGCGACCTGAAATTGCGGGGCAAACTCACCCCGAAAACCCCCAACGTTGACCCGAACGACGACCTGTTGGCGTTCGCTCGCCGAGCATCCCTCGACGCGCGAGGCACCGCCGCGCTGATTGACGAAGTGGCTGGCTCCGCATCCCGCGACGGAGCGCCTTACCCAGACACTCAACTCGCGGGGCGACTCAGCTCGATCGCTCAACTCATCAAGTCCGGCTTCTCAACGCGAGTTTACTACGCCATTCAATCCGGCTACGACACGCACGCTGGTCAGCTACCGAGTCATTCACGCCTGCTGAACGAGCTCGGCGGCGCGTTGAAGGCGTTTCAGGACGACCTGAACTCTGCTGGCCTGTCGGACCGAATTCTGACACTGTGCTTCAGTGAGTTCGGTCGCCGAGCTGCCGAAAACGCATCACTCGGCACCGACCACGGCACGGCAGGTCCGGTCTTCGTGATGGGTTCGAAAGCTACCCCAACTTCCCCAACTCGAGTCACGAAGGCAGTGTTTTGTGGGGTGAGCGGCCAGAAGTTTCCACTACATTTGCTTTTGGATTATTTTTGAGGGCAGTTTGAGGCTCAGCTTTTCCAGAAGAATCTGCTGATGGTCGGAGGGCTTTGACACGCAGCGGGTGCGGATCTCCGGGCCGGTGCGAGTGGGCAGGACGACGTCCATCGAACGGATCTCCGACAGCTCCGCAAGCACACGGCGCGGTTCGTCGCCCAGCCCTGCTTTGCTGCACAACTGACCAAGCGTCTTCCACAGGACGTATGCCAGAAAACACACGAAGATGTGTGCCAGAACACGTTCCTCCTTCTGATGCCAGATCGGGCGGATCGAAAGATCGCTTTTGTGAATTCGGAACGCGGCTTCCGCTTCGGTCAGTTGGATGTATGCCTTCCAAAGTTCTTCGTCGGACCAGTCGCTGACATTGGTTCGCAGCAGATAGCATCCGGAACTCAGAGTCGCCCAGTCACGCGTAGCTTCGATCTTTGACCATTCGATGCGTGCGGCCCCGTCATCTGTCTTCGTGACTTTCACGTCGAAGAGCTTTGCCGCTCGAGTGTTCTTTCCGAGCAGCCGGCCGATCTCACGTTCGACCTTCATCGGGTCGCGTTTCTGTTTATCGCACCGCGCCGTCATGCGGATGAGCGACTCTTCGATCTTCTTTTCGAAGCGCTGTGTGATCGCTTCTTCCTTCATTGATCGATCGCGACTGCGACACAGGATGAATGTCTCCGGCGATGTGTTGCAGTCTTCCGATTCATCCGGATCGTCGCTGCCGGGCCACGGCACGACCTTGACTTCCAGGCCATCGCGAATGCTGGTCCAGTCTTCCTTCAGCAGCTCGTGTTCAAACTTCTTCAGCATCGATTTGGGAGTGCCGACGATGTAGCGTCGACCGCCTTCGCGCAGGAATTCGATGTTGTCTTCCGACACCATGCCGCGATCCATCACCCAGATGCGATCGCTTTTCCCGTAGCGTGCTTCCATCGTTTCGACGATGTGTTCCACGGTAGTAACGTCGGCCGTATTGCCGGCAAACACCTTGTATCCCAGCGGCATTCCGCATCGAGACACCACCAGCCCGATGCAGACCTGCTTGCAGTCGCTGCGGTTATCGCGCGAATAGCCACGCTGAGCCAGCGGATTGCGTTCGGCCTGACCTTCGAAGTAAGTGCTGGTGACGTCATACATCAGCAGGTCGTATTCGAGATCGAACAGATGGCCAAGGCGATTCTTCAGATGCGTTTCCAATGCGTCCTTGTGCGGCAGCAGCTGATCGAGTGTGCGGTACAGCCGATTATCGTTCACACGTTCTTCGCTCACGCCGAGCAGATCCCGCAGTGCCGTTTTCGGATACCATTGTTCGGCGGTGAAGAGTTCGCTGGCAGGTTCGAGCAGCCGCGCAATGATCAGAATCAGCGAACTCACATCCCAGCCGACCAGTTCACGACCTTCAGGGATCGCGTTGCTCAGGAACGTATCCAGTTGCAGCGTGCGAATCAGGTGCAGAGCCATCCACGGCCCGCCGAACTGTCGCAGGTTTTCCACACGAACTCCGGCGGCGTTGACTTCGACCCATCGCGGAGTCACGGCAGACGCATCATCATCGAACTCGAATCGCATCTGTCGACTGAGCGGTTGTGACTGATCAGCGGTGACACCGGGTGCAACCTCATCGCTACCGGCCAAAACTTCCGCCGCCTGATGGACGCCCAGTCGACCGGCTTCGTCAAGCTTCCCCAGCCACGCGACCACCCGCTGCCGCGGCCCACTGGCCGAGCGATACGATTCGACCAGCGCCCAGTAGGCGTGGCGACGACCGTTTTTGATTCGATGGCATTGGCGAATGAACATGATCGCAAATGCTACCGATCGATCTCTGACCGGCCAGATCAGAGGTCGTCACTACATCGTGTTTCAGATTTCAAACGCTGGACTTTCGGAAAATCGATAACAAAAACACGCCAAATAAATTCTCTGCAACCACATTTTGTGCCGCTGCTGGGGAAGTTGGGCTAACGCAGGACTGGTCGGAACACCTCCGGACATGACGGATCTCGAAGACGGAGACATCAAGATGCAGTTCGACTTCCGTCAAGTCTATTCGACCTTGCTGGAAGACTGGCTCCAGATTTCTCCGACGAAGGTTGTCGGTGGCGAATTCGAAAAACTGGCTTTGGTCTCATCACGTTAAGGCTACCTCCAGTATGCAATCTGCCGAAGCAAACTCAGCCTGACGAGACCACTACGTCGGCAGGTGCATGGCGTTGCCCAGAAACCGCATGAAGGGCATTGCGGCTTTGAAGGATTTCGCTGTGTCCTTTACGAAATCAGGATGTTCGATCTCTTTGGCGGCCAACTTTGCGACACCGATGAAGTCTTTGCGTTTCAGGTCGTCGATCATCTCGTGGTTGACGTCGTAACCGCGCGGCGGACGTTTTAAGGAATCTCCGGCGAGTTTGAATGTGGTACGAAACGCTTTGCCGTCGCGGACTTTCTTCCAGCGGGCCGGATCGTCGGCAATGCGTTCTCGAATGGCCGCCAACGACGTGGAATCCGGGTGCCAGATGCCGACACCCAAGAATACATCGCCCGGTTCAATGTGAATGTAGAAGCCCGGTGCGTGCACGTCTTTGCCTGCCATGTGGCGGAAGTGGATACCGACGTTGGTCTTGTACGGAGTCTTGTCCTTTGCAAACCGAGTGTCGCGGTAGATTCGCATTAGAGAACCGCCAACGCGTTTCGGCACGACGTCGAAACATTCCGTCAACTTCGCCATTGGCTTCTGCATCGCTTCGATAAACGCCAGCGACGGTTCCAGCACGTCGGACTCGTAGCGAGGTTTGTTTTCCGCGAACCAGTCACGGTTGTTGTTCTTCTGAAGTTGTTTCAGGAACTTCATCGTGGCGGCAGGAAAGCCGGTGAACGTGGTCTTCATTGATAGATTTCTTTTGTCCTGCGGCCACAGCCGATCTTTAGATCACGGCGACCTTCACGCTGTAAATCGGAGGCAGTGAATCGAAAACGCACTTCCATTCGTCGCCGCTTTCTCGACCGAGCCATAGCTGGCCCGTTGTTGTGCCGAAATACAGAGCGGGTGATTTCAGCGTATCGATCGTCATTGCGTCTCGCAGTACGGTGTAGTAGCTGTGACGTTTTGGCAGCCCTTTGGAAAGTCTTCGCCATGACTTTCCTCCGTTGCGGCTGCGCCACACAGCGGGCGTTCCACCGGGACACGTCCGAGTCATCGGTTCCAGCGGCATGACGTAAACCATGTCCGGGTCTTCCGGGTGAACAACAATCGGAAACCCGAAGTCAGAAGGCAAACCCTGAGCAATCGAATGCCACGTCTGACCATGGTCGTCACTTCGCAGCACACCGATATTCGGTCGGGATCCGCCCGGGCCGTGCCAGTCGGCCCAGCCGCCGTGGTTCTGCATGTACATGCGGCCGGGCACCTGAGGCGTTGCTGCAATTTTGTGGACGCACTGACCGAATTCCGGAAACGGGTCCGGAGCAAACCCGACTCCGACGCCATCGTTCGCCGCTTCAAACGATTCGCCCTGATCATCACTGACGTAGTGACCACCCGTCGAAATCCCAAGGTGCATTCGTCCATTTTCGCGAACGATGGTGTGCAGGCACAGACCACCGTTGCCTGGCTGCCATTCACTTGCGTGCCTGTGGTTACTGATGCCATTCACCATTTCCCACGAGTTGCCGTTATCGGTGCTGTGAAACAGCGCAGCCGGTTCGACTCCACACCACAACTCCTTCTTACTTTCGCCGGGCTCCAGAGACCAGATGTTTGCCAGGGCTCGCCCGTCCTGTTCGGCGAAGGTCGGTGCCGACTTTGTTTCTCGAAACTTCTTACCGACGTCGGTCGAACACAACAGCTTCATGCCGAAGAACGGGTTACAACTGGATGCGTACACGCGTGGTGTTTTGCCGCGAGCATCAATCATCGTCGTATAAACGCCGACGCCTTCGCCAAATGGGCCACGAAGTTCGAATCGCCCGCGTCCGCTGGACGATTCGGCCACGAACACACCCTTCTTCGTTCCAATCACCAACACCACTCGATCCGCCATCTTCAACCTCCCGAAACAGCCTGAAAAACGGAAACAACGACGCCGGGTTCCAGCTTCCTGTCAAAGTCGTCGCGGCGAAGAATTTTATTGTCGAGAAACAAATTGATGTGCTTCCGCATCCGCCCGGTTTCGTCACAGATGCAACCATACACAGCCGGATTGACTTGTTTGAGTTGCCTCAACAGTTCACCAACCGTGTCTCCGTCAAAGCTGATTTCCAACTCGTCGTTCGAATACTTTCGCAGGACAGCAGGGATCAGAAGCCGGGTTTTCATGACGACGACCAAAGTGAAGCGGACGACAACACTCAGATTGTTCCAGCAGTCCGGCAGACATGCAAACGATTGGCGTGAGTTGTCAATTGGCAGCTCACGGCGGAGTTAATCGCCAACAACCACCCGCCTCCGAATTCACGTCGGTGGCGGTGCGGTTGACAGGGCCTGCGTTTGCACGAAGTCGCATCACACAGGAGCACCCTGATTGCGGATCAGAGCGGCAAGTTCTTCCGTGCTGAGCTTCGCACTTGCTTCCGAACCGCTGAGCACGCCTTCCACGAGGTCGCGTTTTTCTTCGTGGAGGCTGAGGATCTGTTCTTCGATCGTGTCCCTGGCGATGATGCGGTAGACCATCACGCGGTTCGTCTGGCCGATCCGGTGAGCTCGGTCGGTGGCCTGGTCTTCAACGGCCGGATTCCACCACGGATCCATGTGAATCACGTAGTCGGCCGCCGTGAGGTTCAATCCCGTGCCGCCCGCCTTCAGCGAAATCAGAAACGCATCGCCCTCACCGTTTTGAAACGCTTCGACTCGCTGCTGCCGCGCCTTTGGTGTCGTTTGGCCGTCGAGATACTGATAGCTGATTCCGTGAGTGTCGCACGCTTCTTTGATGAGTGCCAGATGTGATGTGAACTGACTGAAGATGAGCGGCCGACTGCCTTCGGATTTCAGTTCTTCCAGCTGCTGCATCAGCATCTTCAGCTTGGACGAACCGGCGTCCCAGTTTTCGTCAACCAGCTTGACGTGACAGGACAGTTGACGCAGCCGAGTCAGCAGTTGCAGAACTTTAAAACGCTGGTCGCTGGCCAGATCACCGCCGACACCCAGGTCGTCGAGCTCTCCGATGGCGGCGAGTCTCACCTGATCGTAACGCTGGCGTTCCTGCGGCGTGAGTTCGATCATGAGGTTCGTTTCGGAACGTTCCGGCAGATCCTGAAGCACTTCCGACTTGGCTCGCCGAAGAATGAATGGCGAAATCACGCGGGACAATGCCTGGCGACGTTCGTTGTCGTTGTCCTTTTCAATCGGAGCCGCAAACTTTTTGCGGAACTGTTCCCACGGACCAAGAATTCCCGGCGAGACGGCTCGGAAGATACTCCACAGTTCGCCCAGATGGTTTTCCATCGGCGTGCCAGTGAGCGCCACTTTCCAGTCGGCTTTGAGCTTGCGAATTTCTTTTGCCGTTTTGGCGTTGCTGTTCTTGATGTTCTGAGCTTCATCAAGGACCAGTGTGCCCCAGTTGACGGTTTGCAGCAGTTCGGTTTCACGCAAAGCCAGGCCGTAGCTGCAGATGATGACGTCGCCTTCGCTGACGGATTCAATCAGTTCTGTGCGGTTTGCATCTCGCAGCAGACGCGGCGTCAGCGACGGTGCGAAGCGTCGACATTCCTGTTCCCAGTTGAAGCCCAGCGATGTCGGAGCAATGACCAGAGCCGGTCCGCTTTCGATGCGTTGCAGCAGAACTGCCAGGGCCTGCACGGTTTTACCGAGTCCCATGTCGTCGGCCAGAATTCCTCCGACGCCCCATTCGGCAAGACGACACATCCAGCGAAAACCGGCCAGTTGATAGTCGCGCAGATCGCAGTCGAGGGAAGCCGGTGGATCGGGGTTGATCGTTTCGATCGACCGCACCTTCTTCATGCACTTCTGCCACGCCTTGTCGGCTTCAATGTTCAGCGCCTGTTCTTCGATCGCTGACATCGCCATCGCGGCGGACGAATCCATCTGCAGTTTGCCGCGACTGTTGTTGGTGACATCGGCCAGTCGTTGCAGCGTGGCTTTCAGTTCGTCAGCGATGGCCGCCCACTTACCAGGTTCGACTTCGACAAAACCGGACAGCATCGAAGGGGCTCGCAGACCGTGCAGCAAATCCTGCAGTGGAATTTCCTGATCGCCGATTTTGCACGTGCCATTCACCCCGAACCAGTCTCGCTGTTTGGAAACCCTCACACTCACGTTGGCGGTGGTGAGACTGCCAATGATGTTGAACTGTTGAGCGGACGCTTTGTGCCAGATGACGGTAAGGCACTTGTCGTTGACGAGTTCGCTGGACGCCGACAGCAGGCTGACCACGTCTTCCGGATCGTCGATCTGCCAGGTCCATTCACGAGTCGGCTGGAAGGAGTAAAGGTTGAGTTGCTTTGCGATCTGAGCCGCCTGGTCTCGTTCGGCCTGAGCGTCTCGGACTAATTGGACGGGGTTGCCGTCGTGCTTGTCGTGGCGGCGGATGAGGCCTTCACCGGGCAGCATCAGCGTCTTCTGTGAATTTCGTACACAAACGGTGGCGTCCAGAGTCCCCGTCTTCTTCATCTGCAGAAGCAGGCAGAGGTCGGTGACTTCGGGGATCTCTTCACCACCGAGTGATTCCGGCAATGAAACCGGGAACGAACTCTGCAGAACCGTCAACTCTGCCAGCAACTCGTCACGCTGATCTTCGGTGAAGATAATTTGATTGGTCCGCAAATGCCGAAGCAGCCCAATGGCCTCGTTTGACGCCGGAAACCATGCCACTCGACCAGCCGACTCGCCATCGACAAGGATGCCACCCTGCGTCTGAATCGTCCGAATTTCATCAGAACCGCCCCATTGCTTTTCGAGTTCCGTGGGAGACGTTGTTAGTTTCCAGCCTTCTTCGGCATCAGAAACGACAACTTCAAACGATCGAATTTCGAGGTGCGCAGGTTTACGGTTGAGCTGAAAACTTTCGGTTCCGGCGAGCAACGGAAGCGCGTCTTCAAGCTTCAGTTGAAAGTTGGGATACCATGACGTCCGCTCAATCTTAGCATCGATGGCTCGATCCGTTGCAGACCATAGATCTTTCGACATGTCGCAAAACGTCTGCAGACCGACTTCGCGCCCCTTGGTCCAGCCACCAGTCTTTTTTTCCTGCTGCTTGACAGGCTTCAACTCAACGTCCACACGATCGTAGTCGTTGCTGATTGACAGATTCCAGACAACTCGTTCCGCCTTCACTGCAGGAAGTTCGTCCAGACTCACCGTTTCGGCCGGGCTTGTGCGCGTGAGTTGCTGCAGCATTTTAAGTGTCTGGTTCTGCAACTGCTGTTGCTCGTCCTGGGCATGGTCTTCGCCAAGGATCGCGGTCAACAGTTCCGATCCGGGCTGTTTCAACTGCCGGATGATTTCAATCATCAACTGAGCGCTGTGAACGCAATGCTGCTTGTGACACGAGCATACGGAGTGGAACGTGCGCTCGTCGTGATCAAATTCGAATTCCACACGCCGTTTGTTGCCGGCGTTGACAATCACCCATGCGTCAATGAACGCCTCGGGGTCGATGTCCTCAAACTTGATTGTCGACGTAGTGAGAGCCGCTTTTTGCCGGAGTGCGGGCTTGTGGCAACTGTAGCATGCAGTGGCTGCGGAAAGCAATTCTTCCACAAGTTCCGCAGGCGTGAGATTATTGCGGGCATCGTCCCACAGGTTAACGACCGAGTCATCTGCATCGTCACCGAATGCAGCCGCCAGAAACGGGTTGATGTCCCCGTTCCGCTGAAGCAGTGCTTTTATCGCGGCCACGGAAGACTTGTCGAGGCCCGGGTTACGTTTCGATGCCATGATTGACGATTCCTTTCGTTGCAGAAGACTTTCGTTCGCCTGTTTTTCGATCTCTACCCGAGGCCGCGTTAGTTTACGTGATGGTGACAACTTCTATCACAAGTTTAACAAGACATCCGATTGCAAGCACTCGCTCACCAAAGCAGTGCACCAATTATTTGAAACGCTCCTGGCTCGCGGGACCAGCCCTTCTGCTAATAAAAAACACTGCCCCGCGGCCACAAGGCTGCGAAAGGCGCTGAAATTCCTGCAGCAGGAAGACGCAAAATTTCGGTTGTATGCGACTCGACCTTCCCGCAGCCAGTCAAATTGGCCGAATCCCTCAGGACCGGACGTTCTACAGCAGGCGCAGATTCCTATTCCTTCCGGGACGACGCAGGAACGAACTGTCATCCACGGCCAGCAGCAACTGACGACGCTGCAACTGCTGTTCGATGCGCTGCATAATAAACCTGCGACGATTTTTGGGTTCGAACTTCTTTGGTGTTTGTCCCATTTTCGTCCTGCGGCGAAACCCTGTACAATCCGAAGTCGCCGCCAACGGCCGTCTTTCCGGGCGGCAATTTGGGTTGTCCGTTTCTACAAGTAACACACGATTATTTTTTGCGCTGATTCCAATGCCACACAAATTTCACACGATCCTGTTCGCAATCCTGACTGTCACCTCGTCCTGGCTGGTGGAAGCTGCCGATTGGCCGCAGTATCGTGGCGACCTGGGTGATGGTGTTTCCAGCGAATCGATTAACCAAACAGACTGGAAAGCGAAGCCGCCAAAGGTGCTGTGGAAAACTCCGACGCCAATGGGGTTCAGTTCATTTGCCGTTACTGACGGACGCGCCTTTACGCTGGTTGCCCGCGACGTCGCCGGGGCTGAAAAACGTGAAGTCTGCGTCGCGCTGAATGCCGACACGGGCGAAGAATTGTGGGCCGTTCCATTCCGCGAAAGCGAATACGGCCACGATGGCGGTAACGCCGGAACGCGAGACAACAAGGGCGGCGACGGACCTCGTTCGACACCGACCGTCGATGGGAATTTGGTGTATGTCTACGACTCACACCTGGTTCTGTCGTGCCTGAACGCCGGAACAGGCGACGTCATTTGGAAGCATGATATCATGGCGGAATACGATGGTCGCCAGATCAAGTGGCTGAACGCAACGTCACCTGTAGTGGTGGGCGACACCGTTTGTGTCGGCGGAGGCGGAGCCGGTCAGACTTTCCTTGCATTCAACAAAGGCAACGGTGAATTGGCCTGGAAGAGCGGCGACGACACGATCACTCACGCGACGCCGCGACTGGCGAACATCGCAGGAACTGAGCAGCTGATCTTTTTCATGAAGTCTGGACTTGTTTCCCTGTCGCCGACAGACGGCAGCGAACTGTGGCGAACAGACTTTCCATTCAGCGTGTCGACGGCCGCGTCGCCTGTTGTCGCCGGAAATCGCGTATTCTGTTCAGCGGGCTACAGCGTGGGTTCTCAGGTTGTTGAAATTTCAGAAGATCAGCAGGCAGAGAAACTATGGTTCAAGCAGAACAAGCTGATGAATCACTGGAGCACGCCAGTGGCGTTGGACGGGCATCTGTACGGTATTTTCGAATTCAAAAAATACGGCCACGCCCCGCTGCAATGTGTCGAAATTGAGACCGGTGAAATCAAATGGTCGACGCGCGGCTTCGGACCCGGCAACTGCATTCTGGTCGGCGACAAACTGGTCGTGCTGTCGGATGCCGGAGAAGTCGTGCTGGTATCCGCCAGGCCGGATGAGTACGAAGAACTCGGCCGAATCAAAGCCGTCGATGGCAAATGCTGGTCGACACCAGCCTTCAGCAACGGCCGAATTTACGTCCGTAGTACTGAGGAAGCGGCGTGCCTTGTCGTTGACTGATTCGTTGGTTTAGCCGTTGCCCGCGTAATCGACGTGATGCCGCACGTCGCGGGCCACTTCGAAACCGACGCTGGTGCCCAGCAGGCCAGGCGGGCGTTCGCCGTTCAATGCAACATTGGTCTGCATCATCCATGCGCGCGCCTTGTCCGGATCTTCGAGCACTTCAGTCGCCCGATCCATAGCTCGCACCAGCCTGATAAGTTGCTCTGACTGCCCCGGCATGAATGGTTCAGGTGAACCATCTTTTCGCCGGGCCAGAGTTCGATCGGGAATTTCGATCTGCAACTGCACGCAAGCGGCTATAGCAGTTTCCCTTTTGCTGTGGACTGTACGCGCTCGTGGGAGACGACCTCCATCATCCATAAACCGAACTTCCTGTTCCGCGGCCACAAGTCAGCGAGATTCGCTGTAGGCTGACTTGCCGTTTGAGCTGATTTGCAGGTGGAAGCATGACTCGGCATACACGCATCTGGTTGACGCTAAGCATTGTCGGCACGGTTCTCACCGCTGTCTTCTTCAGCATGGGATCATACCCGGCACTGACGGAGGCAATGGCGCCTGGCAAGCCGTTCGATGAAAAACCAGCTCGCACATTTGACGAAGCAAAGCACCGCTTTCAGGCACTCAGTGACGAAGCCAGGCACCACTACCGATCGCATCTGGCGTGGGACGTGCCGTTCTTTCTATCAATGGGACTCGCAAGTGCTTCGTTACTGTTATTCGCATGGGGCCCCGGCAGAGCGGCTAAAAAGCATGCCCTTATCCTCAACTTCACAGCCATGTTCGTCATCTGCGACGCCGCAGAGAACTTCTTACTTGCGACATGGTTTTCAAACAACGGGCCAAGTCAGATCAGCTCTCAGATCCTGGCCATAATCACTCCCGTCAAGTTTGCCTCGCTGTTACTCACGCTGCCCGTTTTGTTGGTGGGCATCGGCTTCAGAATTCGCCGACGACGAACTGGCAGCAACGGACAGCAACCCGCGGAGGTTTAGCCTCGCCCCAATCTGCGGGCACCAATTTTCCCGTTCATTCAGCGTTGAATCGTGCCGCTTTAACCTATTGGGGGGATCCCGCGATTAGCCAAAGAGGCAACGCAACTGTGATCGGCACGCGGGAGCCTGCCCTACTTCACTTCACTTTTGGGTCGTCACCGACAGTGATGATTCGAGCTACCCTGGCAAGCTTCCGGCAGTTGCCCTTTGAAAACGTGAGTTCGCCGGTTGGTCGGACTTCACAATGCCCAGGGTCGATTTCGGTCGGACTAACGATGACATTGAAGCCGAGTGCATTCACTGCAGCAACAGGGATTTCGCAAACCATCCAGCCGGATGGATCTTTTCCTTGGATTTTAAGCTGGGCGAGTAAAGCTGAGGGCGGGGTAACCGCTTTGCGGCTACAGGAAAGGCCCGCTTCCCCGGATCGTGTCGCCATCATTCCGCTCGTTGGTCGGAGCACGCCTGCAGCATCGGGCTTTACAGTCTTTGGATCACCATCCGGTGGGATCCGACGGATGATAAGTTCGGATTCAGGAACGAGTTGCTCGCCGAACACTCATCCCTCCTGACTCCAACGCGTCAGAAGTTCTGCCAACTGGCCAAAGTCTCGTGTGCGAAAAGACTGATGGAGGTCGCTGGCATCATTGAAGTGGTTAATAGACATCGTTCCCGTTGGCTCCACTTCAACTTCGACTTCTCGTTTTGCTTCCAACTCCCATGATAGGGTCGCCAAGCCATCTGGAGTGAGGCCGACATCAGGCTGTCGTACACTTACCACTTCGGCCAGTAACTTGACCAAAGCTCTCGCGGCATCAATCGAATGTTGATCGGCAGGCTTGCCGCCATAGCTATTCCAATCGAGTGGCAACTTCAGGAACTCGGACAGGCTGCGTTCAGCGTTTGATAGCCAATCCGCTGGTTGGTGAGAACGAAACGCAATCAGAAATACTTCTCCTGACTGCAGTGTGGAAGAATTAGGCTGCGGAGCGAAAGCTGCCGAGCTTTGTGAGTGACTCATAGCGTTACCTCCTGTTGCCAATCCGATTCACGAGCTTCGACGTCCGACAATGCTACGAACGCGTCAGTGACCCAGTCATGTGCCAATTGCAACGGCCCGGTGAAATCTTCGCCACGTGTTACATTAATCCGAGCGATAAGTCGCTGTAGGACATGATCGGCCTGCGTGTCAACCTCAGTATACAGTCTTCCGCTCAAGTCATGAAACGAGAACATTCGGCGAAGTGAGGTCTGCTCGGGGGCAGGCAAAAACGTGTCGTTGGGTGTCTCAGACAAGCCAAAGACTCGATTCAGGCATCCTGAGGGAGTTTCCTTGGCATGACATTCAATTCGGTTGACGTACGTAACCTCGACGAGGTTCGGCGTCACTTCACCCAGTTGCCGGTCTGAACAAAACTGCTTGAATTGCTCAACAAACGAAACGAAACGGTCTGCATAGTCATCGAACCGTGGGTATGGTTTTCCCGAATCACTTCGCCGCCAATTGTATCCGATTCGATCAGGTTGCAGCTGGAGTAGTCGTTGTGGGTCAACAGCATCGCAATACATGACCCGATTGGGCTGAACCGGCTGCTCTCGAAGAACGATCCGGCTCGCTCGAAACGGGAAGTACTCGTGGACTTCCTGCAACCTTGCCGCATCCTTCGCAACAGGAAACTCTTTTCGAACAATCTCGTGAAACTCGCCAAAATGAACCGCAGAAAAACCCGGCAGTTCATCGAATTGAACTGACAGTGCAGTTTCGTAGACCGGTGGATTCTTGAAGGAGTGTTGTGATGAGGTGAAGCGAGTCATTGTCAGATACTACGTTTCCAACGGATCAAATGTGAAACGAATTTGCCATAACCTCGACTTAAGCTACTCAATCACAACCAGCAAATCGCCAGTCTCAACCTGGCTGCCGGATTTCACGTGGACTTCTGCCACTTTGCCGTCTTTTTCCGCGTTGATCATGGTTTCCATTTTCATGGCTTCCAGTGTCATCAACTTCTGCCCCTTCTTGACGTTGTCGCCCGCTTGGACAGCGACGGCGACGACCATGCCGGGCATGGTTGAACCGACATGGTTTCTGTTTGCCGGGTCTGCTTTGGCAGCTTTGACGATGTCCGTTTCCAGACTGTGATCGACAACCGTCACTTCGCGAGGCTGGCCGTTTAGTTCGAAGAAAACGGTGCGTGTGCCGTCGGCGTGAGGCGTGCCGATAGTGAGGAAGCGGATGATCAGCGTCTTGCCTTCCTCAATGTCGATCGCGATTTCTTCGCCCGGTTCCAGACCGTAGAAGAAGTTAGGCGTGGGCAGGATGCCGACGTCGCCGAACTGTGCCTGATGAGCCGCGAAATCTTCAAACACGCGTTCGTACAGCAACCAGCTGACGACTTCGCGTTCCAGCGGTTCGCGGTGCAGGATCTCTTTCACCTTGGCTCGAGCAGCATCGAAGTCGGCGGGCGGTAGAGTTTCACCGGGGCGGCCCTTGAATTCATCTTTGCCAAGGAGCACTCGCTTTTTGACGGCCTCGGGAAAGCCACCTGGTGGCTGGCCCATGCCACCGCTGATCAGATCGATCACGCTGGCTGGAAACGCGACGTCTCGATCAGGATTCAAAACGTCCTCGTTGCTCATTTCGTTGGCCACCATAAACAGTGCCATATCGCCGACGGCTTTGCTGGTCGGAGTGACCTTTACGATGTCGCCGAACAACTGATTCACGCCGGCGTACACTCGACAGACTTCTGCCCATCGGTCGGCCAGCCCGAGAGCTCGCGCCTGTTGAAACAGGTTGGTGTACTGACCGCCCGGCATTTCGTGGTGATACAGGTCAGCCGTTGCGGGCAGCACCTGACTTTCGAACGGTGTGTAGAACTCGCGTGTCGCTCGCCAGTATTCGGCGACTTCGTCCAGAGCATCAGAATTCAGTTCGGTATCACGATCACCGTGACGCAGCATTTCGACGACGGTGTTGAGGTTTGGCTGCGATGTGCCGCCAGACATTGGTGCCATGGCGGCGTCGGCGATATCCAGGCCAACTTTGCTGCCTTCCAAAATCGACGCGGCCTGAATGCCAGCCGTGTCGTGAGTGTGAAAGTGGACCGGGATCCCGACTTCTTCTCGCAAAGTCTTCACCAATGCGGACGCGGCGGCTGGTTTGCACAGTCCGGCCATGTCTTTGATGGCCAGAATGTGAGCACCCATTTTTTCCAGTTCTTTGGCCAGGCCGACATAGTAATTCATGTCGTACTTCGTGCGGTGTGGGTTGGTGAGGTCGCCGCTGTAACAGATGCTGGCTTCGCACAACATGCCCGATTCAATCACGGACTCCATGGCCACCTTCATGTTAGGCACGAAGTTCAACGCATCGAAGACTCGGAACAGATCCATGCCGCAATCGGCAGCTTCCTTCACGCACGCGGCAACCACGTTGTCGGCATAGTTGGTGTAGCCCAAAGCGCTGGAAGCTCGCAGCAGCATCTGAGTCAGAATGTTCGGAATGCGTTCTCGCATATCGGCGAGTCGTTGCCATGGGCATTCCTTCAGGAACCGCATCGACGAATCGAAGGTTGCTCCGCCCCACATCTCAAGGCTAAACAGCCCGCTGCAGTTGCGAGCATACGCGTCGCTGATCTGCAGCAGGTCGTAGGTTCTGACACGAGTCGCCAGCAACGACTGATGAGCGTCGCGAAAGGTGGTGTCCGTGATGAACAGTCGATCCTGCTCACGAACCCACTTCGCAAATTTCTCAGCCCCCAGTTCTTTAAACTTGTCTCGCGAACCCTTGGGAATCGGGTTGTGATGATCGACGGCGGGCGTTGGTGCGGGTTCGCGTCGCAGCGACACCGGACGGTCCTTCACCAGTTCGTTTCCGTTCACCATCGTTTCCGACAGGTACGTCAGCACCTTAATCGCTCGGTTCTTGCGGGCCGCAAACTTGAACAGTTCGGGCGTTTCGTCAATAAAGCGAGTCGTGCAATCGCCGCCCGAGAACGTGGGGTGATCCAACGTCTTCAGCAGGAAGGGGATGTTCGTCTTAACGCCTCGAATTCGGAACTCGCGCAACGCTCGTTCCATGATGCTGATCGCGCCGACGAAGGTACGGTTCGACGTCGTCACTTTTGTCAGCAGGGAATCGTAGAACGGGTTCACAACCGCCCCCGAAAACGCGCTGCCAGCGTCCAGCCGCACGCCCATGCCGCTGGCCGAACGGTAATGAGCCACCCGGCCGTAGTCGGGCATGAAGTTGTTCGCCGGGTCTTCGGTGGTCACGCGGCACTGCAACGCGAAGCCGTTGACGTGAACGGAATCCTGCGACGGAATGTCGATGTCCGGATCCGACAGCTTCAACCCCTGAGCCACCAGAATCTGTGACTTAACGACATCGATCCCAGTGACTTCTTCCGTAACGGTGTGCTCGACCTGAATTCGTGGATTCACTTCGATGAAGTAGAATTTCTGTTCATCAGCGTCGACCAAAAATTCGACCGTGCCCGCGCAGCTGTAGTTGGCTTCTTTACCGATCTTAATCGCAGCGTCCAGAATGTCCTGCCGCAGAGTTGCATCCAGCCCCGGTGCCGGCGCGATTTCGATCACCTTCTGGTGACGCCGCTGAACCGAACAGTCGCGTTCGAACAGATGCACAAGGTTGCCGTGTTCGTCGCCGAGTAACTGCACTTCGATGTGCTTGGCTCGCGCAATGAACTTTTCAATGAAGACGTCGGCCGAACCGAACGCCGTTTTGGCTTCGTTGCGAGCACTCTCAAATTGCTGAGGAAACTCGTCCGCTGTTTTGACGACACGCATCCCGCGCCCGCCGCCGCCGTGAGACGCTTTAATCATGACGGGAAAGCCGACTTTCTCAGCCGCCGCCTGCGCTTCCTTCAGATCGTCGACGGCTCCTTCAGTCCCGCCCAGAATCGGCACCTGAGCTTTGATCGCAATCGCGCGAGCCGACGTCTTATCGCCCAGGCCTTCCAGAGCCTCGACAGACGGCCCCACAAACTTCACCCCGGCCGCCACACAGGCTTTGGCAAATTCTGATCGTTCAGAAAGAAAGCCGTAGCCGGGATGGATTGCGTCGGCACCGACGTCAACGGCAAGCTGTACAATGGCGTCGATGTCCAAATAGGCTCGAATCGGTTCGCCCTGTTTGCCGATCTTGTAGGCCTCGTCCGCCTTAAAGCGATGCAACGCATAGCGGTCTTCGTGCGAATAAATCGCTACGGTGCGAATGCCCAGCTCTGTGGCACTGCGGAAGACTCGAATGGCAATTTCAGATCGGTTGGCAACAAGCAGCTTGTTGATTTTGGTCATGGCAGGTCTTGAAGAACGGTTGGAGTGTAGCGTTATCGCTTCCGCGCACCGTGCGCGCGACTATTCGGAGCGACCAACGGAAGCGTTTCCGAGCGGTAGCTCGAATCGGTTGCGGGGCCTCCCCGCGTTGAGGTTTCTGAAGAGCGGGCAGAATACCGCATTCCGCAGCGTCGTTCTATCGCGAAGATTCCGGCCTGCAAAATTGCCAAGATTGTCCCTTTTCCCGTCGGAAATAGTGCAACTTAGGGGCTAAGCACTGAATACACTCGTGCACCTCCCCCAGCGCAGCGTCGGGGGAGGTCGGACGAGCGAAGCGATGTCCGGGAGGTGGCCGAGCATGCCTGCGCGCTGCAGGCGTGCAGCTCTTGGTTTCGTAGACGCCCTCCCCCGAGGGTGCTCCGCTCGATCAACCCCTCCCACAATAAAATGCGGGAGAGGTTGTTGTGGGACGCGACATCCAGGGCCAGCGCGAACTTCACTTCCCCGCTGCCTTTGCCAGCTGATCGAGCTCTTCCAGCTTTAGCCGAACGCTCAGAATGTACGGCATCTGCCCGGCCGACCAGTGACCGTAGGTCGTGGTGACGATCGTTCCGTCCGGCAGCACTTCGACGCCCGGGTACGCACAGTCGGCCCCCTTTTTGTTGTCCTTCAGCCGCACGACGTACTGCCCTTCTTTGCCATCCACCAAATCCTGATAGGTGCCCACCCACGCGACCCAGTCACCTTCGTGCTCGGGCTTGTCCAGCCCCTTTGGCTGAAGGCTGCGGAACGAGATGAACAGTCGTCCGTCGGGAAGATACTTCCCCGTGTGTCGATCGCCATTCAATGACGCGGGCATGTCGCGGTGTTTGGTCCAAGTCTTTCCTTCATCGTTGCTAAAGATGATCTGGGAATCATTACGACGACTGTTTTCTCGCAGCAGCACCGCCAGTTGTTTGCCGTCCGGCGACCGCACGATGCCAGGTTCGCAGATGTGGTGAGTTGACGACTTGTCGATGGTCTCAGGAAAACTCCACGTCAGCCCGCCGTCTGTGGAACGAGTTTTGTACAACGTAAATACCGCTGGTGACGTCTTCATCCCCTTTTCCGTGAAGAAGCGGCCATCGTCGTGGAAAAACGCCATGTAGTGGCCGGGGCCGGTCTTCAGATCGGTCACGCAGCCCATCGTAACGATACCGCCCCAATCGCCGACCGGTTTCAATTCGGACCACGTCGCGCCGTCATCTTCCGTCACCGCCATGCGACACGGGTACAGGCCGGAAAACATGATGATACGTTTGGTGCCGTCCGGCCCGATCACGCGATGCAGCGTCGGCACCTCCTTTGAGGTCGCCCAGCTTTCCGGCGTGGGCAGACGGTCACTCCACGTTAATCCGCCGTCGGCCGAACGCTTGTAAACAATGCCCCCGCGACCGTGCCCCTTCGGATACACGCACAGCATCGTCTGGCCGTCTTCCAACAGCACGGTCGTCGGATGCCCCAGATACTGACCGTGCTCATGATCAATCACAACCTGCCGGTAGGCCTGGTCATTCAGATCGATGTAGGGAATAGAATACGGCCGGTCGGCAGCGATCGCCGAACAGCACAAAGCGAACAAGGCCGGGACGTAGCGAACAGAAGTAAGCATGCAAAAATCCTGCGACGCGGTGGATTGGGAAGAAGGCTTCACCAGTTTCTACTCAAATTCACCGCTCGAAGCAAAGCCCCGTAGTTCCGTAGCCGGTAGGCCGGGCCAAGCGCAGCTCTGTTCCGGCACGCACACCTTGCAGTCCACCGCGCACCAGTGCCGGAGCGGCGTCGCGGTGCTCCTTGATCCGGCCTACTCAGGTTCGCCCCAGTCAAAATCTTCTGTGTCCTTTTGAGCCGCACCACCCCAATCGATGTTGTAGTGTCCCAATGCGACAAACCGGTGAAAGGAAGACCATCTCCAGTCGCGAACTCGGTCAACGAGGCGGTGCTTTCGCGGATTCCAATGGATATAGTCGGCACACCGCTCGAGATCCATTTCGTCTCGCACGCTGTGCTCCCAGAATCTCGTTTGCCAGATTCCCCGCTCGCCACGCTTGCGTTGAAAAGCCGTCACAGGTGCCTCCGAATGTCCCGCCTTGAGCCACTGCTCGCTAAATTCAGCTTTGATCTGTTTCATTCGGAGCGAATACCGATCATCTCTCGGCGGCAACTGCATTACCAAGTGCCAGTGATCCGGCAGCAGGACAGTCGCGATGAGCGAAAACGGATGCCGTGCCTGCACTGAACGAATCGCGTTTCTCAGAAACCGTCGCCCGTCGTCAGTGATCAAAATAGGTCGCCGAGCGTACGTAACAACGGTGAAAAAGAACGTCCCACCCGGAACGAGCCATCTCCTATAGTCAGCCATTTTGCCTCCCCAAAATAGATGGCAGCATTATACCCGCAAACCCCGTAGGCCGGACCAAGCGCAGCGCCGTTCCGGCACGCCCACCTTGCAGTCTACCGACCAGCAGCGCCGGAGCGGCATCGCGATGCTCCTTGATCCGGCCTACGGTGACTGCCCGCAACTACACATGCTGCCCCGCCAGCCAGCCGGTGCTGAAGGCTGCCTGGAAGTTGAAGCCGCCGATGGGGCCGTCGAGGTCGAGGACTTCTCCGGCGAGGTACAGGCCTGGCTGCCGTTTGCTTTGCATGTCACGGCTATCTACTTCGTTGAGTCGAACACCGCCTGCTGTGACCTCCGCCTTGCCGTAGCCCAACGTACCGTGGATCGGAAAGTCAGTGCGTTTGACGGCATCCACTAAACGCTGCGTGTGCTGTTTCGAAAGTTCAGCCAGTCGCTGCGTCGGTTCAATGCTCGCCTGTTCGAGCAACGCTTCCGCCAACCGTCGAGGAAAGAACGACAGCAACAGGGAACTCGCAGCCTGACGACCGCCGGACTGTGACTGCTGGCGAAACTGAGCGGTCAGGTCTTCCAATGAAGTCGACGGCAGAAAGTCGCAGCGCAGAACGATGTTGGTTAATTCAGAAGGTTCGCCAGCGGCCGCGCGGCTGATGATGCGGCTGAGATTCATCACCGTCGGGCCGGAAAAGCCGAAGTGAGTGAACAACAAGGGGCCTCGGCCGTTGTCCAGCGGCTTCCGTTTACTTTTGCTGCCTTCCACGGCCACCGGCATGATCGAGAGCCCCACGTCTTCAATCGTGATGCCCTTCAATCCATGCACCCAGTCAAGATGACACACCACCGGCGCCAGCGCGGGAATGGTGGGAGCGATCGAATGACCAAACTGTTCGGCCCATGCATAGCCGTCACCGGTCGTGCCGCAGCCGGGGTAGGATCGGCCTCCCGTGGTGATCAACAGTTTTGAAGCGACGAATGAATGAGTCTCGGTTTGCACCCGGAACAAGCTCGTTGAATGCTCCGTTGTACCCGGCTGACCGTTCGATGAAGAAACGGCGGGGATAGCGTTTGCTGCAACGACCGGCTGTTCCGTCAGAATGGTGGCCCCAGCTTCCGTGGCCAGTCTCACCAAAGCGTCTCGCACGTCGATGGCTTTGTTTGAAACCGGGAAGATCTTGCCCGTCGATTCCACTTTGGTTGCGACGCCCTGCCCTTCAATCTTCTCAATCACTTCAGCGGGCGACAGAGCAGCCAAAGGCGACCGCAGAAACTTTCCCTGACGCCCAAAGGCGTTCGCGATACCTTTGGCATCACAGTTGTGAGTGATGTTACAGCGAGTTCCGCCGGACATCAGAATTTTTACACCCAGCTTGCGATTCTTCTCTAGCAACAGCACCCGCTTGCCTCGCGACGCAGCGCTGCCAGCGGCCATCAAGCCCGCCGCACCGGCACCGATGATGATCACGTCGTGAATCTGATCATCCTGAATCCTGCCCGCAGTGCTCACGAATCGAGGGCCTCAGCAATGAAGTCTGGCGGCACTGTCGACCGTGGCACTTTGGTGTCAAACCAACTGCGCACGTCGTCTTCCAGGCACACGCCATGCATGAAGTTGTACAACGCCTTGTTCAAAGCGACACCAAGTGAGTCGTGGTCGACGCCGGTGGGATCGGTGAAGTCGACGTCGTTCTTTGCGAAGGAAACCGGAGGCAGTGGCACCAGCTTCACGCCATATTCGTCGGGATTCTTCCCGACCGGCGAATGCACGGTGCATGTGAATCGATGAAAGAAACCAGACTGAATACAGTCTTCTTCAAACAATTGACGCACGTATTCCAATGCGTCGACCGTGTCCTGCACGGTTTGCGTCGGGAACCCGTACATCAGATACGCATGCACCAGGACGCCCGCGTCACTGAACGCCTTGGTGACTCGGGCAACCTGAGCGACCGAGACGCCTTTCTTCATCAGTTTCAGCAGTCTGTCCGACGCGACTTCCAACCCACCAGAAATCGCAATGCACCCGCTTTCGGAAAGCAGGTCACAAAGGTCGGGCGTGAAGGACTTTTCGAATCGAATATTTCCCCACCACGAAATCGGCACGTTGCGCCGCAACAATTCTTCCGCCATCGCCTTCAGAGCCTTCGGCGGCGCGGCTTCGTCGACGAAATGAAACCCTGTCTGTCCGGTCTCCTGCACAATCGCTTCGATGCGATCCACCAAAGTGGAAGCGGCAACGTCGTCGTAACGGCCGATGTAGTCGAGCGTAACGTCGCAAAAGCTGCACTTCTTCCAATAGCAGCCGTGAGCGATCGTTAGCTTATTCCAACGACCGTCTGACCAAAGCCGATGCATGGGATTCAGCATATCCAGCGTCGACAGATACTGATCGATCGGCAGGCCGTCCCACGTCGGCGTCCCGACCTCCGCGAAGGGGATATCCGGCTCAACATGATTGACGTACAGCACTGTGCCTGAAGCATCAACCGTTGATTCGGTGCGCAGAAATGTCCGCACGAGTTTGTCGCGCGACCGTTTGCCGCTCAGATATTCAAACAGCGCCAACAGGGGACGTTCGCCGTCGTCCAGCGTGACATAGTCAAAGTAGTCGAACACGCGCGGGTCTGATAGCTCACGCAATTCGGTGTTCACAAATCCACCGCCCAGAAGAACGGCTACTTTCGGGTAAGCCGACTTAATGCACTGGCCGATACGAAAAGCGGCGTACACGCTTCCGGGAAACGGTACCGACACAAGAACCATGTCAGGTCGATGACGTTCGATCGCCGCCAACGTCAGTTCCTTTAGCGTTGTGTCTACCAACGTCATCGGCGCGGCGAGCGCGTCCGCCAGCGGATCAAACGTCGGCTGGCTGGCGGCCAGCGATTCGGCATACCGGACGAATTCGAACTGAGGATCAATCGCAGCCTTCACAACGTCGGCGAGGTCACTCAGGTAGAGCGTTGCCAGATGGCGAGCTCGGTCCTGAATCCCCAGCGCTCCGAACGCCCAGCCCAGCGGGTCATCGCTGTCGTCGTCATCGCCGGCAATGTGTTGCTCCACCGAATCGAAGCGAGGTCCTTCCGGCAGAAAGGTTCGACTATTGATCCGATGGGCAAGTGTCGAATCGCGTCCCTGCAGAAACGCGATTACGCAATCGATTGTGGCCACATATTGTTCGGATTCGTTGCAGAAGTGGTCTACGCTTTCGGACTGGTCGTCGCTGGAGTCAGCTTCAATCTGCTGAAGCATCAGCCGTAGTCCGTCGGACGAAAACAATTTCAACACCAGCGCCAACGCAAGGTCTTCCTGCACCGCATCAAATCCGCGCGACCGCAGGAACCCCGTGAGGTAAGCGGTCGACGGATAGGGCGTGTTTAACTGCGTCATCGGCGGGATGACGGATAGTATTCGCGGTTGCTGCGGGAAGTCTGAAGGCACGAAGGTTGGGCAAATGCACGAGGGATAGGAAACACGAATCGATGCTGCGGCAGTGTGGCGTTTGAATGCGACCGGTGCTACTCCGCCTCCCGACGCACCGGCAGAAGCCCCGCTTTTTCGCAAAGCCGGACTTCTCCGCCGCTGTGTTCTCACCTTCGAGCTGGCTTTCTTCTTTCCAGCAGAGGTTCTGTGTATTCTGCGAGTGCGGCCGCACCGCTGCCCCGCCCTCCCTTGTTTTCACTTCAACTGACGAGATTTCTGCTATGAGACACACACTTTGGAGCCTGCTGCTCGCCGTCGTTCCGTCCATTGGCACCGCCGCCGACTCGGTCCCGGAATTCCAATGGCGGGCGGTGGAAATCGACAAGATCAGCATCGGCTACGGCGTGCAACTGACCGATGTCGATGGCGACGGCAAAACGGACATCGTGCTGGCAGACCAAAAGACGTTTCAGTGGTATGAAAACCCATCGTGGACCAAACACATCATCGCCAAAGACCTGACCGTTCGAGACAACGTCTGTATCACGGCACGAGACATCGACGGAGACGGAAAGTGCGAAATCGCAGTCGGTGGGCAATGGAATTATCGTGAGAGCAACAAAGATGGAGCCGTCTTCTATCTGATTCCGCCGGACGACCGGACTCAGCCGTGGACTGCGAAGCAACTTCACAATGATCCGAGCACTCATCGCATGCACTGGGTCAAAGGCCCGGGCGACGACTTCCGGTTGATCGTAAAGCCGTTGCGTGGTCGAGGCAGCGTCGACGGTGATGGGCCGGGACTAAGAGTGTTGGAATACATCATGCCGAAAAATCCTCAGGACGAATGGACGTTCGCCGTGGTCTGCGACTTCCTGCATCTGTCACATAACTTTCATCCGGTCAACTGGGACGATGATCCGGAAGAAGAACTGATCATCGCAGCAAAGGAAGGCGTGTGGCACTTCGATCGTCAGTCAGACAAGCCGGGCGACTGGAAGGCCACGCAGCTCACCGAACAGTTTGCCGGAGAAATCCGCGACGGCAAACTGCCCGGCGGCAAACGCTTCATCGCCACCGTCGAACCCAAACATGGCTCGGTTTGTGCCGTCTACGTGGAACCCGAAACGCCAGGCGAACTTTGGCCCGCCTTAAAGGTGCTGGACAACGAACTAAAAGACGGGCACGCGCTGGCGGTGGCAGATTTTCTGAACGTCGGTTCGGATCAAATTGTGGTCGGTTGGCGAGCCATGAACGATCCCGGCGTACCGGGAATCAAGATGTTCACACCGCTGGACAAAGACGGCACTCAGTGGCGCGACACACGGATTTCTGCTGACGAAGTGGCCGTGGAAGACCTTAAAGCAGCCGACCTGAACGGCGACGGCAAAGTAGACATCGCCGCGGCGGCTCGACAAACAAAGAACCTGACCGTGTTCTTTAATGAGGCCAAATGAGCTTGAATCCTGCTCCGGAGTCCGTGAAAAGCATCGTCCGTCACGCTATGCTGCGGTCCGTTCTGAATAATCCCGCCACCGGAGTCCACTGTCATGCCCACCCGATTCTCCAAAATACTGATCGCCGCGATACTTATGGTTACCGTTTGCAGCCTGCCGTCTTCTGCCATGGCCGACGTCTTCGAACTTCGCACCTACACGACCAACGAAGGCAAGCTGGATGACCTGAACGCTCGCTTCCGCGACCACACGGTGGCTCTGTTTAAGAAACACGGCATCGAATCGGTCGGCTATTGGGTGCCACTGGACCAAGCAAAGTCGAAGAACACGCTGATCTACGTGATCAAACACAAGAGCCGCGAAGCTGCAAAGGAGTCATGGAAGGCGTTCATTGCGGACCCGGAGTGGAAAAAGGCCGCTAAGGCTTCTGAACAGAACGGCAAGATCCTCGCGAAGGCTCCCGAGTCGGTCTACATGAACGCCACAGACTACAACCCGAAGTTTGAGAACGCCGATCAGGGAACAGACGGGGTGTACGAACTTCGAACGTACCGCTGCAACAAAGATAAATTGAAGGGGCTGGATTCTCGTTTTCGTGACCACACCATGAAGCTGTTCAAGAAGCATGGAATCGAAAACGTCGCCTATTGGCACCCGGCTGACGAACCAGCTTCACAGGACACGCTGATTTACATCATCCGCCACGAAAGTCGCGATGCCGCGAAGGAATCATGGGATGCGTTCCGGAATGATCCCGAGTGGCAGAAGGTTGCAAAGGAGTCCCAGAAGGATGGCGATTTTCTTCGCGAACGACCTGAGTCCGTATACATGAAAGCGACCGACTATTCGGCGATCAAATAGTCGCTTGCCGCAGCACATAAAGAATGTCATGTCAGAAACTAACGAACAACCCTCATCGCCCCCGCGCCGCCTTTGGTCGCGTTTCAAAATTCTGATTCGCCGCATCCACCTTTACAGTGGCCTGTTTTTGCTGCCGTGGGTCTTCCTGTACGGCGTTACCGGAGCGATGTTCAATCATCAGGGTTTGTTTCCTTCGATGGCAATTCAGCAGATCGACCAGCAGGTCGTGGCCGATTCTGCCATCAAAGACTTCCCCACCCCCGCCGCGTTTGCTCAACAGGTTGTTGATACTTTGCAGCAATCAGCGGCGGACGCCAAGATCACACTCGCGGAGAATCACGGTGCGGAATTCACCAATGATGTGATGTTTGAAGTGAAGGAGGCTGGCCAGCAGCATGTCGTCTACATCGACCCGATCGCCCAAACGGCACAGGTGAAGACTCCGCCTAAAAACGAAGAAGAACTGCAGCCACTGCTTTCCGACATTCGCAACATCAGCCTGAAACCCGATCCGCTGGACGATGCTCGACGCTCTGCTGCTGAAATTTTCTCCAGCGTTGGCATTCAAAGCAGCGACGAACCCAAACCCTTCGCCTGGACCAAGCTGAACTTTCTGGCCGACGTCGACGGCGAACTCGCACGAGTGACCTATGTGCTGAAGGATGGGCATGTGGACCTCACAAAGCACACCGGCGAAGACGGAATGTCGCCGCGAAACTTTCTGCTGCGATTACACACCAGTCATGGCCAGCCGCCGCACTGGAATGGTCGCATGTTCTGGTCATTGGCGGTCGACACAATGGCCATTGCCATGGTCTGCTGGGGCCTGACAGGCCTGTTCATGTGGTGGCAACTAAAGCGAGCCCGCATTCTCGGCACCATGGTCATCGCCTGCAGCCTCGTCACCGCCGCGGTGATGTACTTCAGCATTCACGATTTCTACGTCGCCACAAAACTGTAGGTGCCGACGGCACTTCGCCGCAGGCGACCTCTGCGGCGAAGCCAGCAGATCGTTTAACCCGTAGCCGGAGGCGCAGGCGTTGCTGGGGACGGCTGTGTCGCAGCAGAAGCCGGAACACTCACGGAAGCCGATGAACGGGCGCCTGCGCCTCCGGCTACGGGTTAAACGACCGTATCAATCCGGCCGTAATAAACTCGACATCCTGAGCCCGAAGCCCTGCTCGGCAGGCAGAATTGACTACCCGATCAGCTCGTCGATCACGTGAGCTTCCCGAGTAATATTGGTCAGGCGCTTGTCGGCTCCCTGATGACGGAACGTCAGCTTCTTGTGGTTCAGGCCGAATTGTTTTAGCAGCGTTGCCTGAAAGTCGTTGACGTGCACCGGATCGACGATGGGATTCCAGCCGATTTCATCGGTTTCGCCATGAGTGTATCCAGCTCGTGAACCGCCGCCGGCCATGAACATACTGAAGGCGTTGGGGTGGTGGTCGCGGCCCGTGACGTTCTTGCTGTTGTTGCGATTTTCGCCCAGGGGAGTCCGGCCGAATTCTCCGCCAAACACGACCAGCGTTTCGTCCAACAGACCTCGCTGTTTTAAATCCTTAATCAACGCCGCGACGGGCTGGTCAACGCAACCTGCGTTGTACGCCAGTTCGCGATCGAGTTTGGAGTGATGGTCCCACGACGCGAAGATGATGTTTACAAAGCGGACGCCTCGTTCGACCATGCGGCGAGCAAGCAAACAATTGCGTGCGAATGACGGATAGTGAGCACCTGAGCCCACCCGACTGGCGCGCTCTTTCGGTTCTGATCGGTTTACGCCGTAGGCCTCCAGCGTTGCCGCCGTTTCGCCCGAGATATCGGTCAGTTCCGGAGCGGCCGATTGCATCCGGAACGACAATTCGTAGTTCGCAATGCGGCTGGCAATTTCCGGATCCTGCATGCGTTGAAAGTTTTGTTCATTCAGCGCACGAATCGCGTCCAAACCGTGTCGTTCGAGTGACCGTGGCAAGCCGGGCGGTAGTTCGAGATTCAAAATCGGTGGCCCCTGATTTCGCAGCAACACGCCCGCGTGCACCGACGGCAGATAGCCGCTGCTCCACAAAGTGGCACCGCCACTGGAACCTCGACCCGCCGTCAGCACCACATAACTCGGCAAATTCTGATTCTCTGTGCCCAGCCCGTAACTAAGCCATGATCCCATCGATGGCAGACCAAATTGAGCTTGCCCGCACTGCATCATCAACTGCCCCGGATGATGATTGAATTGATCCGTGTGCATGCTGTTGATCATGCAAATGTCGTCAGCGCAGGTTGCGATCTTCGGCAGCAGTTCAGAAAACCACATGCCACTTTCGCCGTTCTGCCGAAAGTTGCGCCGAGCGGCCATCAGCCGAGCGGTCTCTTTTTCGATGAAGGCGAACCGAACACCTTCCAGCAGCGATTCCGGCAACGCCTGTCCGTCCAGGCGATTCAGTTCGGGCCGGTAGTTGAACAGATCAAGCTGTGAGGGTGCGCCGGCGTTGAAGATGAATATGCAGCTCTTCGCTTTGGGTTCGAAATGTGTGCGTCGCGTCGCCAGCGGGGCTTGCTGACTTCCTGCTTCGGCACCCAACGCGCCGTCTGCGGTCAGCATTGCCGTGAGAGCCGCGCCGCCGAGGCCGCTGGCGGCGGTGGTAAGGAAATCACGGCGGAGGTGGGTAAATGAAGATTGGGAGTCTGACATTTCTTGCGACCTCATGGGTTAGAGTAGCCGTCATCACTCCGCGTGACGAGCCGCGCAGTGGGATGACTGATTCATTTCAATTCATCGTCCGGATAATGAAGGCTGAGCTACCGACCCCGACCTTGCCATCCGAACCAAATCTACCGTTGTTCGCCACCATTCGTGGCGCGGCTCATCACGCAGAGCGATGATGGCTACTATGACCGTGTCAAAAATTCATCCAAATTCAAAATCACGCGAGTCACGGCGACCCAGGCTGCGTTGTCGGCAACAGAAACTTCTTTCGCTGCGTGCGGGCCGATCAGTGTTTTCGCGTCGTCTTCATGAGCGGCGAAGTGCTGCCGAGCTTTGTTGAGAAGCTGCGTCAGCGATTCAAGTTCAGCAGCAATCGGGCGTCGGCCCATCGTGATCAGAAATGCGTTCGCCAGTCGATCTTCGTCAGAGACATTCGTGCCGTCGTCATGCAACAATCGCTTGGCGAAAGCCTGAGCCGCTTCATGAAAGACTTCGTTGTGCAATGTTGCCAGTGCCTGCAACGGATTGTTCGACCGGTCTCGCATCGCCTTCGTCAGGCTGCTGTCCGGGCAATCGAAGGTGCTGAGGTTGGGGTCAATCGCCGTGCGGCGGAAGAAGGTATACATCCCGCGACGATAGCGATCTTCGCCTGTCGACGCTTTATATTTATTGCTGCCCGCGTAGGTCTGCTGAGTGACAATGGCAGGCAGCGGCGGAAAGACGCTGGGGCCGCCCACTTTCGGACTCAACAGCCCCGCCGCCTGCAGACTCAGGTCGCGGACGATCTCAGCTTCTACGCGGAATCGATTCTGCCGAGCCAGCAAGCGGTTGCGGGTATCGATGACGGCAATGTCGGGCCGAGTTTTCGACGACTGCTGATAAGTTTGCGACGTCACGATGAAACGAATCAGCTGCTTGCGACTCCATCCGGCTTCATCGACAAACCATCGAGCCAGATAGTCCAGCAATTCCGCATGCGATGGTGCTGACCCGCGCGAACCGAATTCCTGTGGCTGATCGGCCAGGGGCTGACCGAACAAATACATCCAAACTTTGTTAACGGTGACTCGCGCGGTGAGCGGGTTGTCAGGCTCCACCAGCCAGTTGGCAAGGTCGAGCCGCGTGGGACGTTCGCGCGAGGTGTCCAACGTTCCGAATACGCCAGGCGTGTTTGGCAGGACTTCGCCTTCGTCCAGCATCGGCCGCAGAAAATCGCCCCGCGTAAACATGTAGGTCTGACGCGGGGATTCTGACCGTTCTGTCAGGTACCGCGTGAGCCCCGCACTGTTGTCGTAGTTTCTGAGCTGACCGAGCTTACTCTGCGTTTGATCGCTGTAGTTCTTGTCGGTGAGCTGTTTTTCCAACAGGCCGGTCAGTTCATCCCAGCGCTTTTGTCTGTCAGCCAGTTTCTTGTCGCCGTCGTCGGGTTTTCCTTTGAGGTAATCCGCCGCGTAGTCGGCGTTGTTGAAGAACGCGTACAGCCGGAAGAAATCCTTTTGGCGAAACGAATCGTACGGATGATCGTGACACTGACAGCAGGCAATGGACGCTCCCATCCACACCGCGCCGAGTGTGCCCACGCGATCGATCACGCGCTTGGTGCGGTCTTCTTCAGAATCCACGCCGCCTTCGAGGTTAAACTGCGTCTGCAGATGAAATTTCGTGGCGATCAAGTCATCAGCCGTCGGTTCCGGCAACAGGTCGCCGGCAAGCTGCTTGCGAGTGAAGTCATCAAAGGGCATGTCGTCGTTGATCGCGTTAATCACCCAATCACGGAAGCGATAAGCGTCGTTTTTGACGGAGTCCTTTTCGTACCCTTCCGAATCGGCATAGCGAGCTTCATCCAGCCAATGGCGCGCCCAGCGTTCGCCAAACTGAGGGACGGCCAGGTAATTGTCGATGATCGTCAGCAACGCTTCGGAATCGGCAGTGAATGCTTCCGGCGATTCGTTCAGCGGCTTAACGACGTCTGGTGCCGGCAGCAGTCCGGTCAGGTCCAGGGACAACCGACGAACGAGAGTGATCGCGTCGGCTGGTGGCGATGGCTGGATCTTTTCTTCGTTCAGCTTTCGACGCACAAACCAATCGATCGGGTGCTGGCCTTCAAACGAAGCATCTTTACGAAGCGGCGGCAGCGGTAGATGCGACCAGTGCGACGGCCAGGTAGCTCCTTTTTTCACCCACTGCCGCATCAAGTCGATTTGCTTTTTCGTAAGCCGATCATGACCTTCCGGCGGCATACGCAGGTCAATGTCGTCGGTTGAAATTCGTTCGATCAGCGTGCTGGCGTCGACGTCGTTTGGCACAACGGCCGGTTCGCCGGAATCAGTTTCGCTCAGCATCAATTCGCGACTGATTACGCCAAAGCCGCCATTCTTTTTCACGCCGCCGTGGCAGCCTGCACAGTGGTCGTTCAGGATCGGCCGGATGTCACGGTCGAAGTCGATCGATTGAGCGTGTGCCTGGTTCACGAATGGAATCGAACAGGCCAGCAGCACGACGAGTTGGCCCGGGGATTGGCATTTCATGGGAGTGACCGGGAATTGCGTGAGGAAGGACGAGAGATTTCCATGATAACCAGAGCGACGTGGAATCCGAACTGTGGATCAGAAAAGCGGAAGTGGGACGGTTTGAAAACAGACATATTTTGACGTTTTGAATCGGAGACAACAGACAACTGCGAACCATTCGTCATGACTGGTCTCCTTGCCGATACGTCCGGTCAGCCATCATGTCGAGCTGGCCATTCAATCGCGTTCCCTGAAAAGGAGACGACCAGATGATGCTGTTGTATGGAGTACTCCGCGGCATCTCGGCGATCCTTCGCCGATTTGTAGAGTGGAAGCATGACCGCGCTCAGAACGCGTACTCATGCGACGAAACCGCTTTCAGGGAACTGGAAGCAAGCTGCAAGGCCGAAGAAGTGGCGCTGGGCCGACCACTGGACTATGCAGCTCAACTAAAACTGCTGAAGGCATTCGAACGTCGAGAAGCCTCGAAGACTCGATGGGTTCAGTCGGCGGAACGAATGCACCGTAGTCGTGGCGTTAGCGAACGAGTTCGATCATTCGCTGGCATGCGTCTGCCGTACACCTTCGGCCTGATTGACATGGCCTGCATCCTGCGAGTTCTGGACCAGCTTGGTGTGCTTCCAAACCTGGAACAGCCACTGATCAAGGGCCTGTATGCGATGTTTGTGAACTAAGATCGCGGCCGAGACAACGATCTCCGGCTGTTTCGCCTTCGTTCGCTGTCCAGTTATTCCGCACTAAGGGTACTGCTCTTAGTGCGGTTTTTTTCTGCGCAGACCCGCAGACTAGCTGCCTTCAGGACTTTAACACTCAGCCGCATTGACTTTTGGCATCGTCGGACTGATCCTGCTACCAGACGTGGCATCGGTCACGGCGTCAGTAGATCCTTTTTTAACAATCAGACATCATGTCAAAACGAGTCGTCTTAGCGATGAGCGGCGGTGTTGACAGTTCGGCCGCTGCCGTGCTGTTGCATCGGCAGGGGTACGAAGTCATCGGCCTGTTTATGCGCTCCGGCGAAACAGAAAAACAGGCCTGCGCAGTTTCCGGCGACGGGCTGCTGCCGGTGCTCGACACGCCGACTCACAAACAGGGCTGTTGCAGCGCGGAAGACGCGGCCGACGCGCGACGAGTGGCCGACCAGCTTGGCATTCCATTTCACTCGCTTAACTTTCAGGATTCGTTTAAGCGAATTAAGGACTACTTCGCCGATGAGTACCTCGCCGGACGTACACCAAACCCATGTGTGCAATGCAACAACTGGCTGAAGTTCGGCAAGCTGTGGGACTTCGCTCAACAGGTGGGAGCCAACCACATTGCCACGGGCCACTACGCTCGCATTTTGAAGGACGAGCAAACGGGCGAACACACGTTGCACTGCGGCAGCGACCCAAACAAAGATCAATCGTACGTGCTGTTTGGCATTCGTCGCGATCTACTTAGCCGCATCCTGTTGCCCGTCGGCGAATATCAGAAACCGGCGATCCGTGAGTTCGCAGAAGAAGCCGGGTTGCGAGTCGCGCAAAAGAAAGACAGCTACGAAATCTGCTTCGTCCCCGGCGACGATTACGCTGGCTTTCTGAACAATTACCGCGACCTCGGCAACACGGCTGGCGATTTCATCGACACCGATGGCGAAGTCCTCGGACAACACGCCGGCTACGAAAAGTTCACGGTCGGCCAGCGCAAAGGCCTGGGCATTGCGTTTGGTGAACCGCGATTCGTGCTAAGCGTCAATGCAGAAACACGGCAGGTCGTGCTGGGGACTCGCGAAGACCTCGCCACACAGCACGTCCGCATCAACGGCCTGAACTGGCTGGTGGATCGTCCGGCCGAATCGTTTGAGTGTGCCGTCAAACTGCGCTACCAGCAGAAGTCAACTCCCTGCTCTGTTCAGATCGTCAACAACGACGAAGCACAGATCACGTTGAATCAACCCGTGCTGGGCGTCGCTCCCGGCCAGGCGGCCGTCTTCTACGATGGTGATAAGGTGCTGGGCGGCGGTTGGATACAGGCAGAACTTGACGATTTCGCAAACCGTTCTCTGCCTGCATCCATGCCTAAGGAATTGTGAGGCTGAAGGGAGCCGCTATTCCTGTGGTTCACCGTCCGGATCAACGCCGTACTTTTTCCACAGATCGCGTTCCCACGCCAGTCGAGCGGGACCAGCGATCTGCTGCTGCATGACCCCAACCATTGGACTGCGAGCAAACGCAAACTGCTGGCCTTCGTTCGCAAACCGTTCGCGCAGTCCGTCTTCGCCGATTTCCGGTGTCGGAAAACGATTCGTCACGTGCACGACATAGTATTGCGAAAGGTCAACATTCGGTACGACGTCGACTTCTTCGTCTTTCATGTCGTTAAACACAGCCTCCATAAAGCGTTCGTCGACGCGTTCCAGCATTCCACCGACGACGTCTTCAAACTGAATCGGAGACAGCGTGGCTTGCGGAGTCTGGAAGCTCATGGGTGAAGCACTGGAAGTCCGCAGCCATGAAAATGGCATCGTCTTTCGTACGGCCAGTTCGGTGCCGTTTTCTTCGCCTGTGACCGTCGCGCCTTTCAGAGCGGCCGCCATTTCCTGCTTGGCTTCGCCTTCTTTGGCGAGACCCGTTCGGACCTGTTCGGCCAACTCTTTCGCGCGTTTGCTGGCCAGATCGCGTGCCTTCTGACGTTTCCATTCCAGAACAACCATTTCCCGAATGCCAGGCTCATCCAGCGTGGGAACGTGTGACGGCGAAAAGTCGACGGCCCAATACACATAATGGTGCTCGCCACCGTCCAGATTCACGGACCGCAGCACAGCTTCACGAACGAGGTAAAGTTGAGCGTCGTTGTTCTGTTCACTGTTGGAAAACGACTGGAACACGGTGCGAGCGACTTGTGGTGCCTGAGCCGCCAGCATCGGATTCTCGGTTGGTTCCGTCGCTGATCCGATCGGATAATCTTCTTCTTCAATCAGCTCAGAATAGCTAAGCATCGGAGTTTCGACGTACGTCAATCCGTTCTCGCCAGCATATGCTTTCAGGCGGTCATTCAGCTCATCGTAAAACGGTGCCAGTTCGACACGCAGTTCACGCAGCGCTTCCTGCTTTTCTTCGTCCGTACCTTCGAAGGCTCCCGGGTTCTTTTCAATTCGCGAGAAGCGTTCTTTCGATCGATCTCGTGCGATGGTTTCCATCTGAGCTTTCGCCTGGCTCAGCTTTTCATCGATGGCTTCCTGCACCCGCTGACGCATGATCTCATCGCGGATTTCTGCTTTCAGTTCATCATCCAGTTCTCGGTATTCGTATTGCGTTTCCGGGATCTCAGGCGTCTTGCTGGTGCCTGGAGTAATGATGGGAGTATCTGGAATGGTCAAAGCCGCCGGCTTGTCTGCCGCCGCAGGACTGACAGCACTCTCTGTTTTCTCGTCGGCATCGGCCTTCGTTTCGGCAGTCGCAGCTTCGTCTGGTGCAGCTTCTTTTGAATCTGCCGTATCAGCTTTGGCTTCTTCTTTCGTTTCCTCTGATGAAGGTTCGTCGGCTTCCGTTTCATCGGGCTCAAACGCACCGCAACTATCATCCTCAGGCTCCGAAGGTTCTTCCTTTGCCGTTTCGGGTTCGTCTGCCTTCGGTTCCTCAGGCGCTGGTTTGGGCTCTGGCTTAGGTTCTGGCTTAGGTTCTGGCTTAGCCGGAGCTTCCTCTGCTGGCTTCGCAGCATCTGCAGCGGGCTTCTCTGTGCTCGCAGGCTTATCAGCCGCTGGTTCAGCTGGCTTCGGTTCAGCTGGCTTCTTCGCATCGTCTGCCGCTGGCTTGTCCGCATCAGCTTTCGACTCCGCTTTGTCGGACTTGGCGTCTGCTGGTTCACCTTCTTTTTCGGCGTCGGCGTCCTGCTTCGCTGGCTCGTCCTTTTCGGTTTCGCTTTCGTCAAAATCCGGAATCACGGGACGCTTGATCAGCGGTGTCTCTTTATTTTCATCGTAATACTTCTGAATCTGTTCATCGGTCACTTCGCCGACTTCGTTTTCCACTGACTTCGCGTCGACTTCGATGTAGGCCAGTTGAGTGCGAAACGGCAGTCGGAAACCGGGAGACCCTCGATCTTCTTCGTTCGGTCGTTTTGTCGCGTACTTCGCGAACATTTCGTTGACCTCAGCGTCCGTCGGTTCACCGACTTCGTCAACAAAGGCATCGACATCGACGGCCGCCAGGCCCAGCTGCTGCCGGACGTTCAGCTTGCGATAGTACTGCCAATACACTTCCGGGCCCGGTGGCAACGCGGCTGTGCGTGGTTGAAGGGTCAGAAAAGCGAGTCGTGCTTTGATTTCGTCAGCCAGCACGCTAACCAACGTGTCGTCGTCCAGCTGTTTGCCCTGATAGGCAATCGCGTTTCTGGCGGCGATGTAGTGATCCTTGGTCAGCTTCTCGTTCATCGTGTTGCTGAGATAATCGCGGACCATCGTTTCGTCGACGGTGATGCCCAAACGGTCCGCTTCGGCTCGCAGCAGTTTGCCGAAAATCACGTCCTCGCGGATGGATTCGTGGCCGAAGCCGAACAGAGTGGCAAATCGAGCGGTACCTTCGCCAAAGCTTTCTTCCATCGCGCGGCTGACGAACTGATTCGCCACGTAGCGACGCATCTCCATTTCTTCCATGTCTTCCTGGCTAATGACGCCCAAAGACGTGTTTAGCCCGGTGCCTTCTACGAAGCCTGGCAGGATAAATCCCAGTGCGGCTCCTAAAACCGCCCCGCCAAGGCCCCACTGCAGCCAGCGTCCCTGACCGACGCCTGCAATGCCGAATACTGTTCCCCCAATCAAAATCCCCAGCAGCCACAGATTGGCCGACGGGTCCATGAAAAGGTCGGTCAAAGTGAACAGCAGCATCGACAGGATGACCATAATGATCATCATGCCGCCGGAGTATTTGCGGAAAATCTTGAACGGTGAAGCCATGAAATTACTCTTGGATTGGCCGGGGCATCAGGTGGTCAATTTGTACACCTGGCTTGACAGACAGGGTGGCGAGTCGTATCCCACCCACGAATTCGAAGCTGATTCGCACAGTTCAGGCGACGCCTCGCAGTTAACGAGAGAGCCTGAACGGTGCGCGAAAGCGGCGGATTTTAGCTGTCCGCAGAAATGAAACAAGGTCAACCCAAACCTAAGGTTACGTCATTCGCGATGGTCTCTGGAATGGTTTGCCGATTCATGGCGACCTGACCAACACCGCGAAGCACTAAGGACTGTGTAACACATCATGGCAAAAAAGAAAAAGGCACTCGTGATTGTCGAGTCGCCGGCAAAAGCCAAGAAAATTCAAGGGTTTCTGGGCGACCAATATGTCGTGCGAGCCAGCGTGGGACACGTCCGCGACCTTCCGGCGCGAGCCGCTGAGATTCCTGCTGCGCTGAAAAAGGAGTCGTGGTCGAACCTTGGCGTGAACGTCGACAGTGAGTTCGAGCCGCTGTACGTCGTGCCCCAGGACAAGAAGAAGACCGTCAAGGAGCTGAAGGATTTACTGAAAGACGCCGAAGAACTGCTAATCGCGACCGACGAAGACCGTGAAGGTGAAAGCATTGGCTGGCACTTAATCCAGCTGCTGAATCCCAAAGTGCCCACAAAACGCATGGTGTTCTCCGAAATCACCAACGAAGCGATTTTGGAAGCCCTGTCGAATACGCGAGAAATGGACGAAAACCTTGTGGCGGCTCAGGAAACCCGCCGCGTGGTCGACCGGCTGTATGGCTACACGTTAAGCCCGCTGCTGTGGAAAAAGATTGCGCCCAAGCTCTCGGCGGGTCGAGTCCAAAGTGTGGCCGTGCGAATTCTGGTGGAACGCGAAATCGAACGCCTGAAGTTCCGCAGTGGATCATTCTGGGACCTGAAAGCCAGCTTAAAGGCAAAATCGGGACAGCTTTTTGATTCGGTCCTGCAGACTGTCGGCGGACAACGCATCGCCACCGGCAAAGACTTCGACGAAAACACGGGGCAACTGAAGGAAGGCTCCAACGTCTTACTGCTGGAAGAAGACGCCGCCAAAGAACTGCAGGCTCGTATCGCCAGCGGCGACTGGGTGGTCACCAGCGTCGAACAAAAACGACAGACGCGCAAGCCCGCACCGCCGTTCACAACCAGTACGCTGCAGCAGGAAGCCAGCCGCAAGCTGAATATGACGGCTCGCCAAACAATGCAGACGGCTCAACGCCTGTACGAAGCGGGGCACATTACTTACATGCGAACCGACAGCGTCAACCTTAGCGCAGAAGCCATGGACGCCGCGCGAGGACGCATCGACAAGCTGTATGGCGGCGACTATCTAAGCCCTTCGCCACGACAGTTCACGAACAAGAATAAGGGAGCTCAGGAGGCTCACGAAGCCATCCGCCCGGCGGGCAAAAAGATGATGACGGCTGAAGAAATCGGTGTCGACGGCCCACAGTCCAGACTGTACGACCTGATCTGGAAACGCACGATGGCCACTCAAATGGCCGACGCCAAACTGCGTTTCGACAACGTGACCATTACAGCCGGCGACGCGGATTTCCGATCCAGCGGACGCACCGTTGAATTTCCCGGGTTCTTTCGAGCCTACGTCGAAGGCAGCGACGATCCCGATGCGGCTCTGGACGATCAGGATTCTCCACTTCCGCCGCTGGCCGAAAACGACAAGGTCGGCTGCGAAGATGTGGAAGCGATTCCTCACGAAACCAAACCGCCCGCGCGATACACCGAAGCGTCGCTGGTCCGCAAGCTGGAAGCCGAAGGCATCGGCCGCCCGTCAACCTATGCGAGCATCATTGGCACGATTCAGGACCGCGAGTACGTTAACAAGAACGGCAGCCAGCTTGTGCCGACATTCAAGGGTCTGGCCGTCACCAAATTGCTTGAGAAACACTTCCCGAAGCTTGTCGACTTCGGTTTTACGGCAGGCATGGAACAGACGCTGGACGACATCGCCACCGGCAACGCCGACCGATTGCCTTACCTGCGTGAATTCTACGCAGGCGACGAAGGCATTAACGAACAGGTCAAGAAGCACGAAAGCGAAATTGATCCGCGAGAAGCATGTACGCTGAAGCTGGACGGCATCGATGCGGACGTGCGAGTCGGCCGGTATGGTCCGTACTTCGAAAAGATGGACGGCGAAGAAAAACTCACGGCATCGATTCCACTTTCGGTCGCTCCTGCCGATCTGAACAACGAACTGGCTGAGCGACTAATTGAAGAAAAGCAAAAGGGGCCGACGGCACTCGGCATGCATCCCGAAGAAGGACAGCCGGTCTACCAGTTGAATGGTCCGTTCGGCCCGTACCTGCAATTGGGCGAAGTCACAGAAGAACAGCCTAAGCCCAAGCGTTGCAGCATTCCTAATTGCTTTGACCCGCTGAACATCGACCTCGAAACCGCCATTCAGTTGCTCGCCCTGCCCCGTCGCATCGGCAAGCACCCGCTTACAGACAAGGTCGTCAACACGGGCATCGGTCGCTTCGGACCGTATGTGCTGCACAACAAAGTCTACGGCAGCTACGACCGGAAGACTCACACGTACGAATACAACGGCGAAACGTACAACGTCCTGAACATGACCATGGACGCAGCCGTGGAACTGCTGAAGAACACGAAAAAGCGAGCCGCTCCGGAACCGATCCGCGAGATCGGCAAACATCCGGAAGACGAAAGTGTGATCGGCGTTTTCGAAGGCCGCTATGGCATGTACGTCAAGCACGGCAAGATCAACGCTACGATTCCGAAAGACACGGACATCAACTCCATCACGCTCGAACAGGCGCTGGAGTGGATCGACGAAAAGGCCGCGAAGAAAGGCATCAAAAAGAAGTCAGCAAAGAAGAAGGCTGCCAAGAAAAAAACGGCGAAAAAGAAGGCCGCCAAGAAAGCGGCTTCCGGCAAGAAAAAGACAGCGAAGAAAAAGAGTGGTGGAGAAAGTTGACCGGCACTGACGGCGGGCCGAGGACGTAAGCCCTCCGGTTACTGCCACACCTGAGACTCATTTGTGACAGCACGGCGGGACCGATGATGGACAACGAACAGCTTGCCGCATCATTGCTGAATGACAAAGTCGACCTGCCCGCCATGCAGGACGACTTGCAGAATCTTATTCAGGCACGCCACAAGCTCATTTCGGTCCACAGCACAGACGAAGCCATCGAGCTACAAGCCATCATGGAAGTCGCTCGGCGCATGGATCGCACCGTGCAGGATTGGACACAGACCAGCGGCGTGCGAGTGTTCTCACCAGACGTTCGTGAGCCCGCTGCGGTGTCCGGCACCAGCAAGCCGGAACTCGCGCTGCAGTATTTCATGCGTCAAAAACGTTCGGCCATCTGCTGCCTGCGAGGCTCCGCGCAGTATACGACTCAACCGATCTTCCGGCGCATGATTGCCGACTATCTGGAACAAACGGACGGCCGCCGCGAGTGTCTGATTCTGATGGACGAAGAAGCGTTGCATCCGCGAGTGCAGCGGCTGGCGGTTCCCTGGCGACCCGGATTGCCGGACAAACAGGAACTGTACGAACTGGTGAAGCAGACGTATCGTTCCGTCAAGCGGTCCGCTCAATCAAAAGTCGTCTCTGAACTGCGAACCAACGAACTTGACCAACTGGTACTGAACCTTCGCGGGTTAACTCGTTCGGAAGCGGTGCGCATTGTCGAATCCGTGATCCTTGACGACAGCGCTTTAACGGGCAGCGACCTGCAGCGTGTCATTGACGCCAAGCGCCGTCTGCTGGAATCGTCCGGTGCGCTGGAATCGATGACGATTGATTTTGATATCGAAGAAGTCGGCGGACTTCGAGGCTTAAAGAACTGGCTGGCGCAACGACGCGGCGGATTCTCGGAAGAAGCTCGTGAATTCGGAATCGACCCTCCGCGCGGCGTGCTGATGTTGGGCGTACCAGGCTGCGGCAAAAGTCTGTGTGCGAAAGCCGTTGCAGCTGACTGGGGCATGCCACTGCTGCGACTGGACCCAGGCGTGCTGTACCAGAAGTTCGTCGGCGAAAGCGAAAACCAGTTGCGGCAAGCCATTCAGCAGGCCGAAGCGATGGCTCCGGTCGTGCTGTGGATCGACGAAATCGAGAAAGCGTTTGCGTCCGCATCAAGCTCTTCTGCCGATGGCGGCTTGTCGCAGCGCATGTTCGGCACGCTATTGTCGTGGATGCAGGATCATCGCGAACCCATTTTCATGGTGGCCACAGCCAATGACATTTCCGCGTTGCCTCCGGAACTACTGCGAAAAGGTCGCTTTGACGAAGTCTTCTTTATCGACCTGCCCGGCGTGGATGCGCGGCGTCAGATTTTTCAAATCCACCTGACTCGTAAGAAACGCGACCCACACAAATTTCGAGTCGACGATCTGGCGGACGCGTCGAAGGACCTGACGGGGTCAGAAATCGAACAGGCGATTGCATCCGGCCTGTTTCACGCATTCTCAGAAAAACGCGACCTGCAGACGGAAGATATTCTGAAAGCAATCGTCGAAACGCACCCGCTTTCCAGCCTGATGTCCGAGAAAATCGAATACCTCCGCGACTGGGCCACCAACCGCTGCGTGATGGCAGATTAAGAAGCTGCGTAGGATTGAACCGCTGACCCAGCCTCGATCACTCCGCCGTTTGTCGCCAGGTGGAGGGCAATACTCGCAGGCCGGCAATCACGTGAGATCACCGCTATAACAGGGAGCTCAGCCGAAATTCGGTCAAAACGTGCGACACAGATGCAAGCCAGGGTGTGCCCGGGACACGAAATCGGGAAGAAACGGTTCAATCAGCGGAAAAGCTGCGAATTCGGGACAAGAATGGCGGGACACAAGCCGTTTTGCGGACAAAATGCGGTGATGGAGTCGGTCCTTTCAGCGACTCTTTGTCCTGTTGTCCTCGATGCCTGACAAGCGAATTCATGACCGACCCGAAAGACACACTGGCTTCCGGAGCCACGCCGCCGGAAGCTCGACACATCGACAAACCGAGGATTGAAGCGGCCGTCCGCGAGATCCTGATGGCCGTTGGTGAAGATCCCGATCGCGACGGGCTGCAGGAAACTCCGGCGCGAGTCGCGCGGATGTACGCCGAAATGTTTGGCGGCCTGCACATGGATCCCGGTCGCCATCTGCACAAGGTGTTTGAAGAACAATACGACGAAATGGTGCTGGTTCGCGACATTTCGTTTCACAGCATGTGCGAACATCACCTCCTTCCGTTCATCGGCACGGCTCATGTGGGCTACATCCCGCGAGGCAAAGTCACGGGGCTCAGCAAACTGGCTCGTGTGGTCGACGAAGTATCGCGCCGACCACAGGTGCAGGAACGGATGACTCACATGGTCGCCGACCTTGTGGAATCCGAACTGGATGCCAAAGGCGTGATTGTCGTTCTTGAAGCCGAACACACGTGCATGACGATTCGCGGCGTCAAGAAGCCCGGCGCCATTACGATCACCAGCGCTGTGCGAGGACTGCTGAAGAAGGATGCGTCCAGTCGTGCTGAAGCCATGTCGCTGATCAACAAGCACTCATGATTGCCGTTTTTCTTCTCAAGCTGTCGGCCGGCATCACCATGATGTGGTGGCTAATGCCGCGCAAGGAAGTGACGGACGGTTTCTTCCGAATTCAAATGCGCGTGCTGCTCGGCCTGACAGTGCTGACCGCTCTTTCGCTGGCGACGGGAACCACATGGCCAGTCGCCGCGGCAGGTGGCGAGATGTCTGAAGCTGTTGTCACGTCCTCCGAAGCCAAAGCGATTAGCATTGCCTGGTGGATTCGAGCATTAAGCATTTTCGCTGCGGCCGTATGCTATGCGGGCACGGTGTTCTGGGCTTTAGGACGGCGCCTACCAGGCAATTTATGCATTCATTTATTGACAGCTTCATGCGTGTCCGCGTTGGCACTGCATTCGTGGAATGTACCCAACACGGGGTCGGTTGGGCTTCAGCTACTGTCTGACTTTTCATCAGCAGCGGTAGTGGGCGGCGTATTGACCGGCATGCTGTTGGGACACTGGTATCTGACGACGCCCACCATGAGTACCCTGCCCATCTGGTGGTTCAACAAAGCCATTCTGACGGCCGCAGTGCTTCGTCTTGTCGCGTCAATCTGGGCGTTTGCAGAGTTCGGTGGGTCATTTTCGGATTCGACGCAACAGATCTGGTTTGGCATTCGCTGGCTGGGCGGAATTGTGGCTCCTGTGATTGTCGCGATACTGGTCTGGCGAGTCCTCAAGCACCGAAACACTCAGTCCGCCACGGGAATTCTGTTTGCCGGACTGATCCTGGCGTTCATGGGCGAAATGACAGCCGCGCTACTGGAACGCGACACCATGATTCCCTTTTAAACGAGCCAGGCACTCAACGACCGTCGCCTTTTTAAGCACGAAATCAGCTTCGCCATGCAGATCATCTTTCAATGTCCGGTTTGTGAAGAGCGTTCGGTATGTCGACCGGAACCCGCGACTGGACCGGTCCAATGCCAGCGCTGCGATTGGTCTCGCGATGAGGGGCAGCAGGATTTCGATGGTGAGTTCTGTCGCCGGTGTCGCGTGTGCGGCTGTGAAGATCTGTGGCGTCAGAAGGACTTTCCGCCGGCCGTCGGGTTGGGCTTTGTGGTGGCTGGAGGCCTGCTTAGTACCATCGCCTGGTATCAGCATGAACCGATCTGGGCACTTGGCATTTTGATGGCGTTCGCTTTCGTCGACATGATGCTGTACACCTTCATGACAGACATGCTGGTTTGTTACCGCTGCCGAGCTCGACACCGCAAAACGGCACTGGACAACGCGTATCCCGCATTCGACCTTGAACTAAGCGAACGCTACGTCCAGATGAAAAAACGACAGGATGCCGCTACAAAGGACGGTTCTCGAGATTGATCGTGCCTGCACGGTGGATCTCAAGATTGTTCCAAGCCATATCACATCACGGAGTTTTCTTCCTTGGAGGAAGCACGCCTACAGATTGCGGAAGACCTGACGGATTTGCTGGAAGGCGAATTACGCGTCGACAACGTCACCACGGCGGTGTATGCCACAGATGCCAGTCTGTACGAAATCAAGCCGCTGGCCGTCGCGTTTCCGAAGCACACGACCGACGTTGCAACGCTGGCACGCTATGCATCTGATAACGACGTCGCCCTGATCCCTCGCGGAGCAGGAACCGGGCTGGCGGGAGGGTGCCTGGGCGCAGGCATCGTGGTCGATTTCTCTCGTCACATGAACCGGTTGCTGAGTGTCGATGGAGACACGGTGCGAGTTCAGCCGGGCATAACTCTGGCGGAACTCAATCGCACACTGCGACAACACGGTCGCTGCTTCGCGCCGGATCCTTCCAACGCCGCAATCACAACGATCGGCGGCATGCTGGGCGTTGATGCGGCGGGGTCGCACGCATTTCGAGTGGGTTCCACACGCGATCACGTCAAGTCGTTGCAATGCGTTTTGATGGGCGGACAGGTGATGGAACTGGGGTGCGAACAAGTGCCTCGATCGTACGCGATTCGGCAACCAGACGCCGGCTTCGCGAGCTCAACCGACCTGCCGCGACATCGAGATTTTGTTCCACCGGTCCGCAACGAATCGCTGCCGCTAACCAGCCTGACCCCACTGCTTCGCAAAACGGACCTTGTCGAACGCCTGGCGGCGCTACTGGCTGAGTCAACAGACCTGATCAAACAGCACCAACCGGTGTTACTAAGAAACAGCAGCGGCTACATGCTGCGCAGTGTTCTGAATCGCGGCGTGCAGGATCAGGGCGTGCTGAACTTTCCTCGGCTGATAGCGGGCAGCGAAGGCAGCCTCGCAATGGCCACGGAAGTGCTGCTGCACACCATGCCTTTGCCAGAACATCGCGGCATGATGGTGCTGATGTTTGCCAGCATGGATTCCGCGTTGCTGGCCATGCAACAGTTACTGATTCTTGAACCCAGCGCCTGCGACCTGCTGGACAGGCGTCTGCTAAGCCTGGGACGTGATTCTGACAGCCGATTTTCAGACGTGGTCGACCCGGATGCTGAAGCGGGCCTGTTTGTCGAATTCAACGGCAGCAGCAAGGCGGAAATCGAACAGCGCATCGACAACGCTGAATCAATCCTGTCAAAAACGGAACGACAGTTCGTTGTGACCCGGAAAACGTGTGACATCGCTGACGTCGAATTCCTGTGGACTCTGCCCGGTCGCGTGGTTTCGTTGCTGGACAGCCTGAAGGGAACTTCTCGGCCGTTGCCATTTGTTGAAGACATCGCTGTGCCGCCCGAAGAAATTTCCGGCTTCCTGACGCTGGCTCAGCGGACGTTTCAGAAGCACGAAGTCACCGCCACTCTGTATGCCCACGCCGCATCTGGCCAGCTGCATCTGCGCCCCATGTTGCCGCGCCCGCGTCCCGGTCATGCCGAACAACTGGAATCCATCGCGCGTGACCTTTATCGGCACGTCAAAACGGTTGGCGGCACAATCAGTGGCGAACACGGTGACGGCCTGTCTCGGACAGCGTTCATCAGATCGATGTACGGTCCGCTGTACCGTACGTTTCAGCAGGTGAAGGACATCTTCGACCCGCAACATCTGCTGAACCCCGACAAAATCATCAGCAACGATGGCCAGCTTACCGTGCGCCATCTTCGCGGTGCGGAAGCTCAGCCACTGCCGAAGACTGTGGACGAACAGTCGCCCCTGCTGCCGATTCTGCAGCTAAGCTGGGACGGCGAAACGGCGATGGACGCAGCCGCTCGGTGCAACGGTTGCGGCACATGTCGCACAACGTCACCCACCGCAAGAATGTGTCCCTTCTTTCACGAAGACGGTGTCGAGGAGAACAGCCCGCGCAGCAAAGCAAATCTGCTGAGACGGCTGATCAGTGGGCGTGAGCCGGCCGAAATTGTCATCGATAAAGCTGTGCAACCGGTGGTGGAAAGCTGTTTCAACTGCAAGCAATGCGTGTTGGAATGTCCGTCTGAGGTCGACATCCCGCACCTCATGTTGGAAGCTCGCGCAGAACACGTTGCCGTTCAGGGACTGGGCAAGACCGATTGGCTGATGTCTCGATTTCATACATACGCGAGATTCGCGTCGCGGTTCACCATGATGGCCAACCGCATGCTGCGACTGGGTGTGTCACGTTCTGTTCTGAACAGGATGCTGGGCATCGCCGAACAGCGGCGCCTGCCGCGATTTGCCAGCCGTCCCTTTATGAAGTCGCGCCGCGTCCAAAGTGAACACAATACGGCTGACCCCACATCATCGACGCCAACAATTGCCTACTTTGTTGACTACTTCGCCAACCATCATGATCCGGAGTTGGCCGAAGCCTTTGTTCGCATTCTTCAGCACAATGGTTTTCGAATTTATATACCGCCGGACCAGAAGGTTTCGGGGATGGCAATGATCGCCGTCGCTGACCTGGCGGCCGCTAGGGAAGTCGCAGAAACAAACGTCGCCGAACTTACGGAACTCGCTCGGGAAGGTTATCCGATTGTCTGCACGGAACCGTCTGCCGCGCTGTGTTTGTCGCAGGAGTACCCATTGCTGTTGGGGACGGAGGACGCACAAATCGTCGCGGATCATACGTTCGATGCCGGCACGTTTTTGTGGCAGCTGCATCAGGACGGAAAGCTGAAGCTGGACTTTGACCCGGTCGAATTAACAGTGGCGTATCACACGCCCTGCCACGTCAAAGCGTTGGGACCGGACACTGGATTATGCAATCTGCTGGAATTAATTCCTGGCGTGCAGGTTCAGCGCATTGAAAAAGGCTGTAGCGGCATGGCCGGAACGTTTGGTCTGGCCGCCGAACATTTCGAAAAATCGCTGGCCATCGGGGCAGAACTGATTCAGGAAATGAAGACGACTCACGTGAATGCCGGCGTCACAGACTGCAGCAGTTGCCGCATGCAGATGGAACAACAGGCGACGATTCCTACCGTCCATCCGCTAAAGATCATGGCCATGGCGTATGGCCTGATGCCGGAACTGCAAGCCGCTCTGAAGAAGCGACCATGGGGATATTCGATGTCATGAAGGTAGAGATTCATCTGTTTGCAGCCGCCAGGGATGCGGCCGGCCGGTCGCCGGTTGAAGTCGTCATCTCCGAGGACGCCAGTGTTGCAGATTTGCGAGCGGCACTCGTGCAATCCATTCCTGAACTGAAGCCGCTGCAGGCGTCACTGCTGGTTGCCGTGAACAATCAGTACGCAGCAGACGACTTACTTCTAAAGACCAATGACGAAGTCGCCTGCTTTCCTCCGGTGAGCGGCGGTTAGGTCGGCTTCGTTGTGATATCCCGAATGTCAGGCGGAACCAGAGTCGCTGTGGTTTGCTCGTCTTTGACGTTGGCCATCTTTTCCATGGTTGTCGTCACTTCGGCGCGATGACGACTCCACCATGAGGCGGCCTGCTCAGCATCCCACGGTTCCACAAGATGAACGTCGTGCAGCCGCGACAGAACCACGTCCATCGACTCCGGTCGGTCAGTGATCGCTCGAGAATGGCAGTCGCGAATCAGCCGATCCAGGACTTCAGGTATCGGGCCAGGCGATTGTTCAGAAGGTCTCCGAGCCGTGCGGTTGATCGTCTGGGCGAGCGCGTCAATCGAATCGGCGGCGTCAAAAGGTTCACGCCCCGTGAGCAGAAAATACGCCAGGATACCGAGCGAATAAATATCCGATCGAGGGTCCATGCAGGCGGGATCAACAATGCGTTCCGGAGCGATATACAATGGCGTGCCGATCAGCAGTTGCGTCTCAGTCACTCGGTTGCCGCCCGTGGTACCAAGGTTTCGCGCAAGTCCGAAGTCCAACACTTTGACCGTATCGTACTCACCGCCACGACGACACAGCATAATATTCTGCGGCTTGATGTCGCGATGAATCAGACCTTTGCCATGAGCTTCACGCAGCGAGCGGCAAATTTGGTTGACGATCCATACTGTCCGAGCGGGCGACTGCGGACCATCGAGGTCGATCAGCTCCTTCAGCGACAACCCCTTGATAAATTCCATCGCATAATAAAAACGCCCTTCAGCCGTCGAACCGTAATCGTAGATGCCGATAGTATTCGGATGAGTCAGGCTGCTGGCGAGCTGAACTTCGCGTTCGAAGCGGACCAGATTCTTGTCGTTCATCTGTTCCGGCTTAAGAATCTTCACCGCTGTGGGTCGCTTCAGCAACGCGTGACTGGCCAGATAAACGTGAGCGAACCCGCCTTCGCCGAGCAGCGATCGGAGTGTGTACGGCCCCACAATTGAACCATCCGGCTCACGTCGTCGCCGCCGCATCAGTGCGAAGAAAGTGATAATCGCTGTCAGCGCTGCAACAGCGAGCGCCGCCAAAATAACGACAAACGCCGTCCGCAGAGGAACCAGGGGGCTGTACGCTTCGCGATAGTCAATCTCCATGATGACGCCGAAACGGTAGGCGGGAATCCATGTCCAGACGCCCACCACTTCCACGCCGCGATAATCGCGGTAGCCGGAAACATCAATGCCATCGAGCCTGGAGCTCAACGACTGCGCCGCCCGAGTCAGCGGCCAATGCTCTTTGCCCTGAACAGACACCTCACCCTGAAAGTCTTCGAGCAGATTCGTACCGGGATCGGTCACACGCAGCGCCTGGTCGCCAAACGCATGTTCGGAATCTTCAAGCCGACCGATCTGTTTTAGATAGTCGGTTCGTCGCGTTTCGGTCAGCAAATAGCCGTCTTCTGTCAAAGCATAAGCCTCGGTCGATTCTCCAAACCGGGCCTGTTGAAGCAGCTGCTCAAATCGTTCCTGGAGCGCTGGTGAAGAAATCAGAATGGCGGCAATCGGACGCTCTTCCTCCGAACGAACCGGCGCGATCAACGCGATTCCGGGTTTCGCCACGGGGCCTTTTAACGTGAACCCCTCGGTCATGTACCCTTCTTTTGTCGGCAACCACAGCACAGTCTCACCACGGAAGACGCGCGACAGCAAACCAGCCCCGTATTCAGTCGTGCCATTGCCCAGAAACTCAGCGTGTTCCGGCGACGAATCTGCAATCAGCGTGTTCTCACGATTCCAGACGGCAAACTGATAGGAGTCATCCGGCGCACTGCGGATCGCGTTGCTCATGACTGATGCAAGTCGAGTACCAGCCTCGGACGACGCCAGTGACTGGTTCAGGTCATCGGCTGAATCAGCGATCGCCTGCAATTCAGCCACGGCGGATTCCACGTCAGGCGATTGAGCCCACGATTCGACCAAACGTATTTCTGCCGCCAGCCAGGTTTCAATTGCATAAACCTGTCCATCCTGCATGGCCTGCATCGAATGTCGCAGCGATGCACCAATCGCTTTATGAATCGATACATGAACCCAATACCCAACGCTGACAAGCCCGAGCAACACGGCGACGGAGACAACAGTAACCCAAATTCTGTCTTTGTGAGTTCGTCGGAATACCTGCGAATGCCGTTCCATCATGCCGACTGCTGACAGGCCGGATTCAATCGCCTTGGTGTCGCCAAACTGCAGCGTCCCCAGCGGCGACGCTGCTTGAGGTGGCGCGTCCGTCGGGACGGGGCCAGTGTCGATGTTCGCGGCCGAAGGCAATGCAGTTGGTTCCTCAACCTCTAACAGCAGGTCGTTCGGACGGTGATGAACAAACAGCCGCTGCACGGTCGCCAGCAGTGCAGAATCGTCACCGCACTGCTCCTGCAAAAAAGCGTCCTGTTCCTCGGGAGGCAGTTCCACCGCCTGCAAAAAAATTTCACGGACGCGCTGATGGTCGGGTGAGGCCATGATTCAGTTCTAATCTTCGCTCAGTTCGGCCCGCAACCACGCTCGAATCATGGTCCATTCGGCCTCAACCCATCGCTTGGACATCTCCATTTCGTCCGCGACTTCGTCCATCGTCATCCCGCCGAAGAATCGCATCTCAACAATTTTTGCCTGCTGAGAACTCACTTCTTCCAGTCGTTGCAGCGCATCTTCAACGGCCAGCACATGGCGGTCGTCTGTGCGAGACAGCAGGCCTTCTTCCAGACTCAGATGGATTTGACCGCCGCCGCGTTTAATGGCCACATTCTGGCGAGCGCGATCCACCAGCACCTGCCGCATGACTCGGGAACCGATCGCAAAAAAGTGCGTCCGGCTTCTCCACGAAACTTTTCGGTGATCAATGAGCTTCAAATACGCTTCGTGAACCAGATCTGTGGTGCAAAACTGGTTTGACAGCGAGTTGCCTGCCAGATGGCGATGCGCTATCGAACGCAATTCGCCGTAAACAATGGGAAACAACTTTTCAACCGCCTGACTGTCCCCGCTTTGTGAAGCCAGTAGGATCTGAGTTGCGGAAGGGTCAGGCATTGGGCTTGCTTTAGGTGACAATTGCACGCCGAAGGTAGGGTATTATCTACTTCGCGACACGACCTTTCAACTGATCAATGTCTGAAGTGGCAAACGTTGTAAAACGCTGGCTTTGGGGTACTCGTCTTTTTTTCCGAAAAGTTTGTGCGGAGTCGGGGGCCGGTTTTCGTGTTAGAGGGTGGCTCTACGACCGGTGTCAGTCTGGTCTCCAGATTGTACCGATAACTGGGCCGATCGAGCGACCCCGCGCAGCTTCTGGCCCGCTGCTGCGTGGGGCTCGCGTCGTTCGGACAGCCAACGGCTTGAAATAACCCAGCCGCGTTGAGTCCGCAAAATTTGAGTGACACCGGTCCTGCCAGCGTACGCTTCCTGAATATATGCACCACAGATAGCGCTGGCAGCACCCGCGGCATTCATCCCAAATCAATTATAAGCGAATGGCCCTGCGGTTACGGAGAGCTGCCGGGCTTATCTCATGCGCGGCGGCCAAATGCCATGACGAAGATTGCAATCGGCAGGGACCGACGATGTTCGACTGTCGCTATGCTTCCCGGCGCCCCGCAAGGGGTTACGGCGTCGAACTTCGGCGGGACACACAACAGCAGATTGACACCGTGACGTGTCGTAGGGCTCGTATTCGTCTGAGCTCTGCAAATCCTGTCGATTACATTTTCCGCCGCCTATTCAGTCTCCTTCAAAACGTCGTAAATCTGTTTCGGATTTGTGCGTCGCGGCGGTTGCAGGTAGTGGTAGCCTGTGTTTGGATTCGTGCGGTCGTAGGCAAATGCATCCCGGTTCGCGATGAAGTGACGCAGATACGCGACCGGGATCGCGAAGCCCAGACCTTCGCCAAACGTCAGCTTCATGTTGATCACGCCCACCACTTCGCCGCGCGTGTTGAATAATGGCCCGCCACTGTTGCCGGGATTGATTTGAGCGGTCGTTTGGATGTACACGATGCCGTCCATGTTGCGGCTGCGAGTGCTAACGATGCCTTCGGAAACTGATCGCTCCAGTCCCAACGGGCTGCCAATCGCGAACACGGCATCGCCCTCTCGATGAGAATCGTCGTCTGCCACGTAGACCGGCTGGAATTCCAGATTTTCCTGTTTCGGAATCTGCAGCAACGCCAGATCGAAATGCGGATTCAGCGCCAAGATCTTCACGTCACGTATCGCGACCCGCTCCAGTTCTCCACTTTCGGTGCGATGAAAAATGGTGACGGCGACGCGCGTCTGGCCTTCGACAACGTGAAAATTTGTGACGCAGTGGCCTGACTTGCTGATAATAAAACCGGAGCCGAGCCCTTCCGGATTTTGCACAAGAACAACGCCTTCACCAAACTGGCTAACCAAATCCTTAACGGTACGCGTCGGCATCTTTGCGGTGCGAAGCAGCCCCGCGTCGGTCTTGACGGCGGCGGGCTCAGTGTCTGTCTTGTCCTTCACGTGCTCCTGAATCCGATTCAGTGGTACTCGCACGATGTCGACGCCGATGTCAACAAACAGAGTGTCCGACTGAGTCTTCAGGACCTGACCGACAATCTTTTGCCCTGATTTCAAGACAATGGTGTCTGCGAAAAGCGATGTCGGCAAACAGCCAACTGCCAGCAGCAAAATCACGGAGCGAAAATGGCGACGTGTCATAAGTTTGATTTCAGGTACAGAATCAGCTTTGATTGAGGCAGAAAACCTCGAAAGACTGCGACAGCAGTGTCACGTGATCATACCAACGATTTTGGCTTGAGTCACTACAGCGAATCTCGCTGACTTGTGGCCGCGGAGAAAGCTTGTCTTACGATGAGGGCTGTTTCCCACGAGCCCGAACCGTCCACAACACGCGGAAAACCGCTCTAACTATCGGTTTCCGCGACCGCCCGCATCTTTTCGAGGCCCAGCTTCGCGACGTCCAGCGGGTCCTGTTCCCACAGGTCGGGGCGGAATAATTCCAGCGACAGAAACCCGGAGTAGTCTATTTGCTTCAACAGCTCGCAGTACCGTTTCAAGTCGATCGCACCATCACCAGGCATCACTCGATCCGGGTCGCGTTGCGTGCTGGGATCAGGCTCCGCCGGAGCGTCGTTGAAATGCGAAACGGCCACCTGTTCGGCCGTCAACTTCGCAATTGATTCCACACCGCCGCCGCCGACGTAGCAGTGGAAGGGATCCAGCACGATGCAGGCGTTCGGGTGAGCACTGCCTTCGGCAATTTCGATGGCATCGTCGATTGTCTTGAGGTCTTCGATAAAACCAAGATATTCGAAGGCTGGTCGGACGCCGAATTGAGCGCCCAGCATGAGGAGTTCGTGATAATGTCGTTTGCCGAGTGCCCGGTCGGCTTTACCGTGAGGCGGGCCTGATACCGTGTGAGGTGCTCCGACGGCCGCCGCCTGTTCGAGTTTTCGTTTGGCGATGTCCATGGCCTTGACGTGCTCTTCGCCTGCCGGCTGAAACCAGTCCTTCATGTGAATCGTAGTGGGCACCTTTATGCCGTGATCGTCAACGCACTTGCGAACGTCGTCGACGGTTCCCCCCGCTTCGATATGTGCGTCGATATCGTCATGCCACAATTCGATTCCAGCGTATCCCGCCTCGGCGGCGACGCGAATCTTGTCCAGAATCGGCGTGGTCTTGATGGTGCTGGAATTCAGGCTGTATTGAAAGGCGGTCATAGGAAGCGTGGGAATTCGGTCCAGTGATTGGAAAACAGGCTTGCACCCAGCATAATGAATTCCCCTCAGTTGCCCACTGAACGCCGTCAGGTTCGATCATGAAATTAAGTGCATTTACGGTGGCCCTTTTTGTCGCCACAAACTTCGCCGCGCCCCATTTCCTGATCGCGGATGACGAGCTTCAAGCCGAGCCCGGGTGGGTGAAGCATGTGATCTGGGAAGGCGGTGCCTGCACCACTGCGGTTGCCGCCGACTACACGCGCGACGGCGTCGTTGACGTCATCGCTGACACCGGCAAGGGGATCACTCGGCTGTTTGTCGGCCCTGATTGGAAAGAAGTGAAGCTCGACACCAATCACGGAGGCCGCTACATCCACAGCGAAACCTACGACGTGGACGGCGATGGCGACGAAGACTACATCGGCGCTCGCTACAACCCGGGCCTGATCATGTGGTACGAACAGCCCGACAAACCGCTCACGGAAAAATGGACGCGGCGGCTGATCGACGATCAGGTTCACGGCATCCATGGCATCATTAAAGGCGATGTCGACAACGATGGCCGCATTGATTTGCTGGCCACGAGTGCTCAGCCAGCGGACCCGTTTCCCGATTCGCTGGCCTGGTTATCGCCGCCGAAGAATCCTCGGTCCAGCGATCCGTGGCAGCGCCACATCTTTGCGGACCGCGATGCGCCGGGGCTAAGTCACTACCTTGGCTTTGGAGATATCAACGGCGATGGTCGTCCGGATGCGGTAAGCGGGGCCAAGGGCGGGCCGACGGATAAATCCGGCATGGGCGAATGGTTTTCCTGGTGGGAAGCCCCGACCGATCCGAAACAGGTTTGGAAAAAGCATGAGCTGCCTGGCGTTCATCCCGGAGCCACCAACATTCATCCTGGTGACATCAACGGTGATGGCAAGGTCGACCTGCTGGCCTCACGAGGGCATGGCAACGGAGTGATCTGGTTCGAAGCGCCGGACTGGAAGATTCATACAATCGACGCAGAGATTCAGGAACCTCATTGCCTGCAGGTTGTGGACATTGACGGCGATGGAGACCTCGACGCCGCCACCTGTGCCTACGGCAGTAAGATTTGTGCGTGGTATGAAAACGACGGCGGCGGCAAGTTCGTTCGCCACATTGTCGGCACGAACCAGGAAGCGTACGATATCCGAGTGGTCGATCTGGACGCCGATGGCGATAACGATTTCCTGGTGGCCGGGCGACAAAGCAACAACGTGGTGTGGTATCAGAATCCGGCAAAGAAAGACGAAAAAAATGATGACTAGATGTGCCACGATTTGCTTGGCGGTAACGATTTCAAGCCTGTGCTTCGCCGATAACTGGGGATCCTGGCGCGGTCCCACCAGCAACGGGATCTCCACCGAAACTGGCGTTCCGACAGAATGGTCGGCCGATAAGAACCTCGCCTGGAAGGTGCCTCTTCCCGGTCCTGCCGGAGCGACTCCCGTCGTTTGGGGCGATCGCATCTTCCTGACGACCATCGACGGCGAACAGCTGTTGCTTCTGTGTATTGGCACGAACGGTAAAGAACTGTGGCGACACGAAGTTGGCAAAGGAAACAAAGATGTGCGAGGCGATGAAGGCAACTCAGCATCACCGTCGCCCATCACTGACGGCAAACACGTGTGGACGTTTATGTCCACCGGACACCTGGAATGCGTGACGGTAGATGGCAAATCCGTGTGGAAGGTCAATCTGCAGGACCGCTTTGGTGAGTTCGACATCGCGTTCGGCATGTCGGCGACGCCCGTACTTCACAATGGCCGCTTGTTTGTGCAGCTCATTCACGGCGACGGCAAACCTGATACTCAGGAAGCCATGGTCGCCGCGATTGATGCGACCAACGGCGAAACTATCTGGAAGACGGATCGTGTGACTGCCGCCGCCAAGGAGAACGAGCATTCGTATGCGTCACCGATGTTGTATGACTTTGGCGGACTGACCTATCTGATCACTCACGGAGCCGATTACACGGTCGCGTACTCGCTGGAAGACGGCAAAGAAATCTGGCGACTGGGCGGCTTGAACCCTCATGAAGATCCCAAGCGAGACTACCACCCGACTCTGCGTTTTGTCGCCTCACCCGCGGCTGCGGAAGGCATCGTTGTATGCCCGACCGCCAAAAACGGTCCTGTCTTCGCCGTGAGGGCCGATGCGAAGGGCGACATCACGAATGATAAAAACGCGATCAGATGGGTTCGCGACAAGAACACGCCTGATGTTCCTTCGCCTCTGATCCTGGACGACCTCGTGTACCTGTGTCGCGAGAACGGCATGCTGCTGGTGCTCGATCGCGAAACCGGCGAAGAAGTGTATATGGAACGCACTCATAACAACCGCCATCGAGCGTCCCCGGTCTATGCCGACGGCCACATTTACCTGACGGCTCGCGACGGAAAGATCACGGTTGTGAAGACGGGTCGCAAGTTCGAAATCGTGGCCCAAAACGAAACCGGCGAAGCAATGTCAGCCTCGCCCGTGATCGCAAACGGCACAATTTATCTGCGGACGTTCGATTCCCTGTGGGCGATTCGAAAACCATAATACGCCCCAAACAGCGACCCCAACCATCCTGAAGCCCGGCTTTCCCGAAAAGCCGGGCTTCTTTCGATACGATACAAGAGTAGAAAACCGAACATGAAAACGGTCTGGCTGGAATGTGCCACAGGTATCAGCGGAGACATGACGCTGGGAGCCCTCATCGACGCGGGCGTTGACCGAACGGCGATCGACGCGGCAATCGCGTCACTGAACCTTCCCGACGTGAAGCTGCGCATCGAAACTGTGATCAAGAACGGTTTCCGAGCCACTCATGTCCTCGTCGATCACCCGGAACAACACGCTCACCGGCACTACACCGACATCTGCCGCATTCTCGATCAGGCCACGGCACTCACTGATCGCCAGCGAGATCTGGCGCGTCGTCTGTTTCTGGCCGTCGCCGAATCGGAAGCGCGCGTTCATGGCAGCACAGTCGATAAGGTTCACTTTCATGAAGTCGGAGCCGTCGATTCCATCGTGGACATTGTCGGCGCTGCGGTAGGTTTCGACCTTCTGGCGGCGGATCGCATCGTGTGCAACTTTGTGCCACCGGGCAGAGGCTACGTTCACATCGACCACGGCATCTGCCCCGTCCCTGCGCCCGGCACAGCGGAAATCCTGAAAGGCGTGCCGCTGGCTGATGTACCGATCGAAGCAGAACTGACGACTCCCACCGGCGCCGCCATTGTAAAGACCCTGGCCGACGCCTTTGGGCCAATGCCTGCCATGACGATCGAGCAGGTTGGCTACGGAGCGGGCACGATGACGTTTCCCGAACGAGCCAACATTCTGAGGATGTTCGTCGGCACGGAAAGCGTTGCGGCGAATACAGAATTTGTGACTCTGCTGGAAACGAACCTGGACGACGTCGCAGGCGAAGTGATCGGCCACACTCGCCAGCGATTGATGGACGCGAAAGCTCGCGATGTGTACGTCACGCCGATCCAAATGAAGAAGGATCGCCCCGGACAGATGCTAAGCGTGCTATGCAGCCCCGCCGATGTGGACGTGATGGAACAGATTCTATTTTCAGAAACCGGCACGCTGGGAATCCGCCGTTCGACGATTCAACGCAGCATCCAGCACCGCGACAAGGTGGAAGTCGCGACGCCTTGGGGCAAGGTCTCTGGCAAACGAGGCTGGCGGACGGGCAGTTCGCCCACGTTTGCCCCCGAATTCGAAGAATGTGCAGCGTTGGCATCGGAACACTCGGTGCCGCTGCGAGACATCTATCGAGCTGCAGAATCGGCCTTTCTGCAATTACAAAATTCAGGCACACTACCCGCACCGACGGTCGCGGGAAGCTCGCCGCCGGATGATCACCACCACGATCATTCGCACGATCACGATTCGCATTCACACGACCACGACCACGACCACGACCACGACCACAGGCATGATGAGTGAAACGCAGCAGGAATCACGAACAAAATTCGATTCCAACGGATAATTCACAGTCCGGAATCTGCGTTGATCGGTGTTCGTCTGCGGTTCGATTTTTCTGAGGCCGCACGCGGAATCTCACGTTCTTATTCGAAATGGAATTCGAATGGACGACAGCACACCGGACAATGCTCATCAACCGAATTCTGCACCAGGGCCTTCGCCCGACGTGCTGAGTCTGACGGAAGCGTTGTACAGTCTGGAAATTCAAAAGCATCGGCTTCTGATCCAGCGATTGCAGGCTTCTGCACCGCCACAATCGCGTCCACTGGTAGATTTCGTGATCCGTCCGCGTCGAGCCGCGTGAAAAATGGTGGCGCAATTCTCTGACGCGGCCAGCTCGACCACCGCCCAGCACGAGCATCGCTGACGATCGAGATTGCATGCCGCCCGCCGACCACCCCAACCGTGGGCCGGGGCGTCCCGGCCCGGCAATTTTTAGGAGTTGAATAGGCGGATTCCTGTTAAATTGTGGCGGGATGTGTAGGATCAGTGGGGAGCTCATTCTGCCGTACAATTGCGAACGAAGGCGACATGCCTGCCGGAATTATGCCAGGAATGCGGCGCTCGCATCAGTCGAACAGGATGGAAGTCGGCAGCTGCTTGATTGTTCAACGGATTGGCCCCGCCCACCAACCTCTTACTGAGACCCACCTCATGAAATACTGCGTTTGGGGCCTTGTAGCGCTCCTTGCCGTTCTGCATCACGATCTTTGGTTCTGGGAAGACGCAACACTGGTGGGCGGAATCATGCCGATCGGTTTGTTCTATCACGCCGGCATCTCACTCAGTGCAGGCATCGTCTGGTTCCTGGCGACCAAATTTGCGTGGCCCGTCGACGATTCGACCGACGTGACGGATGGAGGTGACGCATGACCAGTGTCATTATCATCTCGTGCTACCTCGGCCTCCTGTTATTGCTGGGGCTTTCGTCCAGCCGATTATTTTCAGGCAGCGGAAAAGACTACCAACTCGCGGGCCATTCGATCGGTCCGTTCATGCTGTTGATGTCATTATTTGGCACGACGATGACAGCGTTCGCATTGATTGGCTCAACCGGCGAAGCCTGGCAAAACGGAATCGGCGTCTACGGCAAGATGGCATCGTCGAGTGCCATTGTGCATTCGCTGTGCTTCTTCCTGATTGGTGTTCGAGTCTGGAAGCTGGGCCATAAACATGGATACACAACTCAGATTGAATTTTTCCGAGACCGCCTGCAGAGTCCCAACATCGGACTGATCCTGTTTCCAATTCTGGTCGCCATGGTGATTGTGTATATCCTTGCCGGAATTCTGGGCGCGGGCACTGTCGTGAATGTGTTTACCAGTGGAGCGTTTCCGGAATTGTTTCCAGGCAACCCGGCCGTGCCTCCATCAGTGGGTGCCGTGCCAGCGCCGCTGGGGTCGCTCGTCATTTGCTGCGTTGTACTGATCTATGTGTTTTTCGGCGGCATGCGAGGCACCGCGTGGGCGAACACCTTTCAAACGCTCGCCTTCATGGTACTAGGCGTCTTGACGTTTTTCGTAATCGCGTCTGGGTTGGGCGAAGGTACCGCGATTGAAAATATGCGAGCCGCGTCAGCTGCCGTCGATGCCAAATGGGCCAGCCGATCGGATACGTCGCCGTCGGTATTTCTTAGCTACATGTTCATTCCACTTTCCGTCGGCATGTTTCCGCATCTGTTCCAGCACTGGCTGACGGCGAAGAGTGCGAATTCCTTCAAGCTGGCTGTGGTGGCTCATCCAATCTGCATCATGCTGGTTTGGGTGCCTTGCATCATGCTCGGCATTTGGGCGACAACCGACGTGGCGATGGACCTCGTAAAACCACTGGCCAGATTAAGCCACGAAGCAGCGGGAGACCAGAACAAGGTACTCCCGATGCTGGTCAAAGGACTGTCCGGTCCGATTCTCGGCGGCTTCCTGTCGGCTGGCGTCCTGGCGGCAATCATGAGTTCTCTGGACAGCCAGTTTCTGTGCATGGGAACGATGTTCACCAACGACATTGCCAAGCGATACTTCACGAAGGGGGAAATGTCTGACAAACAAACCGTCTTCTGGACTCGAACGTTTATCATCCTGGTTGTTGCCGTCACGTACGGTTTCAGCCTGCTGGATCCCCGAGGTGTCTTCGGCCTGGGAGTGTGGTGCTTTAGCGGCTTTTCCAGTCTGTTCCCGCTGATTTTTGCGGCCGTTTACTGGCGAAGGCTAACTCGCGCCGGGGCGTACGCCTGCATCATCGCGGCCGCCGCAACGTGGGGCTGGTTGTTTATGAATGCCGTCAACAGTGGGAAACCGCTGAGTGAGTTTCTGCTTAACGTGAGCGTCGCTGGCACATCCTATGACCTGATGCCGGTGACGGCGATGATTGCCGTTTCGACACTTGCCATGGTTGTTGTCTCTCTGGCAACAAAACCACCGGAAGAAGCTCACTTGAAGCGGTTCTTCAGTTAGCAGACGAGCCTTGACCAGAAGTAACGACGTCGAAATTCTGAAACAGCTCCGGGAACTCCCGGAGCTGTTTTCAGATTTGGAAAATTGTCCCGGCTCAGAACTAGCCGTGCAGCAGTCGCTTCGCGCAAAGTACGACGCGCCGCTGGTGCGAGCCGCAATCTCATTGCAGCAGGCGCGCGGCAAGGCAGAGGGCCGGTTGCCAGACGCCGCTCAGCTATGGCTGACGACAGTTGGGCTGGAACAGTCCACCGCCTGGCAGGTGGCTCAACACAAAGCAGCGCGGTTTCCCAGCGACCAGATGGTCATGGATTTATGCAGCGGCATCGGCGTCGACACCGCCGCCCTGCTGCAGCGAGGACCGGTTGCGTCTGTAGATTCTGACCCAGCCGTTTCACTAAGCTGCCAGTGGAATCTGGAACGCTGGCGGGCGGCCGGCGTCGTTCCTGAAAACCATGCGCATGAAGCCATCGTCGCCGATGTGCATGACCTGCAACTTCAGGATTCGCTGATCCACATCGACCCCGATCGTCGTTGCGGGCGAGACCGGCCGGTGAAACGACTCGAACAGTACTGCCCCAACCTGGAATGGATGCAGCACGCCGTGCAAAACGTGCGTGGGGGCGCGCTAAAACTGGGACCAGCCAGCAATTTCATGCAGAAGTTTGCCGACTGCGAAATCGAAATCGTCAGTTTGCACGGAGAATGCCGCGAAGCCACCGTGTGGTTCGGCGAACTGGTCGGCGACGGCGGCTTTCGAGCGACCAGTCTTCCGACCGGTGAAACGCTGGCCGCCGACCCGCTTTCGGCATGGTGCGCTCAGGCAAACGACGTGGGAAAATTCATTTTCGATCCCGACCCGGCCATCGTGCGGTCCGGCCTGATTGACGTTTTAGGCGAACGGCACGACCTTTGCAGACTCGACCAGGAAGACGAATACCTGACTGGCGAAAGCCTTCCGACGACGGCGTTCGTAAAGGCCTATGAGGTCGAAGAATGTTTCCCGAACAACCAGCAGGCTGTGCGTAAATACCTTCGATCGAATCCGGGCCGTGACTATGAAATTAAGTGCCGTCGTCTAAAGGTTGATGCCAACGCAATCCAGAAAAAACTGCCGCGCGGTGATGGGCCAATCCGCACTCTTTTCCATCTACGAGTGGGCAGTAAAGCAAGGATTGTGGTCACAAAAAGAACGTGAAACCTTAGAAATACCTGGCGGTATCACGTCGACGAACCCGCAGTTGCCCACTAACTTACGAATCGGACGTGAATTGTCCTTCGGTAGTGAACAACTGTTCTGATGAGATGGAGATCAGAATGAACAACAACGTACTAAGCGTGATCCTTGCCGGTGGCAAGGGGTCGCGGCTGGAACCGCTCACGTGCGACCGCAGCAAACCAGCGGTCCCCTTCGGCGGTGGCTTTCGCATCATCGATTTTGCATTGTCCAACTGTATCAACAGTGGCCTGCGAAAGATTTTAGTGGTCACTCAGTACAAGGCGGCCAGCCTGGAGCGTCACATCGAACGCGGCTGGCACTTCCTGTCTGCAGAACTGGGCGAATTCGTCACCGTACGCCCGCCAGAACAGCGCGTTGACGAGAACTGGTACCTCGGCACCGCCGACGCTCTGTACCAAAACATCTACGCCATCGAACAGATCTCACCCAAGCACGTGCTGATCTTAAGCGGCGACCACATTTATCAAATGAACTACGCGCGGTTCATTTCAGACCACATTCAGTCCGAAGCCGATTGCAGCATCGCCTGCCTGCCTGTGCCCAAAGAAGAAGGCCGCCGCTTCGGTGTGATGGATGTTGACGAAGACAATCGCATCGTTAACTTCGCAGAAAAACCAGACGCACCTCGATGTATCCCGGGCGATCCCGACCACTGCCTGGCCTCAATGGGAATCTACGTTTTCCGCACAGAGTTCCTGTTCGAACAACTGTGCCGCGACGCGAACAAGCCACAAAGTAATCGCGACTTCGGCAAGGACATTATCCCGTCGATTATCGAACAGCATCTGGTGCGAGCGTGGTCGTTTACCGACGCTAAAACAGGCGAAGCGGCCTACTGGCAGGACGTGGGAACGCTGGAAAGCTACTACGAAGCGAACATGGATTTGATTTCGGTCGACCCGCAACTGAACCTGTATGACAACGACTGGCCCATTCGTTCGCATCAGCCGCCGTTGCCGCCGCCGAAGTTTGTCTTCAACGAACATGCGCCGGGACACGATCGAATCGGCCATGCCGTCGACAGCACCGTATGTCCCGGGTCCATCATTTCCGGTGGCACAGTCGAACGCTCAATTATCGGGCCGTCTGTCCGTATCAACAGCTACGCAGAAGTGCGTGATTCGATTCTGTACGACCGAGTCACCATTGGTCGGCACGCGCGTGTTCGTCGAGCCATCATTGACAAGAACGTCTTCGTTCCGGAAGGAATGCGGATTGGCTATGACCCGGAAGAAGACCGCCGTCACGGGTTAACAGTAACGGAAAGCGGAATTGTCGCGGTACCCAAGAATGCTCGTTTCGATCAGCACTCCCGAGTCATGAAGCCACACATCGGCGAGCTCCAGGCACGGCACGATCAGCTTCGAGCAGCGGCCGAAGGTCCATAATTCCCGAATCGCCGCGCTACTTTATTGACGTCTTCAGGCGTTCAAGAATCCACTTGGCGTCGGTCGTCCTGCCCTGCTCCACCAACGCATCCGATGCGTCGCGCAAGGCGTCCATTGCTGCCGCATCGCCTGTAATCGCTGCCGTCAGGTGCTGGTCCGCCGTTTCGTAATCGTGTAGATCGATCGCCCGAACAGCAGCCGCGACGAAGCTGCGAGTATCGTACGGCAGAGTTTCGTCCCACAGTCTTTGTCGGCGAGCCCACGCCTCAAGCCAGCCAATTCGACGACGCCCATTCGAGAAGTAAGTTGGACCAAGATAATCCAGATGTTCACGAAAGACTTCGCGCCTGTCGGACGGTGTGAGTTGCGTTTTGGTTTCTACAAGCCCGGTTTCGCGCAGTGTGTCTCCAACCGCACGGGCGATTGTTTGATGGGCTTCGATGGTCGGGTGCACGTGGTCAATGTACGAACGGTATCCCGGGATGCCATCGATGCTGTTGGCGATAATCAGGGATTCGGCATCGACCATCGCTACGTCGTGCGTGGTTGCCAACCGAGCGAACTCGCTACTCATCGCAGTCGTCATCCGCAGCGGACAAATGTCCAAATCCCGAGCGGCGCGGTAACTGTTGTAGGCTTCCGAAAAACGCCCCAACCGGTCGTAACATCTCGCGATGCGGAAATGCAGCAGCGGATGCTGGTCATCAATGCGTTCCGCTCTTTCGTAAATCGACAACGCAGCGGCGGCATCATTCGTCTCGACTTTAGTGGCTTCATCAAACAACGTCTGCCACCGTTGCTGATCTTCGACGCTTAAACCGTGGGCGTGTTCGGACTTAAACGGAGGACAGTCACGCAGATTCGAACCCAACCGAACAGCAACGACGGGCACGCTGGCGGAATGACACATCTGCAGCATCTGATCGACAGAATCGCTGTACTGTTCGACCACCTGCTGATGCCATTCCTCATCACGATGATAAGACGCATAACCTGCTTCGTCGTCCAGTCGAGCTTCAACGGAATCAGACGTGGCCGGCGTATCGTCGGTCGGTTCAACACGAGGACCACCACCAACGGCTCGCCGCAGAACCTGAACTGTTTTCAACGACATGGCCGCGCTTTCAACAGTACGACGCAGCGCCGAACGTTCGCGCACGGACGAATAGGTGCGGTCCTCCAGGAACTCGTTGTGCCCCGTCGCCAGCAGGATCAAATCCGGATCGTATTGCAGGACTTCCTGCAGCACCCGCCGCAGCCGGTAGCTGGCGTAGGAAATTCCACCGCAATTGATCGCCTGATAGTGCCGCGACGAATCGGCAGCGTTCAACTCCAGTTCCAGCCACTTGCCAAACGATGTTTCGGGTCGGTACGGTCGTCCCTGCACCGTTGATCCGCCAAGACAGAAAATGCGGAACTCGTTTTCTGGTTTCTTTATCGCAAACTTCTGCGAAACGAAGAACTGCTGTTTGGCCAGGCTGGTTTCGTACACACCTTCTGCGTTGTTGCGTTCAAATAACGGCGACGCATTTCCAAAGCCAGCATGAACGTCATCGTTGGCCGAGCCGACTCCGAACAGTCGCAACCCGACTTCCAGCACCACAAACGGAAGCAGGCCGAATGCCACGGCAAACAATCTGCGGCGGCGTTTCCGGCGCATTGAATCTGGTGCGGGCGCTGTCCCGCCATCCTGTGGATCGGCTGCCTCACTGCCTTCGCCTGGCAACTCACTCATATTGCTTTCGATCTGTTTTTCTGTAGGCCACAACGACTCGGCATGATAACCTTCGACGCAGTTCTGTCCACAAAAAGCGGAAGGGGTGGCACACCGCAGAGTCCGCGCACGAACAAGCAATCCTGACCGGATCGGCCTATGACCAAAGATTCAGACACCCCCAACTCCAGCAGCACTCTCGCGCCGCCATCGAGCGCGCAAAACATGTCACGTTGGTCGATCGCAGGAATTATCGCCGCGATCGTTCTGGCTGCGTTGCTCACGTGGAACCTGCGGCTGGTGGTTGTACAGTTGAGTGACGCTGCGGACATCAGTCGCGAACGAGCGTTCTGGGCGCTATGTCATCCCGAAACAACGCCTCAACAGCGGACCGAGTTTTTCCTGCGTCTGGCCGCCGGCGGCAACGCGGAATGGAAAAGCGCCCTCCTGCATGACCTGCAACTCAGCGGCGTTGATCTGTCGAATACAAGCCTGGAATCGGCCGTCTTCACGTCGTGCAATTTTGCGAAGGTAAATTTCGAAAGCGCGCAGCTTGGTCGAGCCAGCCTGGACACATCGGATCTCACCGGCGCCAACTTTGCGAAGGTGAAACTTCGCAACGGCACCTTCTTTAAGTCGAATCTGAAGAACGCCGATTTCCGCAACGCCGATCTTTTGTCGACGTCCTTTGAACAGGCGACGGCTCACGATGCTGTGTTCGTCGCAGCAAAAATGGGCGATGCGTTCTTCGCTATGACCGACCTGACCGGCGCCGATTTTACCGGGGCCGAATTGAGCGGAGCGAACTTTGAAGCGGCCATTCTGAAGAATGCAGACCTCGCCCTGGCCAATCTCTACACGGCTCGCCTGAATGATGCCGACCTAACGGATTCCAACTGGTGGCGAGCCCGCGGCCTGGCATCTCAGCAACTGGATGAATTCACGCTGCGTTTTCCACCGACACCCGATGCGCCGGAATCACGTCAAAGAGACTTCGAGATCTGGTTAACAAAGCGGATTGAAGATTCTGAACAACCGAACCCCGGACAGAAATAACTCATGACTACGCCCACGCTTCCCGCTCGCCTGGTCGCAGGCTGCGGCTACCTCGGTCATCGCGTCGCTGCGTCGTGGCACGGTCAGGGCTACGAAACGCACGCAATCACGCGCAGCATCGATCGAGCCGCTGCATTTCGTGCTGAAGGACTGCATCCGGTGCAGCTGGATTTGGCAGACCCGAAATCGGATTCGCTACCCGAAGCCGATGTTGTGTTGTGGGCCGTCGGTTTTGATCGCGACGCGGGCATTCCTCGCGAAAGGGTTTGGCTGGATGGCCTGCAGTGGCTGACCGAACACCTTTCCGTGGCACCGCGGCGATTCATCTACGTGTCCAGCACCAGTGTCTACGGCGAAGGAGACCGTGAGCTTGTCGATGAATCCACCGCCACGAATCCCGTGACCGAAGGCGGGCTCTGCTGCGTGAAGGCCGAGCATCTGTTGCGAGAACTTTGCGCGAAACGACATCCGGAGACTCAAGTGGTCGTGTTGCGACTGGCTGGCATTTACGGTCCGGACCGGTTGCTGCGACGAGTCACGGATTTGCAGCAACAAAATCCGCTTCCCGGCGACCCGGATCATTGGCTGAACTTAATCCACGTTGACGATGCTGTCCGAATGGTGAATTTCGCAGCCAACGCGGCGACGGTGCCGGACGTCATCAATGTCGTCAACCAACACACGCTGACTCGCCAGCAATACTATACAGCTCTGGCTGAATTGGTCTCCGCCCCACCACCCGTGTTTCAGCCTGCGAACGAAGTCGATGCGACGGACCAGCAGCGGCGGCGATCTCGCGGCGGCAACAAGCGAGTGGCGTCTGCATTTCGTGAACAGTTCGACGTTGGCTTCGAATTCGACAACGTCGCGACGGGCCTGCGCGACGCCGTGATGCGAACATCGGCGCCAAGTTGAAATTAAGCCCTCCGGTGATCCCTGCGCCGCCGTCAATCGCAGCAACACCGCCGCCGGATCCGCCACTTGGCATTCCGCGCATGACTGCTGCACATCACCATGAAATCGGCCTGCGATTCGCTAAGTTGGCGGGGCGACGTGTGGCGCTCTCGTTCGTGGAATCTAAAAACACAGAAGGTTACGATACGACATTATGCTTGCCGAACCGCCGACTGCGGCTCGACACTTTACTGCCAGCCTCGAGGTGCTCCGTGGTCTCATACCTTCGCTCGACGTGCATTCTGCTGTTTCTAACGGCCTGCACCTTCCCAACCGCGACACAAGCTCAGTCGACTGATCTGAAGCTCAAAAAGAACGACCACATCTCCATCATCGGCAACACTCTGGCCGATCGCACGCAGCATGACAGTTGGCTGGAAACGTACATCCACGCCATGCACGCCGAACTGCAACTGACGTTTCGCAACCTCGCCTTTCCCGGCGACGAACTTAAGACTCGACCACGTGAAGACAACTTCGGCAGCCCGGACGAATGGCTCACGAAGAACGAATCCGACGTGGTGTTCGCGTTCTTTGGTTACAACGAAGCGTTGAAGGGGCCGGCTGGGCTGGACTCATTTCGGAAGGACCTGACAGACGTTATCGACGGCATGCTGGCTCAGAAATACAACGGTGACTCAGCTCCGCAGATTGTCATGTTTTCGCCGATCGCTCACGAAGACCTAAACGATCCCAATCTGCCGAACGGTTCCAAAAACAACGCCAACCTTCATCTGTACACCGAAGCCATGCGTAACGTGTGTGCTGCGAAGAAAGTGGTGTTCGTCGATCTGTTTGGACCGACTCAGCAACTGTATTCGAACAGCGAAAAGCCGCTGACCATGAACGGCATTCACCTGCTGCCGCATGGAAACAAAGCTCTGGCATCGGTGATCACCGAATCGCTGTTCGGCAAAAAGCAACCGGATTGCTCGCCACAGGAACTGCTAACGCTGAATGAAGCGGTCAAGGAAAAGAACTACTACTGGTTCAGCCGCTACCGAGTCGTTGACGGGTACAACGTGTTCGGTGGTCGTTCGAAACTAAATTGGTTCGGCCAGTCGAACGCCGACGTGATGATGCGCGAAATGCAAATCTTTGACGCCATGACGGCCAACCGAGACAAAAAAGTCTGGGCTGTAGCGGCGGGAAAAGATTACATCGTGCGAGACGACAATCTTCCGGCGGAATTGGTCGTCAAACCGAATAAGCAAGGTGACAAACCCGACGGCAGCTTTAGTTATTTGAAGCCTGAGGAAACTTTGAAAACCTTCAAGCTGGATGAAGGCCTGGAAGCCAACGTGTTTGCTTCCGAGGAGATGTTTCCGGAAATGGTCAACCCCGTGCAGATGGCGGTCGACACCGATGGGCGGCTGTTTGTGTCCGTCTGGCCCAGCTATCCGCACTGGAATCCGACGAAGCCGCGCACGGACCGCATCCTGTGCCTGCCGGATGAAGATGGCGACGGCGTGGCTGACAAGTGCGTTGTTTTCGCCGACGAACTAAACAGTGTGACCGGTTTCGAATTCTGGAACGGCGGCATGCTGGTGGCAGCTCTGCCCGAACTTTGGTTCCTGAAAGACACAGATGGCGACGACAAGGCGAACGTCAAAATTCGTATGTTGCAGGGTTTGTCGAGTGCTGATTCGCACCATTCCGCTAATGCGATGGTGCTGGGTCCGGACGGCTGGGTGTACTGGTCGCGCGGCATCTTTAACGTGGCCACGATGGAAACTCCAACGCAGACATATCGGTCGACTCAGTCAGGCGTCCACCGTTTTAATCCGCGCACATTTGAAATGGAATTTCACTTTCCCATCGGCCCGAACCCTCATGGCGACTTCTTCGATGCATGGGGTTATCAGTTCGCAAACGACGGTACCAGCGGCACAGGTTCATACGTGAACATTGGCAAAGGCGTGGGCAACAAGCAGTGGTTCGAAAAGCAGTGGCGGCCAGTGTCGGCGACGATGTCATTGTCCAGCAGCCACTTCCCCGAGCGTTTTCAGAATAACTTTCTGGTCTGCAACTGCATCGGCTTTCTGGGCATTCTGCAGCATGAACTGAACTACAACGGAGCTGACATTACCGCGACCGCTGTCAATCCGCTGCTGGATTCTTCAGATTCCAATTTTCGCCCGACCGACGTCGAAATCGGGGCGGATGGCGCACTCTATGTCGGCGACTGGGCGAACGCGTTGATCGGCCACATGCAGCACAACATGCGTGACCCTAATCGAGACGACCAGCACGGCCGCATCTTCCGCATCACAGCACGCGGGCGAGATCAATTGAGGCCCGTCAAGCTGAAGGGCAAGCCCGTTGACGAAGTGCTGGCCGCGTTTTACGCGAAGGAAAACGGCGTTCGCTACCGAGCTCGCATTGAACTCTCAAGCCATGATTCTGACGAAATCGCGCGAAAGATTCCTCAGTGGGTGAAGGACAAAGATGTCAGCAAGCCCGAGGATGCTCAGGCACTGCTGGAATGTTTGTGGGCCCTGGAAGAACATCGCAAGCCCTATCGTCGCTTGATCGAAACGGTCACGAAAGCGAAAGAACCACGAGTGCGAGCCGCCGCGATTCGTACGTTGGGGCATTGGGCCGGACAGATCAGTGACTGGGAACCTCTGCTGCTGGCGGCGGCCGGTGATGAATCGGCATTGGTCCGTGCGGAAGCAGTAAAGGCAGCGGTAAACTTCGACGGCATGCCAGCGGCAGAAGCCATCTTCAAAGCAGCCACCATGGAACTCGACCCGGAACTGGAAACTGTTCTGAAGTATGCGGAGAGTCAGATTAATGTGGACAATCTGATTCAGGAATCCATCGCGTCGAAGAAGCCGTTGTCTGAAGCGGCCTACGACTATGCACTGCTGAATGCCAGCATCAGCGATCTGTTGAAACTGGAACGCACCTCAGAATTGTACTCCGGCATCCTGAAACGTAACGACATTGATCAGAAATCGCTGAGCGAAGTTGTTACGGGACTCGCCATGCTAAACAACAAACAACCGGCCACTGTACTGGTTGAATTGTTGGAGCAGCGTGATGCGGCCGGCCGTGTGGACAACATCAGCAGTCTCGGCCAGTTGCTGGCGGCTCAACCATCCGTCGACCTAAAAGCCGTTCAGGTAAGAATTGAAAAGCTGGCGTTGAAGGGAAAGACCGACGAGGGCCGGCAAGTTGCCTTCGCCGCATGGATTGCTGCTGAAGGTAACGGAGCCGCTGCGTTTTACGCCGCTTCAAGAAGCAAAGACAGCCTGAAGGATTTGCTGGCCGCCGTGCCACAGGTGCCAAGTGCCGAACTGCGAGCCAAACTCTATCCGGACGTGCGCTCACTTATGTTCGAATTGCCGTCCAATCTCGAAGCCGAATCATCGGGCCGCTCGCTGCAGGACCCGGGCATTCAAGTGGACTACTATTATCCGAGTGCAACCAACGTGGCGGTGGAAACTCTGAACAAGATGACTCCTGAGGCCAGTGGCATCGTTCCGGAAATCGTGATGAACGTGCCTCAGCTTAAACAACGAGACAAATTTGCTCTCAGGTTCACGGGAAACATCGCCATCCCCAAATCAGGTAAGTACACCTTCTTTATCAAGTCGGATGATGGTTCAAGAATTTATATCGACGACAAGCTCGTGATCAACCACGATGGCCTGCACGGCTTTTCGGAAAAGAGCGCAGCTATCGAACTTGCGGCGGGCTCGCATTCGCTGATTGTCACGTACTTTGATAACGGCGGCGGCGATGGGCTGGAAGTGGCGTGGGCGGGCCCCGGCTTTAACAAACAGAAGATCGCCAGAGAAGCTCTGTCGGTCGGCAACCAGTCGAACACTATTCACGATGTCGCCATTCGCTCGCTCGGCCGCATCCCCGGCAACGAGGCGGAATTATTCAACGATCTTGCGGATCTGTTGAAAGCCGGTCGGCATCGTACGACCGTGATCAACGTGCTGGCCAACATCCCTCAACAACACTGGAACGCCGATCGAGTTCCGGGTCTTGTTGACAATGTGGTCGGCTACCTTAGTAGCATCCCCGCCAAATTCCGCACTGGCGGTGACGCGGTCACAGCCACAGAATTCGCGAAATCACTGGCAGGCAAGCTACCAGAAGCCGCCGCCAAAGACGCGTTGGAACGTTTACAGAATCTGGATGTGCGAGTCATCGCGATCGGCACCGTTCCGGCGCGCATGATTTACGATAAAGAACGCATCGTGGTGCAGGCTGGCAAGCCGGTCGAATTCCGGTTCAGCAACATCGACCACATGCCTCACAATTTCGCGATCGTGCAGCCCGGCTTCATGGCAGAAATTGGCGAATTGGCCGAAGCCACAGCTCGCGATGCCGACGCGAAAGAACGCCACTACGTTCCAACATCAGACAAAGTGTTGCTGGCCAGCAAGCTGCTGGACCCGGGCCAAACGCAGGCCATCAGCTACACGGCTCCGGAAACCCCAGGCATTTACCCGTATGTCTGCACCTACCCGGGCCACTGGCGGCGCATGTTCGGAGCCATGTATGTGGTCGCAGACGTAGAAGCGTATGAAGCCGACCCGGCAGGCTATCTGGCGGCAAACAAGCTGGAAACCAGGGACCAATTGCTGTCGTACCTTGGACGCAACACCGAATGGAAACTAGCCGATTTAAGCGACAAAGTTTTGCATCTGCACCATCGATCCAACAGTTTCGATGTCGGCGAAAAACTGTTCAGCGTGGCCAGTTGCATTGGTTGTCACAAGATGAATGGCAAAGGTGCCAACGTGGGGCCAGACCTCACGAAGCTTCCACCCGAATACCAGCCGGTCGACATTCTGCAACACATGCTGGAGCCGTCAAAGAAGATCGACAAAAAGTATCAGGCGTACTCGTTTGTGTTGGCTTCGGGCAAGGTGCTGACGGGACAAATCGTAAAAGGAGATGCCGACACGATTCACGTACTGGACAACCCAACGGCTCCAGACAAACTGCGAGTCCTGAACAAGGAAGACATCGACGACCAGACTCCCAGCCAGGTCAGCATCATGCCTCAGGGCGTGCTAAACAAACTGACTCAGGAAGAAATCCTGGACCTGCTGGCGTATGTGGTTTCGAAAGGGGATAAAAAGAGCAAACTGTTTGCCGCGCATCATCATTAGGGTAGTTTGTCGTGGACGGTTCGGGCTCGTGCGCAACAGGCTTCATCGTCCGAATCGCTTGTGCCGCGGCCACAAGTCAGCGAGATTCGCTGTAGGTTGCTACCAACGCGCGACTGTTTGATCAGTTGGGAGAAAACGCTTGAATGGCTCGTCAACAAAGCTTGGTATTCATCGCGAAAGCCTGACCGTCATCGGCGTGGCGGTTCTGCTGACGGTCGTGTTGTTGCTCCTGGCGTTTCGTTCTTCGAGCCAACCCGTCAAACGGAAGCAAGACGAGTTTACCGGCACAGAAACTTCAAAGTTGCTGCGGCTGAAGAAGACAGATGCGGTCTGCCAGGAACTACTCAAACGCAACGGCATCAGCCTGCCGGTCCTCCGCGACTGCCTGCTGCACTTGGCGAAATCTCGACGCACGACGAACCTGAACATTCTGCTGGAATGGATCAAAGCGTTGCCCGCGGACGCTCCGTATTCGGAGCAACAAAACGCGAGCCGCGTTCTGAGCGACATGTCGGCCACTCAACGGCAACACGGCCAGGAACAGATGTCGCAGTGGTCGAAGGACGACCTGTCAATCGCAGCAAAAAGAATGGTGACCGCGACAGAGCTCGCAGCGGGACCAGATCGATTCGACCTACCGTCGACGGCCAGAGAGACAGACCGACTCAAGGAATGCCTGATCGTCCTACCGCTGATTCCGTCGGTTGCTGTTCAGGAAAGTTATTACGACGACATCCAACTACTGTTGGCTCGTTCAACGCATGAGCAGAGCACGGCGGACGACCCGTTGCAACGTCTGCTGATCACAACGATCGCACGCATGCGAGGCCGGGATGCCGATCGGGCTCGGGATTTGGTCGAGCTGATTGTGGCAAAGCAACATTCTGCGTTGGCGATTGCTTCCCTTGATCAATTGCCCGCCGAATCGTGGCCGGACCAGCAACTCGGCTTTCTGGCCGCAGCCGTGATTGCGTTTGTCGCCGACTCTAACAGCGAAGCAGAGCGGCAGACTGGTTTCGAACTCGGTGAAAAAATTGCCAATCGCCTGCCGGAAGAAAAGCGATCCCGGTTCACAAAACGGTTGGCTGAACTCCGCGCCAACGATAGCGAATCTCGCTGACTTGTGGCCGGGGAACAAGCGTTTCGCACGATGAAGGTTGTTTCCCGTGAGCCCCAACCGTCCACAGCAAAAGGGAAACTGCTCCAGTGCAGCTTCCGGCCCTGAATGATCGCCAGACACTGTTAACCGCAGTTACCAGCCATGCAATTCAGACCGCGGCGGTCTTCTTCGAGCCACTGGCCAACTTGAGACAAACTGCAAAATTGACGGCCGAAATTCGGGAGACGCCTCACGTTCACGTCAAAGCCGCCCTTGGCTTCACAAACCTCCCGGCTTATCGGACCCGACCTTCCTGGGGGTAAGTGACAGCAAAAACGCTGTGACCGGCACAACGGGTTTCGCCCCACCCGCCCTCAAAGTCGAAACATTCAGACAGGACGAGTTTTTGGCACGCTCCCGCATCTGCTGTTCGAACAATTACGGCAAGGAAGGTTCGGCATCATGTTTCCGACCAAAACAACATCTCTTCTACTCGCTGTCACCGTACTGGCTGTATCCGGCTGTAGCGGTAGCCGCCTGCGCAACATGATCACGCGTTCAGACTACAAGAGTCTTGAGCAGATTGAAGCTCAGGATTCGGTCAAAGAGGCTCGTGAAACGGCTGACCGTGAAAAAGCCATCGCCGCTGGAACAGCGGGCGCCGAAGCTGACACGAAGCTGGTTGCACAACAGAACGATGCAACTGCCGATGCAGACGCTGAGGAACCAAAGAAACGCAGTCGCCTGAGTCTGGCGGGTCTGCTAAACCGAGACGTCGCGGAAGACGAAATCAGCCCGGATCCGTTTCTTGTGGCAAGTCGTGAAGAGAACGCTGCACCGGATAAGCCAGCGATCGTGGCAACCGGAAACAGCATTGGCGACAAGACAATTCAGCAGACCGCGTCGAAAACCACAACAACGGCGGCCGATCAGGCCGAACAGTATGTCAGCAACAGCACCGAAGCTGCGAACACTGCCGCTGAAATGTTTCGAGACATCGCGGCGACCGACGCGGCTGTAAAGACGGCGCCGAACGATACGCCTGCAACAGCCAACGCTGTCACGACCGCCGAAGAATCGTTTGCTGATTTCATCGCCGCACAGGCTAAGAAGTCAAAGTCTGAATTCGAGCAAAAAGTGGCGGAAGCAGCTGAACCTGTTATTCAAAAAGAGGCGGCTATTCAGGCAGCCGAAGCACTGGCAGCAAATCCAACAGGGTCTGTGAGTGCGTTTGATGAACTGCTGAGTGCGACCGAAACACCACGCGACACCGCTGCGGTAAAACAGACAGCGAATGCTGGGCCGTCTGACGATCTCGTGCCTGGCTTGGATGAACTGCTGGCCGAAACATCAGGCACAGCTTTCCCGGAAGATGCCGTGACGACAGAAAAATCGGCCGATACGGCTGCAAGCCCGTCGTTCGATTCAGTCTTCGGCACAAGCAATCCTCCGGCTGCTGATTCGGAATCGGCCACCGCATCGACGAATCCCTTTGCTGCAGAAGAAGCCGCGAAGGCAACTGCCGAACCCGTCGCTGACGCTGATCCCTGGGCCGCATTCCGAAACAACCAGCAAGCTGTGGCTTCTGTGACCAACACCGAAAGCGCATTCGGGGCAAACGATAAGCAACAGGCTCAGCCGTTTAACTGGGCTGATTCTTCGACCGCAGAACAAACTAAGAAATCAGAATCGCACTCACCGTTTAGCAACGCATCGGCAACGAAATCGGACTCCTCAACGGCAAGCGAAAAATCACCGTTCACTACGGCTTCCGCCAGCACTGTGACGACGGACGCTGCAGACGAAACGTCGACCGCAGGTCTTGTGATTCCGCCCGTCGCAACTCAGCAGGTTTCCTTTTCAAGCAGCGACGACGCAAACCGTGGTACGGCATTCGACGATTCGCAAACCGATCCGTTTGCCACGGGGGCTGCCACCTCAGCCGGTGATGATTTGTTCGCTCAGGCAGACGACGAACTGTTTGCAGCGGCCACGGCAGGCATTGCCACAGAAGCGACGGTGGCCAGCGATCCGGCCACCTTTCAGGGCTGGTCGACTCGAACGTGGTTCTTTCTGCTGGGCTGCATTATCGTCGCACTCGTGCTATTCATGCCGGAACGTCAAAAGCGGACCAATCCCTAAACTACAAGGCGGGTACCTTCGGACTTACCCGCCAGTGGTTGAGAACCGACGTCGCGACGCCGCGGCACAAGCTAGGCTCGACAAAGAATCCGCAGATCCAATCGACGATCTGCGATTCGCCTGTTGCTAACCAGTACAGGCTGCCATGCTGTCCGCCCCGGAGTTGAGAGATGTCGCAGGATCCCTGGAGTCGCCCCACGGTCGAAGATTTACGTCAAATTCTCGAGAGTATCGGGAAGCCCGACGTGACGAATGTTCGCACACATGAACGCCTTGAACTATCTGTTCCGGCGGAAATCAAAACCGGCCGCGGTAATACGATTGCCGCTATGACGCGGGAAATCAGTCGCACGGGGATTGGTCTGCTGCACCGCGGTGCTGTGTCGCCCGGCGAAATGTCTGTGCGAATGGCAAGCGAGACTCGCGAATTCGAATACCGCGTGATCATCGAATGGTGCCAGCCGTGCGACAACGGCATGTTCATGAGCGGCGGGCGGTTTCTGCCTGGCAGCGACAATTGAACGACTGATTAAGCGCGGCGACGCGATTGATCTGATTGCGGCGATGGTTCGGATCGCCCGCTTTCTGATCGTTCCTTTGCTCGCTCGTGAATAACGGAATCTGCGGAGAATGCTGCAACCGTTCGACAAACATTGCTCGAACAGTTCGCGGCCGCCGATCACCGTCACGCAAAGTTTGCCGTTGTTTCGATAGCTGTTGAGTACATCATACGGTCTCTCCGTACTCTTCCGGCTTCACGGTACTCTCCGGCACGCTTGCATGGTTTCACAGTTTTACAGACGTCATTCAGCAAACATCTTGCTGTGTTGTCTGATAGCGTTGCCGATCCTGATCGCCTGCGGCGAACAGGTCGTTTCCAACAACGATATCGAAACCTGGCTGCCTCGCAACAGTCAGGTTCGCACAGACTACGACAACTTCGTGCGCACGTTCGGCGCTGACGAAACGATTCTTGTGGCTTTCCCCAAGCCCTTCCCTGCTCCGGCCCGACTGGAAGCCGCGGCAGGCCGAATGGCCGGGTTGGACGGCGTGTCGTCGTGCTGGACTCGCCAGCAACTGCTGGAAACAATGCTGGCCAACGAGGTCAGCGAAGAGACGGCCAAATCGCGACTCGTGCATTTGATGGCCACGCCTGACAATGACCTCGAAACCATGCTCGTGTCATTAAACAAGCACGGGACAGCCAATCGTAGTCAGGTGTGCGAAGACGTTCGACGTCAGCTTGCCTACTGCCAGATGCCCGACGCCGTGCTTGCCGGTGGACCGATCGTGGGCACTCAGCTGGACAAACTGGGCAGTCGAAAACGAGCCGCCGCGCTATTCATGCTGACGATGGCAATCTGCCTGGTCCTGCTGTATCTGAACATCAGCTGCTGGAAAACGTCCGGTGCTTTGATGCTGGCCAACCTGCTGTGCATCAACTTAACGATGACAACCATCTGGCTGTCCGGGTATGAGATGAACTTCATCATGTCATCTCTGCCGGTGATGGTGATGGTCTTCACAACAGCATCCGCCATCCATTTCATCGGCCACTTTCGACACGAATATCCGCGTGCCGATGCCGTCGAACGAGCGATCCGGGGCGTGATTCGCCCCAGTGCTTTCGCCACGGTCACCACGGTAATCGGTCTTGTTAGTCTTGCGGTGTCTGACATCGGGCCGATTCCCGCATTCGGAGCGGCCGCCGCACTGGGAACAGTCTACAGCTTCTTTGTAGGCATCTTTCTCACACCCGCCATCATTGTCGGCCTGAAGTACCGACCGCCTCAGAACCAATCGACCGAAGTTCGGCTGGAACGAACGGCGATGTACATTGTCAACCGGCCAATCCGAGTTCTGGTGCCGGGACTATTGTTGACGGCATTCTGCGCCGTCGGCGTTTTCCAACTGAGGTCGCTGATCAGTCCGCTCGACTTTTTGCCGTCCAACGATCCGGTCCTGCGGGACACGTTGCTAATTCAAAACACGCTCACCAGTCCCACATCTATCGAAGCCGTTGTTGACTTCGGATCGCACGGAAGTTCGTTTGTCGACCGGCTGCGTGAAGTGCGTGAGATTGAATCGCGATTGAGCGAAGTCGACAACATTTGTCACACGCTTTCCCTTGCCGACTTCTTCCCGGAAGAACTTTCCGAGAACACGTTGTCCCTGTCGAAGCTGGCTGCGGCTTCCAACTCAAATGGCGGGGTTAGCGGACTGATGGCAGACGGAAGTCGATTGTGGCGAGTTTCTCTACGCCTGCACGATGACGAGCCATCAGCCGTAGCTGCCACCATGGCGTCGCTCAAAGCGTGCGAACTGGACAGACAGATTACGTTTACAGGGCTTGGGCCGTTGCTGGAGATTGCTCAGGGACAGATCTTTGATGGCTTCTGGAAAAGCTTCGCCTCCGCGTTTGTGCTGATCACACTAGTCATGGTACTGGCACTGCGTTCGATCACAGCCGGTCTTGTGGCGATGATTCCGAACCTGACACCCATCATACTCGTCTTCGGAACTTTGGGCTTGTGTGACTACGCGATCGACATCGGAATCATGATGACCGCCAGCATTGCATTGGGTCTCGCGGTCGACGGCACGTTCCACTTTTTGTTCAGCTACCGCGATTGCCGCAAAACCAGCGGCTGCCGTTATCGAGCCGTCCGCAAGGCGATTCTGCAAACCGGCCTGCCGATCATTTCTTCAGCGTTGATCTCGGGAACCGGTCTGCTGGCCCTCGGCTTTTCACCCTTCAAGCCAACAATGCGGTTCGGCGTGCTGATGTTCTGCCTGCTGCTGGCGGCGTTGATCGGCGACCTCGTGCTACTGCCCGCCTTTCTGGCGATCGGAAGCCGCCGCAAGCGATTGGCAGCCGAGGCGACGAACGCGCATGACGCCGTCCGCCGCGCAGCGTAAGCGACGCAGCAAAACGCCCGCAACGCTCCAGTCTGCGCCGCCAACGCGATGCCCGCGTCCAGCGGTGTTCACGTTGTTACCTTGATCGCACTCGCAACGACATACCCGAACGGCTGGGGCCCGTGATTGTGTTTGTTCGCTTTTCGTGCCATATGCGTGATGAATGGCGATAAGCTGGGCAGGACATCCCGGACTCCAGCCACGTCGCCAATAGCACGACTCGACAGACGTGCGGCTTCGTCGTCTTTCGCTCAATTATGGTGTGTCCCCGTTTGCTATACGCAACAGCATCTTACAGTCGCTTTCGGTGTCCGGAGTCTGGTGGCATCCCGTGTGGAAACAGTTAATCACACGGGACGAGAGACGGATGACCATCTCTTCAGATCGACTGTCGATAACCAGATATGGAAAGGCGTCAACATGCCGCACAAGTGTTTTTTTTGTATATTTTCAAGCCACCGAAATCCGGCGTCCACGACCTTGTGGCGTTGCGAAAGAACGGTGATACTCAACTGCTATGGCGTGTGCAGAGTCGCGGTCGATGGCACGACATTTGTGAGGCTCACATTTTACGGCGAGAGCGGTGATGGCCGCGTTGGCCTCTCAGAGAGTCGGATCGCAGAAGGCCAGAATATCGAACGACTTATTCGGGCTGATCCGACGGAAATCGAAAAATTCGGATTCCGTTATGAGTGCCGCTTGTCAGGGGACAGTGATGCGACGCAGCAAGACTTCAGGGTTCACGCTGATCGAACTGTTGGTAACGATTTCGATCATTGCCATCTTGATCGCGTTGTTGTTACCCGCCGTGCAACAGGCCCGCGAAGCCGCTCGCCGCACCCAGTGCCGCAACAATCTCAAGCAGTTTGGTCTCGCCCTGCACAACTACCACGATGTGCATCGATGCTTTCCGATGGGTGGGATGGGCGTCACTTATCTGACCATGACCGGACCGGACCACATACGCTCATTTTCGTGGGGGGCATATCTGTTGCCGTTCCTTGAGCAGGATGCGCTCTACCAGCAAATCGACTTCAATCAACCAAGCTTTAAGGTTTCGTTTCCGGATCTAACGATACCTGCTATCAACGACAACGAGATTCTCATGTCGACCACACTTGTTGCTTTTCGGTGCCCATCAGATTCCAGGCCCGACCGCCTCAGCGACGATGAGCCACCCGGCTTAATGTATTGGCAAGACGCCGCGACGGCGAGCTATATTGCCAACTACGGGACGAATGGGTTCGTCGCCGCACAGCCAAGTGGATCCAACGTACCATGGACTACGGCGTTTGGATTTGCCATCAGTTCCGGACCACACCTTCCTATGCATGTCGTCAACAATCGCGGCACTGGTCCGTTCTCGGTCAACAGCAGCACTCGCTTGCGAGACGCAACCGACGGCACAAGTAGTACAGTGTGCGTAGGTGAGCGACACTGGAATCAGTGTGCGTCCCTCGAAGTCACTTACGCGACTTCGAGGGCACTGTGGGGATACGGGCCTCGTGCCGGCGACGTCATGGGCAGCGGCTACTACCGCCCGAACCAGGGCCAGCGCATACTAAGTTGTTTTGCCGGTAAGGATTTGCATCAAATAGTCAATGTTCCATCCGGCCATTCTTCTTTTCATGACGTTGCTTTGTTTGCCAGGATGTTTCTTGATGAGGCTGAGTGTGAGTCGTCTGAGCCATGACAAATTGTTCGCGAAGATTCGGTTTCGGACTCGACTCTCATCCTCGCGGTAGGTCATGTCGAGACTCCAGTGCAGCGTGTTTTCTATGGCCCAGTGACCACGAACCGTTGTTGCGAACAGCTCGCCTTTGCGACGCAGACTGCTGATGTAGTAGCGAACGTCAGAATGATGAATGCCGTCCTGCTCGTACATTCGGATCGCCGTTCCGATGGTCTTGAGTCCGGCCCATTTGTGGCCCACGTCAAAATCGACAGGCACGGTCGCCTGATAGTAGATTCTCTGTTCCTGCCGACCGTGTCCCTTCTCTGTTTCTTCATAGCGACTGACGGGACAGCGAGCGAAGTCATCCTCCAGGTGATCGAGAAAAAACTTCTGCACGACCTCATAGAGTTTCGGTTGGTTGCCTTTCAGGGCTAACACATAGTCTGCATTGCCAGACACGATCTGCTGCGCAATGTTTTTTTGACAACCCGCTGCGTCAATCGTAATGATCGCCTCATCGATATTGATTTCGTTCAGTAATTTCGGGATCGCGGTGATCTCGTTCGACTTCTCTTCCGTCGCCACCTGTCCCAGAGAAATCCCCTGATCAGAAGCCCACGCACTCACGATGAACAACGCACCCAGCCCATTCTTTTTGTCATGTGATCGACGGAGTGCTTTGCCATCAATCGCAATCTGTTTTCTGTAGCCTTCTTTCTGTTCGTCGGAAAGTCCTTCCAGCGATTCAATCCATTGCACGAAGCACGCTTGAAAGTCGTTCGGCTTCAGGAGAGAAAGGACGCGCCGGTACGTATCTTTTTTCGGAATGCCATGCGGAAGTGCCAGGTGTTTCTGCAGGCCATCGGCATTCAGTCGCGCCCATTCCGCAATCGCACTGGGGCCGTCGGCGTTGGCCAGCACTCCGCAAATGGCGATCACAATCACATCACCAAGCAGATGCAGACGATTGATGTTGGAACGCGGGTCTTTCAATTGATCAAAGTAATGAACAATGTTTCCTGTCAGCTCCTGGGTGACCGCCAGTTCAACTGTCGACATCTCTTGTCCTCTCCTCGTGAAGTCCGATGTTACGACACGAAAAGACTAACCAATACTCACTTGTCGCGCCAGCCTAAATTGCCCAAAGTGCGCGCTGGCCCTGCCGCCCGAACGCCTGCCCGGTCGGTGTCGACCCCGGTACGACGGGCAAGATTTGCAAGGGACCGATGACCAGCGTGCATTCCGGTGGGCTGCAGGTTCTGTTGATGGACGGCTCTGTTCGCTTCATTAACGACAGCATTGACAGTGCTGAGGAAGCCGAGATCGACGCGATCCCCGACATGAGAAACAAGGCTCAACGTCAGGCGGTCTACGGTGTTTGGCAGGCCATCTGTGACATGAACGACGGAACCGTCGTCGGCGACTTCTAAACACCATCAAACATCCACCACCGGGTTTTCTTCGGTGGGGTGTCCGGGGGCTGTACCACCGGCGTTCGAGTCGGTGACCAGTCTCCAACAACGGCACTCGCCACTCGCCGTATTCGATCCGTGTCAGATTCCCCGCCATGTTTCTTTGCGAACGCCTTGGCACCAAATAATAATTCCAGGTTCTGAACAACCGTCGACAACTGATGACGGATTGTCTTCCGGCACTCCCAATGCCGCAGCCGCCACGAATTGACGAACACCGTTCGAAGACCGATCCGCACCGCTACCGCACACGCAAAGCCACACGCGAACTGCTGGCGACTACGTAGCTTCGCCGCCAGTCATCAAGGTACTCAGAGCCTCTTCGGTATTCTACGCTTGCCCGACGCTGAGACGCCAATTGGCAACACGGGAGCGATCGCCCGCAACAAGCCCTTGAAGACTTCTCAGTTTCCAGCCATTTGCAGCCAAAACACGAGCTGTCGTCAGCCAGTGCGGAACCGGGTGCCGAATTGGGAAAAGATTGGCATTTTCCTGCCTTTCCGGTGTGGCCCGGCAGTACCTTGAAGAGCGGGTTTCTGCTACAATTTGGACTTGTCAAAAGCTGTTGTGCAGTCTGTTTTGAACGTCTCTTTGAGTAGCAAAAAATGCAGTTAACTTGTGATCGTGCCCTGTTTTCGGCTGCGTTTCAAACCGCCGCGTCGGCCGTTCCAGCGCGAACGCCGAAGGATGTCCTCCGCAACGTCTATATGCACCTTGGAACCGGGGGCGTGGAAGTTGTTGGCACCGATCAGGAAGTGGCGATCCGTTACAAGGTCGATGGCGTCACCACCACGTCGACCGGGGAAGCTCTGCTGCCCACGGCGCGAGTCTCACCGATTCTGCGTGAGCTTCAGGATGAGCAGTTTGAGATTGTGGTTGAAGAACAGTCGCTGATGATTAAAGCGGCCAGTTCGCAGTTCCGCCTGTCTTCCGAAGATCCTCGCGACTTCCCGCCGGTCCCGGAATTTGACGCAACGGACTACTACCGAATTCCAGCAAACGTTTTTCGACAGATCATCCGTCGCACTTCCTTCGCGACCGACGTCGAAAGCACTCGCTACGCTCTCGGCGGACTGTTGCTGGAATTCGACGAAGGCAAAGTCACCGTGGCTGCCACAGACAGCCGACGTCTGGCCGTGGCAACGGCAGCCTGTGAGACCGAAGGCAGTCCCAAAGCGCCTGAGAAAACGACCGTGGTTCCAACTCGTGCCATGGCACTGCTGGAACGTTCAATCGACGGCAGCGAAGAATTTGTGGACGTGGCCGTCCGCGAAAATGACGTGCTGATGCGGTCCGGTCGCTGCGTGATTTACAGCCGACTGGTCGAAGGCCGTTTTCCAAAGTATCGGGATGTCATTCCGCAGTCCGGCAGCATCAGCATCATGCAGACGGCTGGACCGTTCCACGCGGCCGTGCGTCAGGCTCAGATCGTCACAGACGAAGAAAGCCGGGGCGTCGATTTCACGTTCGACAAAGCGAAGCTGACCATGTCCAGCCGAGCCCAGGACATCGGCGAATCAAAAATTGAATTGCCAATCGAATACGATCATGAAGAAATCAAAATCACCTTCGACCCGCGATACGTCGCCGACTTTCTGAAGGTACTTACGCCGGAAACACTTGTCGAACTACAGCTTATCAGTGCTGAACATGCGGCCGTTTTCCGCGTGGAAGATTCTTACACTTACGTGATCATGCCACTCTCGCAATCTCGCTAGCAAGCTGTCCGGTCGCCTCACACGTGATCGCAAAACGCCAGCTGCAGGTCAATCAACTGCGTAAAAGGCGGCTGTTTCCTTGCCGCCCATGGCAACTGAAATATCCAACCATACAACTGTGGCTTCAACAACAAGCCGGGGACGTGAGTTCTCTGGCAGGTTCAAATTCATTCACCCAGACGCTTAACGCTTTTGGCTTAACATGGGCAGCAGTTTGCAATCTCTGAAGCGACGCCGCCCGGCTGGACGCCAGGCAGTGCTACCCGATCCCACATGGACGCCAACGCATGAATGACTTCGCTTTCGGGAAACCCACGCAACTGGGGCATGTGCTGCAAACTCTTGTTCGCAAACGGGGGCTTGCCGAAGAATCAGCTCAAAAAGAACTGGATGAAATCTGGAAAAAGGCGGCTGGCCCAAGAATCGCCTCAAAGACGTTTGTGCGTCGGTTGAGATCCGGCATTCTGGAAATTGGTGTCACCAATGGAGCTATCCTGGAAGAACTGACCTGCTACCTGAAGCATGAAGTTCTGTCCGCCGTGCAGCAGCTTCAAACAAACCCTCCGATCAACTCCCTGAAGTTTGTCAAAGTCAATTAGTGTACCGGCGAACAACGCCCAGGAAAGAACATAAAGTGTCAGAAACGGATCCTCCTAAAGCGACCTACGATGGCTCAGATATTCAGCATCTGAAAGGTGTTGAGGGTATTCGCAAGCGTCCGGCGATGTACATCGGCGGCACCGATTCGCACGGGCTGCATCATCTGGTGTACGAAGTCGTCGACAACAGTATCGACGAAGCCGTCAACGGACACGCGTCGAAAGTGAAAGTGCAGATTAACGTCGACGAGAGCATTTCCATCTCCGATGACGGCCGCGGAATTCCCATCAGCGAAGTGAAGGGCGACGGGCGTCCGGCCGTGGAAGTGGTACTGACGGAAATTCATGCCGGTGGAAAATTCGACCGCGACAGCGGCTACAAAACCGGAACCGGTGGCCTGCACGGCGTTGGTATCACGGCCGTGAACGCTGTCAGCGAATGGCTGACGGCCGAAGTCAGTCGTGAAGGTCACGTATGGGTGATGGATTTTGAAAAAGGACGTCGCTCATCAGAACTGCGACAGCTTGGACGGTCTGACAAGACCGGGACCAAACTTTCGTTTCTGCCCGATCCTACAATCTTTCCCGAAACCAAATTCTCGTTCGACACATTGACGCGCCGACTGCAGGAACTTGCGTTCCTGACCCCCGGCATCCGCATCACGTTGCAGGATGACCGAGTCAACCGGACGGAATCGTTCCACTACGAAGACGGACTGGTGGAATTCGTCAAGCACCTGAACCGGACGCAGACGCCGATCATGCCGGACGTCATCAGCGTGGCGGGCGAAAGCGATGGCGTGCAGGTGGAAGTCGCCCTGCAACACAACGACGGTTACACAGAAAATGTGCGAGCCTTCGCGAACAACATCTTCAATGTCGACGGGGGTTCACACCTTAGCGGCTTCAAGGCCGCGATGACTCGATCGCTGAACACGTACGCCAAGAAGGCAAACCTGTTTAAGGACATTTCACCGGCCAGTGAAGACTTCCGCGAAGGTCTGACGGCTGTGATTTCTGTCCGAGTTCCCGATCCGCAGTTTGAATCTCAAACCAAGGTGAAGCTCACCAACCCCGAAGTGGAAGGCATCGTGCAATCCGTGGTGGGCGAACAACTATTGAAGTATCTGGAAGAGAATCCGGCCAACGCCAAGCGACTGGTTGCCAAAGCGGTTAACGCGGCCGAAGCGCGCGAAGCTGCTCGAAAGTCGCGAGAAATGGTGCGCCGCAAAGGTGCCATCACCACAGGTGGCCTGCCGGAAAAACTGCGAGACTGCCGCAGCCGCGACCTGGAAACGACTGAGCTGTATCTGGTGGAAGGGGATTCGGCCGGTGGATCGGCAGACACGGGACGCGATTCCAACATTCAGGCCATCCTGCCACTGCGTGGAAAGATCCTGAACGTCGAGAAGGCTCAGCTGGTCAAGGTTCTGGACAATAACGAAATCTCGAACCTGTTCCGCGCCATCGGAGTGTCGCCGGCGGCGGGCGGCGAGGAAATGGACATCAGCAAACGGCGGTACGGCAAGATCATCGTGATGACCGACGCCGACGTCGACGGTAGCCACATTCGCACGCTGCTGTTGACCTTCATCTTTCGCCACATGAGACCGCTGGCGGAAGGTGGCTTCGTGTATATCGCTCAACCGCCGCTGTACCGAGTCACGCAAAAAGGCCGCAAAGCGCCGCGTTATGTGCAAACGCACGAAACGATGATGACCGAGCTAACGGACTTAGGACGCGATGGAGCCAGCCTGATCTCCAAATCCGACGGCACTGTCTTCGATGATGACAATCTCGATCGCGTGATCAGTGTGTTGCGGGAAATGGAGCAGCCTCTGGAATTACTGGAACGCCGCGGCATCGACATCAGTTACCTTCAGGTCAAGGGCGGTGCCGAACCAACTCGGTTACCGCGGTTTCGCGTTCTGTGGGCGGATTCTGAAAAGTGGTTCTTCGAACGAGACGAAGCCGACGCGTTTGTGAAGCAGTTGGAGCAGGAACACGAAGCGAGCGTTGCTGCGGAAAACCCACCAGCAGATGCGAAGTCTGATTCTGACTCTGACGGCAACGAAGATCCTGACGACAAAACAGTGGAACTTGAGCCCGTCTGCCAACTGGTCGACCTGCATGAAATCACAACGTTGAACGCTCAGCTCGCATTGCTGAAAGACTTCGGTTTCACCTACACAGACTTTGTGTCGGCGGGTGTGCAGAACGCGGAACAGGTCTACCCGTTCCGTATCGAACGCGGCGATTCCACTGTCCAGCTCACCAGCCTTCGCGAAGTGCTGCCGGAATTGCGAAAACTGGGTGAAAAGGGTTTGACGCTGACCCGCTTTAAGGGGCTGGGCGAAATGAATTCCGAAGAACTCTGGGACACCAGTATGGATCCCGAAAAACGAGTTCTGTTGCAGGTCCGCATGGAAGACGCCGTGGCCGCCGATGAAATCTTCCGCATCCTAATGGGCGATCAGGTCGAACCGCGTCGTGAGTTCATCGAAACACACGCGCTGGACGTCAAGCAGCTGGACATTTGAAATCGCGATGTGGCGATCGCGGTAAGCATTTGAACCGACGACGTGAGGGCTGGAAGACGGGCAAGTCTCCAGCCCCGGTTAGAGCAGTTTCCTTTTCTTGTGGACGGTTCGGGCCCGTGGGAAACATCCGTCATCGTCCGAAACGACTGTTTCGCGGCCACGATGCCAGCGAAATTCGCTGTAGTCGTCACTCAGCGATGACTTGCCCATCCCAGTCGAACGCTTCTGTTTCCCGCAGCGGGTCGAGCCAATAGCCGGAGCTGATGATTTTCAGCGTGGCTGTACGTTCGCCCGCGTGTTCGACTTCAAGATCCCAGAGGATCAATGCGGCCTCCGGAAATGTGCCCTTCGCGAGTTCGTCTTCGAACAATCGATTCAGAATAGCGTCGCCGTCCATACCCGATGCCAGCATGCGTACGATCGTTTGCGGTGCGGTATCAGACGTCAAACGGTCGGCATCGTCAGAATCCGGGCACTCCACTTCCAACGTCACCCGGACGGCGTCCGGCGTGGGAAACGTCTGTTCGTTCACAACTGCCAGCAAGCTACCAACACTGAACATTGCGCGATGGAGTTCCATGTCTCCGCCTTGTTCCCACAGCTTGTCGAACTGGCAGTCGTGGCTGAGGTTTTTTATCTGACCGGCGGTCAAAGTTTTCCCGAGTTTGTAGTCCAGCACAACTGCGGCGGCTTCCGCAACATCCAGATCCTGAAGCGACAGAAGGCACATCTCCCGAACTTCCTGCGGGCTCAGCGCCGCAGCGCCGTCGACTCCCAGCTTTTCCAGAATCGCCACCAGATCTGCGGGTTGCCAATCACCTTCGACTTCCTGCAGTTCCTCAGTTTGAGCCACGCGAATCCTGTAGACCGACATAGGGGGGTGTCCGGAAATTGTACGTGATCGTCGAAACAGCTTGCTGCGACCGATCCTGCACATACATGCATGGTAGCACAGTTCAGTCGCTAAGCTGCTGGCGTCAGTGCCGGACGTCTGAGTTGTGTGGAGACGGCCAGTAATCGTTATCACGATTCGCGATGTACCGCACGGCCCTCGTCAAAGCGTGTCGTCCGGTTATCCGAACGGCCATCTTCAGGAATTCGCATGCTTTCAGCTTGTCGCGAGCGAATACTCTATGACTGTTTCATAGATCGTCTGCTATCATGGCTTGAGAATTCCTCAACAAGGTTTCCCGAATGTCTTTGATCGATGTTGCCTGTGACCTGACGTATCAGGTTCGCACAACCACCGTGTTCCTCTTCCAGATCGAAGCCGCTCGCACGCCCCGACAGTGCGTCATCTCCGAAAACCTGAGCCTGAACCCAAACGTCACCGTCGAAACGTTCGAAATCGGCACGGATGGAAATCAGCTGCAGCGAGTCTCCGTCGAACCGTGTACGTTAGAAGTTTCTTACCGCGCGACGGTGGAACTTAAGCCGGGCAAAGAAGATTCCAACGACATCGGTGAGTCGCCAATTTCTCAAACGCCGCCCGCCGTTCTGACCTACCTAAACCCCAGCCGCTACTCCGAAAGTGATCTTCTGTCACGTTTCGCGTTCGAAGAATTCGGACAACTGTATCCGGGCTTCAGTCGCGTCCAGGCGATTTGCAACTGGGTGTTCGATCACCTGGATTACACGCCTGGCAGTACCAATGCCAATACAACCGCCAGCGACGTTCTGTTGCAACGCACCGGAGTCTGCCGTGACTACGCTCACCTTGCGATTTCACTGTGTCGAGGAATGGGCATTCCCGCTCGTTATGTGGCCGGATACGCAGTCAACCTTCAGCCACCGGACTTCCATGGGTTTATGGAAGCGTTCCTGGATGGCAAGTGGTACCTGTTCGATCCAACTCGACTGACATCCGTGCACGGACTCGTGCGTATTGGAACCGGTCGCGATGCGGCCGATGTTTCGACCGCCACAATCACCGGAAACACCGTGTTGACTCAACAAATTGTGTCAGCCACGGAATCCGCCAACAACGCTGATCCTGTCGATGAAGACACCGGGGCAAGTGCTGTGTCGACCGCATAGCGGACGACAGATTGTTCACTAAACGAACACCGACCATCCCGTCAGTCGCACCAGGGTTTCCAAAGCTAGACTGCCCACGTGCGAGGTGCCGGCTTTGTTCAACCCCGGCGACCAAACGGCGATACTGCCGTGCCCAGGCGAGACCACCAGAATGCCGCCACCGACGCCACTCTTCCCCGGAAGACCGATGCGATACGTGAAATCGCCACTGTTGTCGTAGTGGCCGCAGGACATCATGACGGCGTTGATCCGCCGACAGGCTTCGCCCGTCACCATCTGTTTTCCGCTGATCGGGTCGCGTCCGTTGAATGCCAGAAACAACGCGGCTCGCGCCAGTTGTCGACAGTTCATGGAAATCGCACAATGAGAAAAATAGGCGGCCAGAGTTTCTTCGACCGGGTTGTGCAGGTTTCCAAAGGACTGCATGAAGTTCGCAAGAGCTCGGTTGCGAGCCCCGACGCTGGCTTCGGATGACGCGACATCTTCGTCCACTGCGATTGATGGATCGCCTGCGAGCATCCGCAATCGGTTTAGCAGTTCGTCAATCATCGCTGCCGGCCCGAAGTCGCTGACGAGGTGATCGGTCACAACGATAGCACCCGCATTGATCAGTGGATTTCGCGGAATACCTCGCTCCATCTCCAACTGCACGATCGAATTGAAAGGCGACCCGGAAGGTTCCCGACCAACTCGTTTCCACAGGTCGTCGCCGACTTTCCGCAGCACCATCGACAGCGTAAACACTTTGGAAATACTCTGGATCGAAAAACGCTCTTCCGCATCGCCGACACAATGCGTGTCACCATTTTCCAGCGACACGCACATACCGAATTTCATCCGATCGATTGCCGCCAGCGCAGGAATGTAGTCGGCAACCTTACCGCAACCTCGATCCGGTTCAATCGAGCGAAGGATTTCGGCAAAGATGGCGTTGAAGTCGAGAGGCATCGGAAGTTACTGGTGTTGTTGAAAATTTCGACCGAGGTTTACTCAGGGCGAGCTGCGGTGCGGACCAGATCGTTGACGTACTGTAGTTTGGTGACAATGGGTGGACCGAAGATCTCCGGCACCAGATCCGTCAGTCCCATTGAGCGGTTCATCTCGTTAAACACGACCCCCAACTCCGCATATCGCCGCACCATCATCGGCAATGCAGCCGTCAGCGGATCACAGTTCTCATCGACGCCCATGTGTCGGGCCGTATCCAGTACGCTCACCATGTCAAGATACGTCGCAAACGTTTCGGCGAAGTCTTCCCACGGATGCATTGTCGCGTAGGCGCTAACGTAGTTCTTTTGCCATTGTGCCGTCGGCCCGTCTTTGTAGTACTTCTGCTGAGCATCTGCGTAGCTCGGGTTTTCGTGGTCGCCAAAAACAGCTTTGCATTCCTGTTCGCTGACGTCCTGAACCAGCATCTGCCAATAGTAATGAGCGATCTCGTGGCGAAAGTGGCCTATGACCGTGCGATGAGCTTCCTGAAACAGGACTCTCGCTTTTTCGCGTTCCACTGTGTCAGCTTCACGGACGTTGATCGTAATTTTTCCGTGAGCGTGTCCGGTATAGACGCGTTCTTCTTTGCCCATTGACCACCACCACTTCGGTTTCTGAGTAGTGTCGGCTTTGAAGTCGAAGGTTAGCGCGGGCTCTATGCCATCTTCCAGGCGACCATACGGAAGACGCAGAAGATCCAGCGTATACAGCAGGCGGCGTTTCGCGGCTTCCAGACGCCCCCACATTTCTCGATTGCCCGGAACAGTCAGATCCGGAATCGTGTCATTAAACCGACAGTAGTCACAAAACCTGGCGGGGCTTTCATCCGCAGAGACGATGTAGCAACGGTTGCAAACCGCTTCGTGCGCGTAATTGTGACACTTGGCCAGCAGCACGTTGCAGTGCTTGTTTCCGCACCGAAACATACCGTCCTGTTCCGGCAGAAGCGTCGACAGCCGGCTGCAGCCCGGACACCACCCCAGATCCTCATCACACGCCAGACAATGGGTGTTTTCGAAGAATGCTATGTTGCCGCAGACGCAGCTGTAGGATCTCATCGCGATCTGCTCCATGGCCGGATCTCGGCCCAACCCACTTGGCGTCCTGCTATCCAGCTGCCAGCGCATGAACGGTATCAAAATGCCGCAGCAAAGTCGGCTGCAGCGACGTTGCATTGCCAATAACGGCAAACATATCGCAAGCTGCGGTACACCCCCTAACAAGGGCTACTTCTATAAGACAGCGATGCAGCGGCCAGGATCACAGACAACTCCCGAAGTCGGTTGCCGCTTATTATCCGCTGTGGAAGCAGCCGCTCACCAGTAGCAGACGGTGTTCGGAAACAAAGCATGCGGGAACGGGGATCTGCATGCAGGGCGTCGTCGTTCAGTCACCCTGCCGGTATTTGACCGCAGCAGAATCTGCCGGATTGGGCGCGGTGCCAATGTCCGGTTGTCGCGGTCGAAACGTTCGTAGGTTTGAGCCGACCACCGAATCGTCAACGACGGCATTCATGCGCGTTACAGCTCCGCCTTGCCGCACATCCGTGACGAAATGAGCAACAGGACAGGCAAGGAGGCCAACCGATATGAAGTCAACAAAGCTGATCGCGGTCTTAGCGGCCGTTTGCATCGTTTCCGGCTGCAGCCAGAATCGCTGGCAGGCGCGACGTGGACCAACCGTCGACGGCTATCAGCCGCCTCAGAGGTTGGCCGGCGCTGAAAGCTTACCGCCGAACCAACAGATCGAAGCGGCACTGCAGCTCACTGCCGTCGCATCTGATGCCGACGCGACACCGTACATCTCACTCGTGTCAGCCACAGAGAACGAAGTTCAGACAGGTTCCGAAGCAGCAGTTCTCACAGACTCCGCTGTTCCCATCGCCGACAGCGCGGGGGTGAAAGTGGGGATGTCACTTTCAGAATTTGAATCACTTGCGTTCGCCCACAACCCGGCGATTCGTGAGCTGGCGGCTACAACTCAAAAAGCGGCCGGCTATCGAACGCAGGTCAGTCTTCGCCCCAACCCCACGATTGGCTATGCGGCGCAGCAGCTTGCTGACCGCAACACTGATCAGCATATTGCATTTGTGGAACAGGAATTTGTCACAGCTGGCAAGCTTGAACTAAATCGCTGTGTGTTGAACGAAACTCTGCGAGCTCAGTTGATGGAGCTGGAAGCTCAGAAGTTGCGCGTGGCTACTGATGTGCGCGTCCAATTCTATGCCGCTTTGGCCGCCCAGAAGCGGATCGAACTCATCGAAGACTTCGAATCCGTCGTGGACAAGGGCGTGGAAGTCGCCGAACTTCGCGTCAAAGCAGCGGAAGGTTCGAAACTCGAAGTCCTGCAGGCCACCATTCAGAAGAATGAAATTGATCTGGCTCTTCAACAGGCCAGTGTCCGGTTTGCGGCCGCATGGCGCAGGTTGATTGCTTTGACCGGCACGCCGTACATCGAACCATCAACGCTGATCGGCGAACTTCCGGTTGAAACGCAGACTCAGGACTGGTCGCTGGTGAAGTCGACAATTGTTAGCAGCAGTCCGGAATACAACGCGGCTCAAACGCGAGTTTCGCGGGCGCGAGCTCAATTGCAAAGACACGGGGTGCAGGCCGTTCCCAACCTCACGTTTCAGCTCGGCGCTGGCGTAGACAATGGCACAAATAACGGCATGCTGAATTTCCAGGTCTCCGCCCCCGTGCCAGTATTCAACGGCAACGAAGGTAATATTGCAGCTGCTCGGGCAGAATTCTGTCGAGCGGCTTTGGAAGTCCAACGGGTCGAAAAATCGATCGAAGCACGGCTTGCAGAAGTGTCCGGAGACTACGACGCGGCGTTGGCGGCCGTCGATAAATACGTCAGCCACATCCTGCCGAACGCGAACGAATCGTTGAAACTGGCGGAGCTGGCGTATGAAGCGGGTGAGACCAGCTTTGTACAGGTGCTGGTCGCGCGGCGCACGTACTTTGATTCCAACCTGCAGCTCATCGCCGCTCAAACGCGACTTGCCCAGGCGAAATCAATAGTCGACGGCTTCGTGCTGACAGGCGGTCTTGATCCGGTTGTAGACAACAGCGGTGACGACAGCCTGCGAGGACTCACGTTCGGACAGCAGTAATGCGTCTTAGTCTTAGCAGCTCGGCTTGCTGAAAGCCGAGCTGTTAGCCAACTACCACGCTCGGCCAATTAGTAGCCCAACAGGTACGATCGCAGTTGCACCATGATGTTTGAACATCGCAGTTCGAACTTCGCCTTGTTGACGATTCGACCGATGGGCCGCATCACAACCGCAACCTGACGTAGCGTCCGGCCTCGATCGGCCCCGGTTCCCGCTTCGCGTGTGGTTTCGAAACGGATGTCCATTTCAACAGGCTGACGTTCCGGAACAGACCCCCAGCGGCGCGTGAAACCGAGGTACCCCAGCCGCAGCTGCAGGAAGCCCTGTTCCTGGTGAGTCAGCTCAATTTCCTCGACCGTTGAGATGAAAGCGTTGAGTTTCATCGCGGTCAGTTCCAACGATGTCGAGACGCGAATGTCCTGAGTAAATACCAGGCGGCCACGTTCTTCGCTGACCAGTGGAACAGATTCTTCGACCACTTCTTCTTCAATCATTTCGTGTTCCTCCTTGTCCAGTTTGTCCTGATCTTCCCAGCATGTTCTGTTCCTTCCCGTTTCTTTCGCTTGATACAGACACGCGTCCGCGCGTTCCATAAGCGTCTGGACGGTGTCTCCCAAATGAGCCGTCGAAACACCGAAAGACGACGTCACGTTCAATCCGCTGACTCCACCGACGGAGCTTTTCTGGATGGCGTCTCGCAGCCGTTCTGCACGTCGCACAGCCGCTTTCACGTCCGTATCCGGACACAGCACAATGAATTCTTCGCCGCCGTAGCGAGCGATAATTTCGCCGGAGTAGGTTTCGTGCTGTAGCAGCCGAGTGAGATCGACAAGGACCTGGTCTCCCGCTTTATGACCGTATGTGTCATTGATGTTCTTGAATTTATCCACATCCAGAAAAATGACGCTCAGGCTGCGAGCGCCTTCATGGTTGTGATAGTCATCCAGTAGATGACGCAACTGCGTTTCCAACTGGCCTCGATTGGCGACACCGGTAAGAGCGTCACGCGTGGCGGCCAGTTTCAGTTCGACGTATTCACGGCTTTGCCGACGCACGCCGCCTTTACACCGAAACAACTGCACAACGCCATTGACTTTCGCTCGGTCACCGAGAATTGGCATGGTGTAAACGTCAACACTCAGTTGGCGATTGCCATCGACGTCGCAAACGCGGCTGGCAAACTGAGCCCGTCCATTGCGCATCACCTGCGGCAAAATCTCTTCGCGTGGGGAAAGATCGTTTCGAGCCGTCTGGGTAATCGGCGACAGCGAAACATCGCAGGGCTGCCAGCTTCGACCGACGGTGTGTCCCGGTCCTTTGCCCGAAAGTTCTTCCATGCCGTCCGACCAAACACAGTATTCCATGTTCGAATCCACGATGAAGAAACCGTCGTACAGCGAATGGAACTGATACAGGATGTTCAGAATTTGAGTCAGCACAACGACTTCGTCGCGTTCGGCGTCAGAAATCACCATGCGCTGAGCGGGGTCACCAAAGGGATCGCCCATGCCAAACAACTGATCGCCATCGGCTTCATGCCATCGATTCAGTGTCTTGATGACGTTGCCATCGTAGCGGCTGCCGGAATGTTCATTCAGGATCTTCATCACTTCGCCGTGCGTCATCCCGCGACGATAGGATTTGGGCGAACTAAGCGAATCGTATGCGTCGGCGACCGCCAGAATGCGCGGGCCAAGCGGCAGTTCGTGAGACACGCCAGCTCCCCGAGCTTCGACGCCTGCTCCATCGAAATTGTGGTGCAGCATGGTCAACATCGAGATCAAACTCGTATCGATTCGTAGCACCTGCATCAGACTGATCGCGGCGTGATGATACAGGCTAACGAAGTCATATTCTTCGCTGCTAAGCTTTCCTGGCTTGCGGAGAATGTTGTCGGGAACTCCAATCTTGCCGAGGTCGTGCAGCAATCCGGCCAGTTCTAATTCCGCTCGCTGAGCGTCTTCCCATCCGAGCAGTGTCGAAACACCGCGCGCAATCGTGCCGATCCTCTGACCATGAAGAATGATGCCCGGGTCGCGAATCTTCATCGCTCGCAGCAGCATCGAACACACGCCGCGCGGGACGATTGTTCGAGGCGAACCGTTGGCAACTTCTTTGCCCGCCTGTTCTGACAATGCCATCAGACGCTGCAGTACAGCGCACGTATCCGTAGGAACGGCGGGGGTCATGGGGCAATAGACACCGCCAGACGATGGAGTGAAAGATGTTTGAGTCGCGTTCATGGCGTACTGTCGAAAGGCGTTGTAAACGTAAGACCGATAGTCTGGTGCAATCCTGCGTGGGCGTGCGTTTTCGGCATCCTCTGTTGCCAGTCTAGGTCACCATCTTCTACGGGGATGGGGGTGACTGCCTAAATCGCAGAAATGTCTGACCGGCAGATTCGCGACAACCCGGCTGATACAACTGCACAACTCGCATGAACGGAATATCCAAACTCAGACACGCGGTGGCGGCAGTAAAAATTGGTGCCAAGGCCGTCGGGCATCTCTCGCGTGCGAGTCACTTCAGGCCAATACCGCATCGGTCGCCAAAAACCAGTTGCGGCACGCGCCACAGAATGTACGCCAACAGAACTCGCCTGAATCCGCGGAACTTCCCGTCCCCTACATCGTGTGCGACAATGCTTCTATTGAAGATCGTGTTCACAAAATGGCCTGCGCGTAACAGTGCATGGCGCCTTACAGGAGACTATGGATGTCGAGCGACCGACGGACATTTCTGACTCAACTTGCTGCCGTTTCAATTGCTGGCGCAACGAGTTTCGCCCGCAGTGATGAATCACAGACGTTTCCGACTCGATTCATCACCAAAGGTCCGCGCCACCACTGGTTCGGCTACTACGACAAGCTGCAGTTCGATGTCTCAGGCCGATATGTTCTGGGTATGCAGGTGCCGTTCGAACATCGTTCGCCTGTGGCGGACGACGTCATTGAAATCGGGATGGTCGATCTGCAGGACAACGACCGCTGGATTTCGCTGGGACGAAGCACTGCATGGAACTGGCAGCAGGGATGCATGCTGCAATGGCTTCCTGGATCAGAATCAACCGTCCTTTGGAATGATCGAGAAGACGACTACTTCGTCTGCCGACTGCTGGATGTAAAGACTCAGCAGGGCCGTACCATTCCTCATCCGGTGTACAGCGTTAGCCCCGACGGGAAAACGGCCGTGACGCCCGACTTTCGCAGAATCGCTGACGTCCGCCCCGGTTATGGATACACCGGATTCCCCGACCCTCTGGCTGATGACCTCGCCCCCAGCGACAGCGGAATTTTTCGCATCGACCTCGAAACTGGCACCGCAAATCTGATTATTGATCTCGCGCAAATCGCATCCCTCGGTGAAATCCCGAACGCTCAGCCGGGTATCAAGCACTACTTTAACCACCTGTTGTTCAATCCGGATGGTAGTCGATTCATCGCCCTGCACCGGTGGCGATATCCCGATGGCAAGCGACTGACTCGAATGATCACGGCGAATCCGGATGGCACCGACATTCGGATCGTTATCCCAAACGGCTATGCGTCACACTTTATCTGGCGAGACCCAACGCACATTCTTTCGCAGAGTAAAAACCTGTTGGGGAATTCCAACTGGGGCGACTTTCTTTTCGAAGATCGCGAAGGTGGGACGGTGGAAGAAATCGGTCATGGAGTGCTCGATCCCAGTGGACACCTTAGCTATCTGCCAGGCAACAAATGGATTTTGGACGACACCTATCCTAAAGGAAAGGAGCGGCTGCAGACTCCTCATCTGTATGAGATCGCTTCCAATCGCCGAATTGATCTCGGCCACTTTCACCTGCCAAAGGTGTACACCGGCGAATGGCGAGTCGACACGCATCCGCGGCTGAGTCGGGATGGCAGATACGTCTGCATCGACGCGGTCGACGGCACAAACGGACGCCAGCTATGCCTGATCGACATCGGGTCAATCGCCCGTTGAAATCCTTAAATCGACAAGAGCTATCGGCGGCTTTGGTCCAGCGGATCTCGCTGAATTCAGACGCTTTGCGGCGTATCCACAGTGGGACCGGCACAAATTTCGCGACGTGAATCTGGCAATCGTTGTTCTGTTCCGCGAACTCAACGTCGAAATCACCTTCTCGCAACAGGAACTGCACCTGCGCTCACGACCGGGACGGCTGGCCGATCTAACCTGCCCCGATGCTTGTTTCAAGCATCGATTTGAGTGATATCTATCAGCAAGAGCGACGACCTGTATCAAGAACGTTCCTGGCACATCTCGCTTCTCTTCGAACCAGGGTGGACGGGCCACTTCCCTCCACATCTTCGCAGGGATTGTAACGGAGTCGGAAATTGGCAAAATGGCGGTGACCGATTTGAAATCTATGCCGCCGTTTCGCTTGCTTGCGACAGACTCATGACTGAACCAACGTCTTCTGTTTCGCCATCGGATCATGAGGATTCGCAAAGCACGGAGGGAATTAGCAAGAATCCTTCGGGCTCGGAGCCGACGGTTGTCAAGCCGCCGGGCGCGAGGGTTCCGTACCCGGAGCGCGAGACGCTTGTCTTGGGTCTGCCGTTGAGTCCATCATCGCACAAAGGGGCGATCGGCCGTCTGGGCGAGTACGACGTTTTGAACCACATCGGTCGCGGCGGAATGGGGCTGGTCGTGCGGGCCTTTGACGGACAGTTGCACCGCAACGTGGCGATTAAGGTGATGTCGCCGGATCTGCTGGCCAGTGATTCCGCACGGGAACGATTTTTCCGCGAAGCTCGGGCGGCGGCAGGGATTAGCCATCCCAATGTAGTCACTATTCACGCAGTGTCCCAGGCGTTCGGTAAACCGTTCCTGGTGATGGAATTCATCGATGGCAAGACACTCCACGCACGCATCAAAGATGATGCGCCGCTGAAGGTTGTTGATCTGTTGAGAATCAGTTCGCAGGTGGCCCAGGGCCTGGCGGCCGCTCATCGTCATGGTGTGATTCATCGAGACATCAAACCAGCCAACATCCTTCTGGAGGACGGGATCGAACGTGTGAAGATATCCGATTTCGGACTGGCGCGACTCGCCATGGAACGTTCCGACCTGACGTCACTCGGCAACGTCGTGGGCACACCTTCGTTTATGTCGCCGGAACAGGTTGAGGGAAAGGATCTGGATCATCGCAGCGACCTGTTCAGTCTCGGTTGCGTCATGTACGCGATGGTTGTCGGTCAGTCGCCGTTTCGGGCCAATAACGCGATCGCTACGGGTCGCCGCGTCGTATCGGAACGCCACCCGAGTATCGCGGACGCTGGCGGCAAACTTCCCAGGGAACTGGCGGACGTCATCGATCGACTACTGGAAAAGAATCCGGAGGACCGGTTTCAAACGGCGGACGAAGTCGCCGACCTGCTGACTCGGTATCTCGCCCGGGAAAATCAGAAACCGAGCACCGGAGATGACTCAACACGAGCACTCCCGCAGAAATACGGTCCGCAAAAATCACGCTGGTCTTTGGTGCTGGGGGCAGTCGTTGTTGCGACCGCTGCTCTGCTGGCCGTCATGTTCGGCCCGAAAACTTCACAGAAGGGAACCGAACCGACATTCGAACAGGCCGATTCGTCAAATTCACCAGGCGGTGTGGCCGCTACTGTTCACAATGGACCAACGGGGAATTCGTTTCTCAGCGACGGCGTACTGACCGTCGCTGCTGACGGTAGTGCCGAATACACCGACATCACCACGGCATTGCACGCCGCGCGACCCGGAATTCGGATTTCGATCACAGACAGCAGCACGTACAAAGGGCCGCTGCTGATTTCCGGGCCGCATGTGCAGAACATCACCATCGAAGCGCCGCAGGGTGCCGCGCTGATGGCGGATGATCACCAGTCGGTGATCCGCGTACTCAACACGGCGCACCTGGTCATTTCCGGTTTCCGCATAGATACGGACGTCTTTCAGCATGCCGTAGAAGCGATGGGTGCCTGTCCCGGTATGCACGTACACGACTGCCAGTTCCATTCGCTGAAGCCACGGGATTCGCCTATTGCCGTGGTCTATCTACACGACGGCTTCGCGGGCACGCCCGAAGATCCGGTCCGTCTTGAGAAGCTCGACATTCGTTGCGGCGGTGTTGGTATCGTGGTGGGTGGTGCTGAGGACACAGCTTGTGCGCAGTCGCTGCGGATTGACAATTGCCGTATTCAGGGGACAACTGACTACGGTATTCCGATTGTCATGCAGGCGAAAGTGGCCGACATTGGGATTCGTCGCAATCTTATGACGACGGGCACGACCGGTGTCTCGGTCGCGATTGAAATGGCAGAGAATTGTCAGGACATTGTGATCGCAGAGAACACGTTTCATAACCTGGCGACGCCGTTGATGCTGGCACTGCCTCCAGACGTGTCAACGTTTCGAATTCGATCGAATTTGTTTGTGGCGGCTGACCGAGTCACCACAGCAACGGGATCTGTGTACGACTATGCAAACTGGTTCGACGGCAACTGGTGGGAACCTGGTTTCGATTGCGATGATGCTCAGGCGGCCCTGATCGCCACGGTAAAACCGTCCTTGCCGTTTGTATCCCGAGATCCTGATCGAAAAGAATTCCTGGTACCTGAGGCGACCGGTGCCGATCAGATGCCTGGACATCTCATGGCCACTCCCGAGGTCAGTTCCGCTGACGAAGCTCGTTAGAAAAGTCCACCTTGACGCGTGGCCGCGTCGGGCTCTTGGAGGCAAGCGGTTTGCTATCGAAAACGGTTCACCGTGGCCACAAGTCAGCTCAACACGCTGTAGAAATGGGCAATCAACAAGGTGCCGTTTCTGTGTAGCAGATAACAGCCTCTGACAAGACACTCGTCCTTGCGACCAGCGAATGCTGCACAACCGTTGCAGTTTTCCGAAACGCCGGACGGGTGATCGAACCTGCAGAAATCCTCTTGCGACGCTGTCGTCGCCCGTTGTCCAATGGCAGCGTCAAACACAAGGGGCTGCAGCGCATGTCAATCAGATTCTATCGTTCCACGAGCGACCTCGGACCGTATTCCAAAGTTGCCGCCAGCAACATCGGACTCAGCCAGTCCGGACCCGTTTTGAGCACTTCCAGACAGGAGACAGTGCGTTCGGCCTACCTTGGGGATGATGGTTGCTATGGCGATGGTTATCGAGCATCGGTTCCTCAGCCCGAATCGCTTCGTTTCGCACCGACGTCGTCGGGGGCACCGCTACGAGTCATTCATGTGGGGACTCATTTGCTTCCTGCCGGGATCGACCAATGGTTCAACGCACTGCGTCGTTACTCAAATCCCCAGAAAACAGAGTTTGTTCGCTACGTAGTGACGACCGACCTCGTCGACCAGGCCCAGGTGGCGCGGATGCAGGTTCCGGTGGAAGTGGGCGGTCGCGACTCGGTGAGAAAAGCGTGCGAAGACTGTGACGTTCTGCTGGTGTCCGACCCCGGCGCAAACGCGGACTGGTTTTCCGCCGTGCGGCCACCGCTGAGTGTTTTTGTGGCGCACGGAGACTGCCACTGGACCCGAGAGCGTCTGGAAAGCATGACACCGGTGGTGGATCACGTCATCGCCGTGAGTCGCCGCGTTCAGGAAAACATGTGCTTTGATGTTCCAACCACCGTAATTCACAACGGCGTCGATCCACAGCGACTGACGGCCACTCATCCTCGCAATACAGTTCGGCAGTCGCTCGGATTTCACGACGAGGATTTTGTGATCGGGTTTGTCGGGCGATTCTCTGAAGAAAAAAATCCGGCCGCCATCATTCATGCCGTGGCGCAGCTTCCACCTCAGTTCAAAGCGCTGATGGTTGGATTTGGGCATCTGCGCTGTCCGCTGATGGATCTGGCCAACCAACTCATCCCGGGGCGCTATGCGTTCATTCGTGGCGGCGACAATCTGGGAAACCTGTATTCCGCGATGGATGCCTTTACTCTGGTATCAGAATCGGAAGGTTACGGCCTGGTCATTATGGAAGCCCTGATGTGTGGGAAGCCCGTGATTGTGCGCCCCATCGGGTTCGTTCCCGAGTTCATCGAAAATCGCCGCAACGGCCTGATTGTCACGGGAACACCAGAGTCCATCGTCGCCGCCGCGCAGGATCTGGCGAATGACAAATCACTGGCCGAATCTGTCTCACAGGCAGCCCACGTAACGGCACAGAATCACGGCTTTGCCAGCACGATGGCTCAACGATTTGACGACCTGTTGAGCACGCTGTGGGAACAGCGGTCTGTAACGTCCGGCTAGAAAAATTTACGCTTTGTTGTGGACGGTTCTGGCTCGTGGGAACCGGCCCACGTAGGACAAAAACCGATTTCCGCAGCCACAAGTCAGCGTGAAACGCTGTAAAGGAGAATCACGTATGCCCATTGGCAGCTATGCGTCCGTCCCGTGGGTGGCGCAACATCTCATTACCCATCGACCTCATCGCATTCTCGATTTGGGAATGGGGTTCGGTATGTATGGGGCCATGGTGCGACAGTGGCTGGACCTGGGCGTGCAGCCGTGGAAAACATTTCTTGTCGGCGTCGAGGGATGGGTGAACTATCGCAATCCGGTTTGGGATCTATACAACGTCGTTTACGCCGAGTTGATCCAGGATTTTCTGAAGCGTGAATCACCGCCGTTCGACTGCGTGATTCTGGGCGACGTCATTGAACATCTGCCGAAAGATGAAGGCCGCCAATTGATTGTTGAACTGCAGCGATTGGTGTCTGCCTCTGGTCATCTGCTTATCGTCACTCCGGCTGAGTTCTTCGAGCAGGGTGCGGTGTACGGGAACGCGCTGGAGGTTCATCGATCTCACTGGCAGCCTGAAGACTTCACCGATTGCGGCTTTCAGGTGCCTGTGTCAACCGACGTTGTCATCGCGTGCTGGACACCACCGCCGGCTTCGCAAGGAACTCAGTTGTCACCCAGTTCGGCCTCATTAACTAGCCATGCAACACCGTACGAAAAACTGAGCGGTCATGTGGACACACCATTTAGTCCATACGCTGGCCGATGAATCCGACGGCACTGACACAGTTCAGAAGTGTTCGGGAACTCACGAACGCAACAAACGTCTTGCGGTCACATTCGACGCCCCTGCTTCCGGACAATTGCTTGTACTGATCAGCGGAGTGCGGTTCAGCAGAAAGCACTACTACATGATGCGTCCCGGTGGAGCGTAGCAAATAGAGTTAAAGCAATTTGCGTTTTGTTGTGGACGGTTCTGGCTAGTGGGCACCGGCCCACGCAGGACAACAACCGATTGCCGCGGCCACAGGTCAGCGTGAAAGGCAGTAGACTCCCTTTGTTCTACTCGCCTATTGCCCACGTCGGGACCACGCGTTGCACATAGCGCTGTTCCTGTTGAATCCGGTCCTGAGTAGAACATTCCGGTGCATGCGGTGTGTCGATCTGAACCTTGACCGAGTCCACCAGAAAACCGGCCGCGTCCAGCGACGTCGCAGACGACCGAAAACGCACGTAACTGATGCCGTTCAACGTCGCGTTGTTCAGCGGCAGTGTACCCGCTGGCATTCCGTCGACCAGCACGCGGCATTCGGCCGCTGCCAGGTCCCATTTCAATACGACATCGTGCCACTGCCCGGGCCGAATCGCGTGGTTCAAAATCGCGTCCGATCGCAGTTCGAGACGAAACACGGAAAATTGTTCTCCGTAGTCGTTCGATGGATCGAACATGCGATCATTCAAAGACAAGATTCCTCCCTGCGAGCCTGCGGGCAGCATGATCCGTGTCGTCAGTGAACCCGTCCAGCCGTTGGGAAAGTTCCATGTCGCCCCATCCGCCGGCAGTTCGTCTGGCTTCCGAACATGCAGACAACGAGATGCAGCATCGGTTGGGCTGCTGACCACCTCGCAGCCGACCGCTCGAGCTCGCCACCAGCCCCTGGCGGGTCCGTGATGTTTGTACACGGACCAATCCTCTAGCCCGTTCGAAAAATCGGTTGCGGCCTGAGTTTCTTCGATCCACTCCGGGTCAATCACGATCGCGTTGCGTCCGCCAGCCCCCTGCCCTGCCAGGATGACGATCCTGCCGTCGTCCGTGAAGGCACCCAGCGGATACGCCGTGCCACGGTCTCCCGATTTTGCTGGATTGTCGTTGCGCCGATGATCCAGATAGATCTCACGAAAACCACGCCAGGTCTTCCCGTCGTCATCCGACACGGCCATGTGCAACGCATCTCGACCACCGTAGACGCCATCGCCGTTCGCGCGCGGAGGCATTTCGCAATTGTTCCATGTGACGACCAGCCAGCCGTTGCTGTGACGCATAATATTCGGCGGTCCCGTGGACGTGTGAAATCGACTGGCGGTCGCCTTCGTCCAGGTCGTGCCGTTGTCACTGGAAAATGATTCGTACAGGAATCCAGCCGATGTTCTCATCAACATCCACAGGCGGCCATCGCTGAGTTCTTCAATGGCCGGTTCACAGGCACCTTCATTCAGTCCGTTGAAGTTGGCATAACACGCCGCCGTCAGTTTGGACGGACTTTCATGCCAGGTTGCTCCACCGTCGTCGGAATACTGAATCACAGTTTTGTGGCGCCCCGTTGGTGGCTCGGGCCTGGCATGCGGCTGCATACTTCCGAATGGCACCAGCAGCCGACCATTCTTCAACTGCTGATATTCCATCTGCGACCCATTGTACCCGCGCCAGATCATTTTCGGTTCCGGCACTCCTTCGGGCCCGGCTGTCTGCATCCACACGTCCAGATAACTTCGCAAACCGATCTCTGCAGCCTGTTCGGAAGTCAGAGCTTCACGTCGAACCTGCATGCTGACAACATTGCTATCAGGCGTCAGAATCACCTGAGGATTGTTCAGAACCCCGCTGTTCATGATCGAAGGATCGCTGAGGACTCGATCCGGCAGACCTGGCGACAGCGAGTGGACCCTGCCGTTTCGATCAGGCATTCGCAGCGGACCGCTCTCTGGTCGATAACGGTCATAAAACGCGAAGGTACCGTCGGGCATCCGCATGATGGCATAACCCATGCGTCGCGCTGGCGGCTCCGAATTCGTCAACGGTTCCTGCAGCAGCAGCACCGGAGGAGCCGCCTCGGCCAGCGGCGCGAACCCAACATGTAGCCACAGCAGAACAGAAAACAGCGTGCAGATCCGAACCCGAAGACTCATTTTGAACCTCGCTATTGAATACGGAAGCTGTCGGTTTCGAGTTTCCATGCAAACGCTGAATTCATAAGCCGCCGCGCGTCCTCCCAATGTTTGAAGGCTGCGACAGTGAGCACCGGCGGGCGGCACTCACAATGTCCGCGCAGTTGGAATTACGTCAAGCTCCAGCCGTCACGGTATTCACGACGGATGAACTGATCCGCTTCCGGCGCGTTTGTGGCCTTCATCGCAGCCGCATCCCATTCCAGCTTCTTGCCGGTGCGGTAGGCCACGTTGCCCAGATGATTCGCCTCAGTCAGCCAACCGGCATACTCAAAGTTGCAGGTCGTTGGCGCGCCGGTTTTTGCAGCGTGAATCCATTCGGCGTGGTGGCCAAGCGACTTTGGAATGAAGGGTTCCGGCCGTTGGAATTCCTGAACCTTCTGATCCAGCAAAATCATGTGCTTGCCGTAATCAGAAAGCAGCATGCCGTTGTCGCCGACAAACAAGACGCCGCTGCGCCATTGAGGAATCTTTCCGTCCGTCCAGATCTTCGGCTTGTTGTCGCCCTGATACCAATGGACATCGACGGCTGGCATGTCGCCGCGAGCTCCGTATTCGTATTTCACCTGCATCGAAGCCGGAGCGATCTCTGCATGCGGCGGCGGGCCACTCGCTTCGATCGTCAGCGGTGATTCCAGTTTCAGAGCCCAGAAGGCCAGGTCGATCCAGTGGCTGCCGAGGTCCGACATGGTGCCGTTGCCAAAGTCCCACCAGCGGTACCACTTCGAGCCTGGAAAGTACACGTTATTGAACGGCCGATATGGAGCCGGGCCAAGCCACAGATCCCAGTTTAAACCTTCTGGAATTGGATCAGCTGTTGTCGGTCGTTCTTCCGCGTACACGCGATCGTTGTTGCGTTCTGCGTCGGCCTTGGACTGGCGTCCCCACGCTCGATCAACCCAAACGTGACATTCCCGTACGGGACCAATCGCACCGGAATGCACAATCTCGACGGCGCGACGGTAGTTATCGCCGGCATGAATCTGAGTTCCCATTTGAGTAGCCACGCCCGCTTTCACGGCCGCTTCGCGAATCACGCGCGCTTCATACACACTGTGAGTCAGAGGCTTTTCGCAATAGACGTGCTTGCCCAACTGCAACGCAGGCAAGGTGGCAAACGCATGAGTGTGCTCCGGCGTGCTGACCACCACGGCATCAAAGTCGTCCGCGTTGTCGTAAAGGTGTCGATAGTCAATCACCGTGCGTGCCTTCGGATGAGCGTCTTTGGCACGGCTGAGGTTCTGCTGATTGACGTCGCAAAGAGCAACAATCTCTTCGGACGACACGCCCTTCAGATTACTGCCGCCTCGACCCCCGCAACCGATGACTGCAATCCGGAGTTTATCTTTGGGCGATTTTTTTGCTTCGTCGCCACTAACATAAGCAGTGGCCGCCAGTGTGCCGGCCGCAGCGGCTGTGGTTTGTAGAAACGTTCGTCGAGTGGCGTTGGGCTCGGACATGGTGGGTCTCCGGGGTTGAGGTGGGATAGTTGCTGTGGCGTAGTTGAATCGGCGTGATTATTCCGGGACGGGCATCCGCCATAGAGGTTGATTCTTACCTTCACTGGTCAAAAACAGCCAGCGACCGCTTCGGTCAAAACAAATTGTCTCGCCCTGTTTTCGAGGTGGCAGGTTGAAGGCGGTTCCCAGGCGAGTGAACGCATCTTTCCAGGATTCATCCGCCTTCCGAGTCACCGCAAGGCCGTTCAGCATCGTGCCAACCACCATTGTGCGACCTGACGGCGAAATATCCAGCGCCGTGACGAACGGAATGTAAGGGCTCGCAATTCTTTGAGCCGTCCGGTGCTGATGTCTGGTCTGCAAATCCAGCGGCATCACAAACAACCCGCTCTTGCCTGGCAGCCCCTTCGTCAGCACCAAAATTTCTTTTCGTTCAACGTCGACGGCCAGTCCTTCGCAGTCCCAGCGACCGTCTTCGTAATCGAAATCGATCTTCGCCGCTATACTCCAACTGATTTTCGGTCGACCATTGGCCTGCGGCACTTTAGGTTCATTCACAAGATACAAACAGCAGCCGGCGTTCTTCTTTTTGCCTCGCACCTGGCCGTTGTCACCGATGTCACCGATCAGCAACCAGGACTTCCCGTCGACTGAAAACGAACACATGTCTTCCCAGTCCACTGCGTCGGCATCGCGCAGATTTACGACGGCCTGAGTCTCACCATTGGTGCCCACCAGATACAACTGCGGCTTGTCGCCGGAATCGTTATGAACCCAAATGGCGTTGTGGTGAGTGTAGCTGGCGGCGATGCCACTGCTCTCATTGATATCTTCGTCCTGAATCGTCGACAGCTTGACGGGTTCGGACGCAGCTACCGTTTGGATCGCCGCAAGCAGACCGCACAGGAAGACATGAAAACGTGGCGTCATAATGTCGTTACCCAACCGCCGCTCGAATGCGTTCGACCAGTCCATTATCTTTGTGCCCTGTGCCGCGCAGATTAAAGACGCTGGTAGCGAGGAATCGGTTTTTCCAGTCAGGGCTGATCTTATGAAAGTCTTCCAGCGCCGCAGAACTGAATTTATAGTCGTGAGCGTTGGTGCCCTTCAGGAAAATCAATCGGCGAGCCTCTCGCAATAAATCTTGAGCATCATTGCCGGCATTCAAGTATGAAAAGACTTCATCCGCAGCCTGTCGCCGATTGCCACTGACGTCGGCGAATATTTTGGGCAGAAGTTCGTCCGAGGCCGCTGAGGCTGAGTCAGTCGCTTGCAATTCCAGGACGCTACGATTTGCCACGTTTCCGCGACCCTGCATGCCTTTGCGGAACAACGGCAGGAACGAAGCATTTTGAAGCAGCAGCAAGTTGCGAGTCTCTTCATTGCCGGTCGCGTCGTACAAGAACCGAATCGCATTCGTCGTCGTGACGGCATGGAGCGCCACAATTCCCGCCTGCCGCATCAGCAACTCCCCGGCGCCTACGTGCAACGCATCGAAAATAGATTGCGGTGAAATTTCGCCGTTAAGCAGTTCCACCACGGTATCAGCCGCGTCCTCTGATGAACCGGCACGAAGAACGCTTAGCAACAATTCGGTCGCCTTCGAACTTCGCTTGCCCGACTGCCAGCCGCTGCGAATCGTTTTCGCCAGCGACTGATTCCGCTTCCACGCCTGATCGGGCGGCAAGTCGTTGTCGGCAGGGTTCGGTTCGCCATTGTGGTTTAACAATGCATACGCCAGCGATCGGACGACGGGTTCAGCATGGTGCCAGCCGATCGTTTGCAACGTCCGCCACGCATTCGCCACATAAATCGCTTTGTGACCGATGCTACGAAAATCGCGAGCGGCATACTTCGCAAAGGATTCCAAAACCTGAGTCGCCCCTGTGTGACGAGCCAGCCCGGCGGCGGCGGTGTCGGCCCGTTCTTCATCCCACGCGAGCATGGCTTCGTCGAAGGCCGAAATCACTTTC